>NZ_JBSHBJ010000005.1:225821-291758 GCF_053611945.1 Kribbella sp. NPDC054772 | reverse complement strand
GACACCGCCCCACATCGTTAGCGCCCCCGCCCCCCCCCCCCCCCGCACAAACCGCCCCCAGTGGGCCCCCCCCCCCCCGCCGGCGCCCCGGCCCGCGCGCCCGCGGCCCCCCCTTCGCCGTTGCGGTGGTGTCAGCCGTTGCGGTGGTATCAGGAGTCGCTGGGCCGGCTGTCGCCGGAACCCGTCGACTTCCTGGTGGTGGCCTTCTTCGCGGTGCCGTTCGACGCGGCGTTCACCTCGTCGGCCTTGGCCTCGGCGCTCTCCGCCTTCGGGGCCTCAGCCTTCGGAGCGTCGGCCTTGGGCGCGGCGGGCTTCGCACCGTCACCCTTGGCGGCGTCCGCCTTCGGAGCGTCCGGCTTGGCGTCGCTCTTGCCGTTCGCGGACGTGGCCGACGACGATCCGGACGACGCCGAGGTGGCCGCACCGGATGTGGTGTCGGTCGGGCGGGACGTCGTACCGGCCGGGGCGGAGCTGTAGTCGCGGCCGCTGGTCGGGGTGGACTGCCAGGCCGGCTCCGGCGGGGTCAGCAGCTTCTTCACCGCTGCCGCGGCCAGTGCGCCGAGACCCAGGAACAGCGCCACGTTGCGGAGCTTGTGGCTCTTCTTCTTCGGCACGTCGATCTCACCCTTGAGCGCGGCCTTGGTGGCCTTGCCCCGGCGGCTGGTCTCCTCGACGACCGGCTCGGCGGCGGCCGCGAGGGTCACCAGCGCGGCGGTCACCTTCGGCAGGACGTCGTCGTTCAGCCGGCCGCGCGCCTTCTCGGCGGCCTGCTCGGTGGCCGGGCCGACCCTGGCGAGCGCGTCGTCGAGCACCGGTCCGGCCTTCTCGACCGCCTGGTGCGCGAGGTGCGCGCCCCGCTCGACAGCCTTCTCCGCGTACGGCGACACCTTCTCCCGTGCGGTGCCCACGGCCGGACCGAGGTGATCACGAACCTGGCCGACGGCCGGTCCGAGCTTCTCGCTCGCCGACTCGGCGAGCGGCCGGACCCGGTCCTTGGCGGTCTCGACCCTGCCCTTGGACTTCCTCAAACCCACGGTTCCCTCCTCGATGCCGCCTGCCCCGGCAGGCAGCTCTCCCGCCCATCGGCGTCATGGGCTCGTTCTGGTTACGACTCTGGACAAATCCGGCTTCATCTGCATCGTACGACGTCGCGAGCCATTCACCTGGTGCCCCCACCCGGCCTTTTCCACACATCTGCCCCCCGCCGCGCCGCACAGAGGGGCACAGAGCGACCACGGGGTGGGTTGTTGCTCATTTTCTTGGAGTGGCATGACAGGATCGAGGCGTACCTGTAGTAACCGACTAGGAGTGACTCCCGTGGCCGAAGAGCTGTACGCAACCCTGCAGACGAGCAAGGGCGACGTCGTCATCAGGTTGTTCCCCAACCAGGCGCCGAAGACGGTGAGCAACTTCGTCGGTCTGGCCGAGGGCACGAAGGAGTGGACCGACCCGGAGACCGGCCAGCAGGTCACCCGGCCGTTCTACGACGGCCTCGGCTTCCACCGGGTCATCGACGGGTTCATGATCCAGGGCGGCTGCCCGCTCGGCACCGGCACCGGCACGCCGGGGTACCAGTTCGACGACGAGATCCACCCGGAGCTCCAGTTCGACCGTCCGTACCTGCTCGCGATGGCGAACGCCGGCATCCAGTACGGCCGCGGCACCAACGGGTCGCAGTTCTTCGTCACCGTGGTCCCGACGTCGCACCTGAACCGCAAGCACACGATCTTCGGTGAGGTCGTCGACGACGAGTCGAAGAAGGTCGTGGACGCGATCGCGACCGCGCCGACCGCTCCTGGCGACCGGCCGCTCGAGCCGATCGTCATCAACAAGGTCGTCGTCGAGCGCAAGAACGCCTGAATTGACCTGCGGGGCCGGCACGCCACCGGCCCCGGGTTCCCAGAGAGGGACACACCCGCGTGACCGAGACCGTCTGCTACCGGCACCCGGATCGGCCCGCCGGGGTGCGCTGCCAGCGCTGCGACCGGCCGATCTGCCCGTCGTGCATGAACAGCGCTTCCGTCGGCTTCCAGTGCCCGAACTGCTTCAACGAGGGCGTTCGCTCGGTGCCCAAGAAGCGGACCTCACTCGGTGGACTGCAGCGCGGCAACCCGCAGCTCGTGACGTCGACGCTGCTGGCCCTCAACGTGCTCGTCTTCATCCTCGTGCACGTCGGCAGCCCACAGATCCTCAACGACCTGGTGATGGTGCCGGCGCTGGTGGACAGCGAGCCGTGGCGGCTGCTCACCTCGACGTTCACGCACTGGCAGATCTTCCACATCTTCTCGAACCTGTTCATGCTCTGGCAGCTCGGTCCACCGCTGGAGCAGATGCTCGGCCGGGTCCGGTTCCTGATCCTGTACCTGTTGTCCGCGATCGGCGGCAGCATCGCGGTCTGGATCCTGTCCGCGCCCGGCGGCGCCACCCTCGGCGCGTCCGGCGCGGTCCTCGGCCTGGTCGGCGCCCTGCTGGTGATCAGCCGGGCCCGCGGCTTGGACATCACCTGGATCCTGATGTACGTCGCCGTCACCGCGGTCCTGTCCTTCGCCATCCCGAACGTCTCGTGGGAAGGCCACCTCGGCGGCTTCGTCGTCGGCGCGGCGGTCGCCTGGATCTTCCTCCAGCTCTCCAAACACAAACGCCGCAACAAACAAGCGGCCTAGGCCGTATTCGGCGGCTCCGCGCCGTAGCGAGCAGGTGCTCGGTGCGGTGCATCGGTGCGCGGGGGCGAAGGTCTCGATGCGGAGCATCGTGGCCTTTGCACCCGTGCAGCGAGGTGCCGTGCCGAGTGCCGCGCAGTAGGCGCGGAGCCGCCGGATGCGGCCTATGCCACAAGTTACCTTCAGTTGAATTAATGACGGTGACAAGTGGGTGTCGACGCTTGTCTAATCAGGTGACGTCCCGACGGGGGACCACACTTGGTAAGGACATCGTCATGAGCCCACGCGCAGTGGACAAACGGGCCCGGCCCGGCAACGAGCGCCATCCGGCCAAATCACCCACACCGGAAACTCCCAGCGCAGTCACCGTCCTCGAGGCCGCCGAGCACACCGTCAATCGGATCTCGCAGCCGAAGCCGGCGGCCAAGGCTTCCTGAGCTCCGCGAAGCCACGGGCGATCAGCGCCGCGCGGTCGCCGCCGCTGCGCAACCATTCCTGCGCAGCAGCATCCAGTACGGCGCCGGCCGCCTCGGTCAGGAGATCCGCGCCGAACGCGTCCAGCGTGGAACCAGGCCGGGCGAGCAGCGCCGCGCTGATCAGCCGGCGGAGTTCGTCGCGCTTGTCCACCATCCGCGCCCGCAGCGCCGGAGCGGACTCCACGAGTTCGACCACCCGGCCGGACGTGTAGATCTGGTCCTGCCAGGCGGTCAGCACCGTCTGCAGGCAGGCCCAGTCGTCGCCCTCGGCGAGCTCGAGCTCGCGCGCGATGCGCTCCGCGACGTCGTCGGCGCCGTGGAACACCACGTCGTCCTTCGTCCCGAAGTACCGGAAGAAGCTCCGTTTCGACATCCCGGCCGCTGCCGCGATGTCGTCCACCGTCGTCGCGTCGTACCCGCGCTCGAGGAACAGCTCGATGGACAGCGCCGCCAGCTGCGCCCGGACCGCGTCGCGGGTCCGGGCCCGAAGTCCTGTCACGACCCCGAGTGTACTTAACTACTCCTGTTGCCTATTCTGTCACCGAGTGACAGTTTCGACATCAGGAGGCAATGGTGCACGGAAAGACGGCGCTGATCACCGGGAGCACCGGCGGAATCGGCTGGGAGACCGCCCGCGGGCTCGCCGCCCGCGGCGCACACGTGATCCTGGTCGGCCGGGACCCCGAGCGCGCGACAGCCGCGGCCGAGCGGGTCCAGCAACAGACCTCGGGTACGGCGGAAGCGATCGCCGCCGACCTCACCCGCCAGGACGGCGTCCACGCGCTCGCCGAGATCGTTGCCCAGCGCCACCAGTCGCTGCACGTCCTGGTGAACAACTTCGGCTACGCGCCACCCGCGCGTCAGCTCACGTCCGACGGTGTCGAGCTGACGTTCGCCGCGAACGTGCTCACGCCGTACCTGCTCACCCGGCTGCTACTGCCACAACTCACGGCCGGCGCGGGGCGGGTCGTCAACCTCACCGGCGGTCTGCCGAACGGTCCGCTCGACGTCACGAATCTGCAGGCAGAGCGGCGATTCCTCGGCTGGACCTTCAGCCAGTACAACCACTGCAAGACCGCGTTGATGGCGATGAGCTACGAGTTCGCACGCACCACGGACGGCATCACCGTGAACGTCGCCTACCCGGGCCACGCGTCGACGCCGGGGAATCTCGCGATGCCGATGCGCGCGTTCCCGTGGGCCTACCGCCCAGTCGTGCCGGCGCTCCGAGTCGTCGGCCCGGTGCTGTTGAAGGACATCGCGAAGGCCGCTCGATCAAGCATCCACCTGGCCTCGAGCCCTCAGGTGGAAGGCGTCACCGCGAAGTACTTCGACACGAACGCCGCCGAGACCACCTGGCCGGACAGCGTTCTCGACGCACGCAATCGTGCGGCCGTATGGGAGCTCTGCAACCAGATGGTCACCGCAGCATGAGGCAGGCGTCGCCGAACTCGTGCCAGAGGTAGTGCTCTTGTACGGCGGCGTCGTACACGTGCTGCACCTGTTCGGCGCCGACGACTGACTCGAGGAGCATGAGATGTGACGCCTCGGGGGCATGCCAGCCGGTGATGAGGCCGTCGACGATCTGCGGCTGCCTGTCGGGGCCGAGGACGAGATCGGTCCAGCCGTGGGCCGGCGTGACGGTGCCGTCTGCTCCGATCGCTGACTCGATGGCCCGGACCGCGGTGGTACCCACCGCGATCACCCGGCCGCCGTTGGCCTTCACCCAGTTCACGAGGCGGGCCGTGTGCGCGGGTACGTCGTACCGCTCGGGTGTGGGTGGTTCGTGACTCTCCTGCGAGGAGACGCCGCAGTGCAGGAGGATCGGCGCGATCAGGACGCCTTGTGACGCCAGATGGCTGACAAGCTCGAAACTGAACGGCCGTGCCGCACTGGGCATCTCGGCGCTGCCCGGCTCCCGCGCGAACACGGTCTGGTACGACGCGAGCGGCCACTGCTTGCCAACGTAGTTGTAGGTGATCGGCCGCCCGTTCCGCTGCAGGTAACCGAGCACGTCGGCCACCGGCGGCTTCGCGATCCACAGGCGGTTCGACTCCGCTTGGTACGGCGCCAGTAGCGTCAGCGCACCCTCCGGGAGTTCCACCCGGTCACCAACGGCACCGTCGAACATCGGTCCGCCGTCACGGCGCAACTCCACTACCCACGTCCCGTCGTCGAGAGGTGTGGAGAAGTGCACGGTGTACGTCGTACCGTCGACGGCCGCGGGCAGTGTGCCGGACGTGTTGACCAGCAACAGGTCACCGGGGCGCAGGTGCTCACCGATCCGGTCGAAGCGGGTGTGCGTGACGGTCGACCCCTCCGCGACCAGCAGCTTCACCTGGTCCCGCGACAAGCCGCGAGCCTCCGGTGGTTCATGAGCGTTCAGTGAGTCCGGCAGGTCGAACCTGGTGTGCGGGTGCCCAGTGTGTGGATTTACTGTCACGTCGTCACCGCCGACGCGAACTCAGCTGCTCGGTACCTACCGCTGTCCGGCCGGCTGTCGAGCAACTGCAGGAACGCCGGTACGACGGTCGCGGGCTCCGGCCGGTCCGAGATGTCCTCACCGGGGAAGGCGGCCTGGTGCATCGCGGTCCGCAGATCACCCGGGTCGACGGCGTACACGGCCAGCGCAGGATGCTCAGCTGCCAACACTCGGGTCGCGTGGTCCAGTGCAGCCTTGGCGGACCCGTATCCGCCCCACGTCTCATAGGCCTCCACTGCGGCGTCGGAGCTGATGTTGATCAGCACCCCGGACGCTGCGGTCAGTGCGGGAAGCATTGCCTGGGTCAGTGCGATCGGCGCGAGTACGTCGACCTCGTAAACCCGGCGCAGCTCGTCGAGGTCCGCGGCTGCGAGCGCTTGCAGCGGACTCGGTCCGAGATAGCTGGCGTTGTTGATCAGCAGGTCGAGCCGGCCGAGCTCGGTGATCGCGTCCACCAGGTCACCCCGATGCTCCGGATCAGTCACGTCCCCGGCCAGCGGTACGACGTCGGTTCGGTCGGCCAGCGCGTCGGCCGCGTCTTTGAGCGCCTCGGCGCCACGGGCGTCGATCACCAGCGCCCAGCCACGATCGGCCAGCCCGTGCGCGAGCGCCAGACCGAGGCCGGCGGAGGCACCGGTGATCAGTGCAACAGGTCGATCAGACAGTTCAGGACTCATGTCGCAACGCTCGTACCTCAAGTAAACTTGATGTCAAGCGTTGCCATCAGCATCGAACTTGCACATGCTGACCCCGCCGCGTGCCTACGCTGCGAGTTCCGACGACAACACCGGGGAGAAGGACATGGCTGAGGGCAGGAACGTCCACGAGAGCGGCGACGACGGCCGCTCCCGTTTCGACGAGAAGCAGTTCCAGGCCGGGCTGGGTGGCACGCAGAGCGACCCGAACGGCACCAAGATCAAGAGCGGGTGGCTTGCGGACCCCGACCAGGCGCTGGGCAAGGGCGCTGACCAAGGGAAGGGTGAGAAGAAGCAGACGGGCCGCCGGATCGGCGACGCCCTGGGTGGGAAAGGCAAAGAGCGCGGCTGAGCCGGCGGGAGGCAGCCGTTAGCTCTCGGGTAGCAGGATGCCTGGGTTCAGGACTGTGTCGGGGTCGAGTGTGCGTTTGACCGCTTGAAGGGCTTCGACCGCCAGCGGGCCGATCTCGGCTTCGTAAGCGTCGCGGTGGTCGGTGCCGACGCCGTGGTGGTGGGAGATCGTGCCGTCGGCCGTGGCGATTGCCTGGTTGGCCGCGGCCTTCGCTGATCGCCACTGGGCGACCGGATCGTCCGCCTGGGCGCAGATCACGGTGAAGTAGAGCGAAGCACCGGTCTCGTACACGTGGGAGATGTGGCACAGCAGCAGCGGCGGTGTCGCGCTCAGCGCACCGACGAGCGCCTCGGTGACGGCCGCCTTCAGCGCGGGGATTCGCGACCAGAACGCCGCGGTCTCCAAGGTCTCCACCAGCGCGCCCTCGTCGAGCAGCGGATCCCGCAGGTACGGCGCGCGGTACCGGCCGACTCGCCACGTCTCGCCCGGACCTTCGCCGAGGTTCTCGCCGCCCGCCGCCGTCAGGACGTCGGCGGTCGCCTGGTTGTACGGACCGTCGAAGCCGATGATCGCGAGCACCCCGCCGGACCCGCCGCCGAGCACATCCGGGTCGGCCAGGTTCACCGCGGTCTCGGCCTCGTCCGACAGCCGGAGCACGGTCGGCAACGGCCCGTCCTGCGCGAGCCGCCGGACGGCGGTCAGCCCGGCGTCGAAGGAACCGAACCGCCAGCCCTCGAAATGCCGCTCGACCGGTCGCGGCCGGATGCGTACGACGACCGACGTGATGATCCCGAACGCACCCTCGGACCCGAGCACGAGCTGGCGCAGGTCGGGACCGGCCGCGGACATCGGAGCCCGACCGAGCTCGACCGTGCCGCGCGGGGTCGCGAGCGTCAGCCCGACCACCATCTGGTCGAACCGGCCGTACCCGGCCGAGGACTGGCCGCTCGACCGCGCGGCGGCGTACCCGCCGATGGACGCGCCCTCGTAGGACTGCGGGAAGTGTCCGAGGGTGTAACCGCGCTCGGCGAGCAGCGCCTCGGCGGCCGTGCCGCGAACGCCGGCCTGCAGCGTGGCTGTGCGGGAGATCTCGTCGAGCTCGAGGAGGCGGTCGAGCCGGCGCAGGTCGACGGTGACGAAGCGCCGCCCGGGGGCGAGGCCGCCGACGACGGAGGTGCCTCCGGAGTACGGGACCACCGCGAGCCCGGCGGCGGCGCATCCGGCGAGCAGAGTGGCGACCTCGTCGTGGGACGCCGGGTAGACGACGGCGTCCGGCATGTCGGAGGTGTCGCCGGCGCGGTCCCGGAGCAGGTCGGTGGTCGAGTAGCCGCGGGTGTGCGCCCAGCGCGAGTCGAGGTCGGTCGCCACGTGGTCGGTCCCGACGATGCCGGTCAGGAACCCGAGCTGGCTGTCGGTCAGCCCGGGGCGGTCCGCCGGAGCGACGGTTCCGCCGGCGGGGCGACGTACCCCCAGGTGCTTGAGGGCGTCGACGGCCGCGGACGGGAGCTCGACCGGGTGCGCCGGGTCACCCCAGCGGCCGGGCGTGAGTTGCACCACCGGGAGGTCGGATTCCGTCATCGCTGACTCCCTTTCGGCGGTTCCGCGAGGTAGCGTCCAGGGGAGGTGGAACCCCCTGGCTCCCACCTCCCCTGGACAGTTCCAGGATGCCGATGCACAGTTCCGGGAAACCGAAGGCGCTGATACACTTTGGCATGTGATGTCTCAGCGTAGCAGCGACTCGGATCAAGAGACCAGCTCCCGTCCCGCGCCCGCGAATGCGATCGGCGAGGAGCGGATCCTGGACGCGGCCTACGAGCTGCTGCTCGCGATCGGGATGCGCCGGATGACGATGGCCGATATCGCCCGGCATGCCGAGGTCTCGCGCGCGACCCTGTACCGGCGCTGGCCGAACGTGCAGGCCGTGGTCGCGGCGCTGATGACCCGGGAGTGGACGATCGCGCTGGTGTCGGCGTTCCAGCCGGACGCCGCCGACGGCCGGGCCCGGCTGGTCGAGGGCGTCGTCGAGGTGGTCGCGAAGACCCGGGTGCACCCGTTGATGCGGAAGATCATCGAGCTCGACCCCGAGTTCCTCACGCCGTACCTGCTGGAGCGCCGCGGCAGCAGCACGGTCGCGCACCTGGCGCTGCTCGAGGAGGGCATCCGGCAGGGACAGGCCGACGACTCGATCCGCGAGGGCGATCCGGTCTGGCTGGCGCGGCAGGTCATCCTGATCGCGCTCGCGTCGGCGGTGTCCGGGCCGGTGATGGCCGAGAAGGACGAGTACCCGAAGCTCGACGAGGAGCTGCGCGTGATGGTCGATCGGTACCTCCGGCCATGATCAGCCTCGGGAACGCCAGCCTGAACGCGGCCCGGCGTTCCCGTGAGCTCGCGTCGCTGACCGAGGTCGACGTGCTCGTGATCGGCGGTGGGGTGACCGGCGCCGGCGTCGCTCTGGACGCGGCCGCGCGCGGTCTGTCCGTTGCCCTGGTGGAGAAGACCGACCTCGCGTTCGGGACCAGCCGGTGGAGCTCGAAGCTCGTGCACGGCGGCCTGCGGTACATCGCCTCCGGGCACCTCGGGATCGCCTACGAGAGCGCGGTCGAGCGCGGCATCCTGATGAAGACGACCGCGCCGCACCTGGTGCACCCGATCCCGCAGATCGCGCCGTGGTTGCCACAGGCAAGTTTCGCGCAGGCGGCGATGCTGCGGTCGGCGTTCCTCGGTGGCGACATCCTCCGCACCTTCGCCCGGACCAGCGACGACTACCTGCCGCACTCCCGCCGCGTGAGTTCGGCCGAGCTGCTCCGCTACGCGCCGACGCTGCGCCCGGAGGGACTGCGCGGCGGCTTCCTGACCTGGGACGGCCAGTTGTACGACGACGCGCGCCTGGTCGTCGCGATCGCCCGGACCGCGGCGCAGTACGGCGCCCGCATCCTGACCCGGGTCGCGGCGACCGACGTCACCGGCCGTGGGGCCGTGCTGGTCGACCAGTTGACCGGCGACCGGATCCCGGTGGACGCGCGGATCGTGATCAACGCGGCCGGGATCTGGGCCGATCAGGTTGCCTCCGGCATCAAGCTCCGGCCGAGCCGCGGCACCCACCTGGTGCTCCCGCAGTCCGTCTTCGGCGGCCTCTCCGCGATCCTCACCGTGCCGGTCCCGGGCGAGCTGCGCCGCGTCGTGATGGCGATCCCGGCTCCCGACGACCGGGTGTACGTCGGCCTCACCGACGAGGAGGCGCCGGGCCCGGTGAGCGACGTACCGCACGCGACCGACGCGGAGATCGACTTCCTGCTGAACACGATCAGCGCGGCCGTCCAGCAGCCCGTGACCCGCGCGGACCTCCTCGGGACGTACGCCGGACTGCGCCCGCTGCTCGACACCGGTCATCACAAGGGTGAGGACAAGACGGCCGACATCTCCCGGCGGCACGCGGTGGTCACCAGCCCGGACGGCGTGGTGACGATCGTCGGCGGCAAGCTCACCACGTACCGCCGGATGGCGCAGGACGCCCTCGACACGGCGCTCGCGCAGTCGAGTCTCGACGTACGACGCCCCTGCGAGACGCACCGCATCCCGCTCGTCGGCGCGGCGGACCGGGTCCGGTTGGCAGCGGTGAAGGCGCCGGCGCGGTTCGTGCAGCGGTACGGCGTCGAGGCGCCGCAGGTGATCGCCGGTCCGCCGGAGTTGCAGGACCCGATCGCGCCGGGGCTGCGGACGACGTACGCCGAGCTGCGGTTCGCCGTGCGGCACGAAGGGGCGCTGACCGAGGACGACGTACTGGATCGGCGGACGCGGATCGGGCTGTCGGCGGCCGATCGGGAGCTGGCCGCGCCCGCGGTGCGGGAGACGTTCGCCGCAGTCTGAATCCGGCCGTGGGCTAACTTTGGCTGCGGGGAGGTGGAAGGGTGACGCAGCCGTATCCGTGGCCGTATCAGGGATCAGGTCCGTTCCAGCCGCTGTCGCATCAGCCGCTGCCGCGCTACCGGCCGCTACGCAAGGTGGCGATCGTGAGCATCGTGCTGATGGGGCTGACCTGCGTGGCGGCGGTGATCCAGTCGGTGCTGCTCTGGCGCTCGTACGACGAAGTGAAGCGCTTCGTGTACGGACTGCTCTCGGAGGACGAACTCGACCGCGGCATCGAGTCGGTCTCCGGCTCCGGCCCGCTGCTGGACCTGGTCAGCTACCTGCTGATGGGGACCGGGATCGCGTTCCTGATCTGGCTCTGGCAGGCCCGCGAGAACCTCGACTTCCTGCACTCACCCGCCGCACCGCGACCGGTGGACCCGATGCGTGGTCTACAGCGGCGGTCGAACGGCTGGGTCGTCGGAGCCTGGTTCTGCCCGGTCGTGCAGTTCTGGTACCCGCTCCAGATCGTCGAGGACGTCGCCCGGGCCAGCGAGCCGCCGGAGCAGCCCGGAGTGGCCCGGACCGGTCGGATGCGCACCCTGTTGTACGGGTGGTGGTCGGCGTGGATCGGCTTCTGGGTGATCGTCGTCGGCGGTGGGTCGCTCGCGGTGATCGGCTTCATCATCTGGTTCGTCCGCCTGATCCAGGTGACCGACAACACGGACAGGCCGTACGCCGACCTCTACGACATGCAGGACTTCATGGTCCGGGTCGCACTGGGTGTCGACATCGGGTTCACGGTCGCGACCGTACTGCTGATCGTGTCCGCGGTCGGGGCGTCGCTGATGATGCTGCAGGTCAGCGACTGGCAGCACACGCGCGCTACGCCGAGGCCGGTCCAGGACGTCGTACGGCCGCTGGAGCCTCCGCAGTACGCGCCGCGGTACCCGGGACAGGGCTTCCCGACTTACGGACGCTGAAGCAGTACGACGCTCGCATCGTCGTACTGCTTGCCGCCGCCGGTGAACGTGGCGTCGTGGGCTCGGACTCGGTCGATCAGCTCGCGTGGACCTGCCGTGGTGAGGACGTCGAGCAGGTCGTCCCACGAGTGCCCGTAGCGCTCGGTGTAGCGCGAAGCGCCGTCGCTGAGGAGCGCGATCGCGTCGACGTCGTCGAGGTCCGTCGTCCCGGTCACCGACTCGTACGCCGCTTTGGGCTCGGTGCTCGCCACCCAGAAGCCGCCGGGCTGATTGCGCGACCGGCGGACGAACTCGAGGTTTCGCTCGGGAAGGAGGTCGATGCGGTCGTCGCTGTGGACGGTGATCCGGCCGTCGGGTGATCGCATCACGATGGGTGAGTCGGCCAGGACCAGGTGCTCCACGTGGTCCGGGTGGAGGCGCACCATCGTGACTGTGGATGAGGGACTGTCGGGGTTGGTGACGTCGCAGGTACCGGCGTGCGAGGCACGGACCGCTGTGATCGCGTCGGCGAGCAGGTCGGTGAGCGGGGCGGACGAGCGGGTGAGCAGCGGGGTCGCGAGCTGAGTCGCCAACTGCATGACCAGCCACGCGACCGTGTGCCGGCAACCGGAGTCGACGTAGACCCGCGGAGCGCTGGCTCCGTCGAGCAAAAGGGCGAAATCGGGGCCGGTCAGCACCAGGTCCTCGTTGACCGCAGGCGGTCGCCGGTCCGGTGCAGCCTGACAGATCGAGCGGATCTCCACGGACCTAGTCTCTCGAAGGCGTGGCCCAACTGTCCGCGAGGGACTGGTCGAGGGCGATCTTGGGCGACCAGCCGAGGTGCTTGCCGATCAGCGTGATGTCGGCCTGCTGCCACGGCGCGCCGAGCGCGGTCTCCTGCACGGCGTCGTCCACCACCGTCGCCGGCTGACTGCTCAGCTCGAACAGCTGCCCGGCGACATCCCGCGCCAGCGTCGCGCGGCCGGTCCCGATGTTCAGCACCGGCGGCACCACGGCGTCCGCGAGCGCGACCGCGAGGACCGCCTCGGCCACGTCCCGGACGTCGACGAAGTCGCGCCACACGTCCAGGGACCCGACCTCGATCAGCTGCCGCGACCGCAGGTCCCGGATCACCCGGCCGGTCAACGTACTCTCCGGAGCTCCCGGCCCGATCACGTCGAAGATCCGCAGTACGACGGCATCCGCGCCGGCCCGCTGCGCCCGGAGGACGAGCTCGGAGCCGGCCAGTTTGCTGAGTCCGTACGGACCGATCGGCCGGGGCGGGGCCGCCTCGTCGAGGCTGGTGCCGTGCGGCGCGCCGCCGTACTCCGCCGCGGACCCGAGGTGCACGAACCGGGCGTGGTTCGCGTGGTCGCGGACCGAGGCGAGCAGCGCCTCGACAGCGATCACGTTCGCCCGGACCAGCTCGGCCGGCTCACCGAGCGTGGCGCCGACCGCGTTGATGATCACGGTGGGTTTGTACATCCCGATCTGGGTGTCCAGCGCGTACGGATGCATCGCGGTCAGGTCGCAGCGCCGGTACGGCTCGCTGCGGGTCCGGCTCAGGCCGCGGTACTCGATCCCGCGGTCGGCGAGCAGCGCGCAGATCCTGGCGCCGAGGAAACCTCCCGCGCCGAACACCATCACCCTCTCGGTTCCGGTCACTCCTCCATCGTGGGGGCCGTAGTTGTCGGTCGCCCTACCGTTCTCCGGCGGCACCATCACAACTGTTTGTCGGCCTGGGATGGCAAGGTGGGGACATGGCTAGCCGTGTGGGAGTGCCGACCGAGTCGACGATCCGGGACTGGGACGACGCGGACCCGTCCGGTCAGACGTACCAGCGGGTGTTGTTCGTCGATTCCGACCTGACCGAGGTGGACAACCGCGGCGGGGTGTTCGAGGAGTGCACGTTCCGCGGGGTCCGGTTCAACGCGTCCACCCACACCGACGCCGCGTTCGTGAACTGCACGTTCGTCCGCTGCTCGCTGTTCGACACGACGTTCACCCGGTGCAAGTTCGTCGGCAGCTTCTTCGACGACTGCAGCTTCAACCTGCTCAAGGTGAGCGGCGGGGACTGGTCTTTCACCGCGCTGCCCGGCGCGGACCTGAAGGGCACCGAGTTCACCGGGGTGAAGCTGCGGGAGGCCGAGCTGACCGGGATCCGGGCCGCCAAGGCCACGCTCCGGGACCTCGACCTGTCGGGCGCGGCACTCCAGCGAGCCGACTTCACCGGCGCCGACCTGCGCGGCTCGGACCTGTCCACCCTCGACCCGCTGACCGTCACGCTGCGGGACGCCCGGATCGACATGACCCAGGCGATGGTCGTCGCAACATCATTGGGACTCGACGTCCGACCCTGACCTGTGGATATCCCCAGGTAGTCACGCGGCCATCCACGGTTCTATCCACAGCCTGTGGATAACTATCCGGATAACTGTGTATTCGTTCTGTGATATCTGACGGCTCCCGGCCGGCTCGGCGGCACCAGCGTCCCGCGCCGATGACGAGCCGGAGGGCGCGGCCGCCGTACGACGAGCAGCGCAGCGTGCTCGACGACGGACGGGGTGACCACCAGGTATCGCGGCCGCAGCGGCATGCTCCGGTTCAGCGCCTGGAGACCGGCGGCAAGGCCGACGCCGCAGAACGTGCCGAGCGAGTTCGCGATCAGGTCGTGCAGCTGGCACGAGCGGCCGAGCTGTGGAATCAGCGCCTGGACCGCCTCGACCGCGGCCGACATCCCGATCCCGGCGGCGATGCCGTCACCCGGCCGGCCGCTGGCCAGCGTGAGCATGCCCGCGGCCGGGACGAACAGCAGGACGTTCAGCAGACCCTGGAGCGAGGTCAGTCCGCCGGTGGTGGTCAGGTGCGTGCCGCACTGGCCGATCTGGCCGAGGCGGTGCGCGGTCGGGCTGAGCGTCGCCGCGATCACCAGCGCGAACGCCGCCGGTACGCAGAACGCCGCGAACCGCGGGATCAGGTCACCGGGGCGACGCAGCGCCGACAGCGCGACCGGCAGCGTCATGCCGGTGAGCACGAGCCAAGTGTCGAACAGGTGTGGAATACCGCGATAGGTCTCGAGCACGCGTACCGGACCCTCCCGTGTGGTCGACCGGCTTGCCTCGGAACTCTTTCTCGACTCGCTTTTTCCTGACATGACGATCGACCGCGCGCTCCCACTGCCGCCAGGCCTGTCCGGACATCTGCACGCAGCCGCAAACAGTCCGTGACAGTTCGTGACAGTCCGTGCACAAATTGACACGGAAGGAAGGTGCTCGGGGCAACGCTCGTATGCGTGGCGGAGGCGGCGGATCAACCGATCGGTGGAGGCGAGTGGGGCCGGCCGGGCGATGTGCCGACCAGGGTGCGAACGCGAGAGTCGTAGTACCGAGAACGCCTCTGAAAGGACCTCCACCATGGCCACCGTCGACGTCGGACACCCGCGGAGCGCCGCCGCGTTGCGGAGCGTGCAGCTGCTGGCGGCCGGCTACCTCGCGATCAGTGTGCTGACGCTGGTCGCCATCATTGCCCTCCGCAACCACCCGGCGATCGTCACCGACGCGGTCTGGGTCCGCGGCACGATCGTCGTCGCCAGCTCCGCGCTGACGTTCCTGTTCGCCCGGAGCTCGGCGCGCGGATCCCGGAGGGGGTACCTCCGGCTCCGGATCGTCTCGGCGGTGATGCTGATCGCGATCGTGGTGATCATCGCACTGCCGGGCACGTTCCCGCTCTGGCTGAAGGGCGAGCAGGCCGTCTGTGGACTGCTGCTGCTCGGGGTCACACTGCTGGTGAACGGCAAGCACCTCCGCTCGGTGTTCACTAAGTGACATGAGTGAGCAGGTCTGGCCGCTACGGCTGACGGTGGTCCCGTATGTGCTGCTCGCCGCCGTCACCGCGACCACCGTCCTGATCAAGCGCGACGAGCCCCGGTCGCTCACCGTCGACCTGGTGCTCTGCGCGCTGCTCGGGCTGTGGATGCTCGGCATGTTCACCCTCCGCCCGGCCCGGCGTACCGACACCCGCTGGATCATGATCTTCATCGTCGGGTTCGTGCTGGTGCTCGCCGTCCTGGTGGTGCGGGACCCGTGGTTCGGGTTCCTCACCCCGGTCGGCTACTTCTACACGTTCGGCCTGCTGCCGTGGCCGGGCGAGCTGGTCGGCATCAGCGCCGTCGCGGTGCTCGCCGGCATCGCGCAGTCGTACGACATCCCGAAGACGAACTTGCTCGGTCTGCTCGGCTGCACCGCGGTGATCGCAGTGAACGTCGTCGGGATGTGTCTCGCGTCGTGGCTCGGCCGCCGCGGCGAGGTCCTCAGCGAGCAGCGGAAGGAAGCGGTCGACGCGCTGACCGAGACCAACCGCCGGCTCGAGGCGACTCTGGCCGAGAACGCGGAACTGCACGAACAGCTGTTGACCCAGGCCCGCGAGGCGGGGGTGATCGACGAGCGGCAGCGGATGGCCCGCGAGATCCACGACACCATCGCGCAAGGACTGACCGGGATCGTCACGCAGCTCCAGGCCGCCGAAACCGCCGCGGACTGGCGCCGGCACGTGACCACTGCGGTCGGGCTGGCTCGCGACAGCCTGACCGAGGCGCGCCGCTCGGTGCACGCACTCCGCCCGTTGCCCCTCCAGTCGGCCACGCTGAGCGCGGCGATCGCCGACGTCGTACGGCGGTGGTCGGCGGTGCACGGGATCGACGCGCGGCTGACCACGACCGGCACACCGCGGGTGATGACTCCCGAGACCGAGTCGACGCTGCTGCGAGCGACCCAGGAGGCGCTGGCGAACGTGGCGAAGTACGCGCAGGCGAGCCGGGTGGGCGTGACGCTGTCCTACATGGAGAAGGAGGTCGCGGTGGACGTACGTGACGACGGTGTCGGGTTCGACCCGTCCCGGACCGCGCCGTCGGAGGCCGGCGGGTTCGGGCTGGTCGCGATGCGGCAGCGGGTCGAGGCGTTGAGCGGGACCCTCGAGGTCGAGTCCGAGCCCGGCCTCGGTACGGCGATCTCCGCGACCGTCCCGACCCGGGGAGCGTCCGCGTGATCCGGCTGGTGATCGCCGACGACCACCCGGTGGTGCGGGACGGGCTGAGCGGGATGTTCGCGTCCGAGCCCGAGTTCGAGGTGGTCGGCCAGGCGAGCGACGGCGCCGAGGCGATCCGGCTGGCCGAGGCGCTGCGGCCGGACGTGATCCTGATGGACCTCCAGATGCCCGGGACGAACGGCCTCGCCGCGATCGGCGAACTCACCGATCGCGGCGTGACCTCGCGGGTGCTCGTGCTGACGACGTACGACACCGACGGGTACGTCGTACCCGCGATCGAGGCGGGCGCGACGGGGTACCTGCTCAAGGACGCGCCGCGGGACGAGCTGCTGCGGGCGGTCCGGGCGGCCGCCGAGGGGAAGTCGGTGCTCGCGCCGTCGGTGGCGAACACGTTGATGAACCATGTCCGGACGCCGCCCGCGCCGGACATCCTGAGTCCGCGCGAGCTCGAGGTCATCGAGTGGGTCGCCGCCGGCAACACCAACCGGGAGATCGCCGCGCACCTGTTCATCAGCGAGGCGACGGTGAAGACCCACCTCCTGAACATCTACGCCAAGCTCAACGCCCCGGACCGCGCGTCCGCCGTCGCTGAGGCCTTCAAACGTGGACTGCTCAAGCCGTCCTGATGCAGGTTGGGGAGGATTTCGCACCGAAATCGGGGTAGCAATCCTCCCCAGATCGGCTTCTGGGTCAGCCGCTCAGATCACGAGTTCGTGGACCCAATCGGCGGGGCTCTGGGCGTGCAGTCGCCAGTAGTGGGTGGCGATCTCGTCCGGGTCCCAGCCGCCTCCCGGGGCGACTCCACCGCTGATCGTCACGCTCGCGGCGTGCACCCCCGCCGCGCCGTACTGCTGGTCCAAGAGCGTCACGAGCGTGCGTACGCCGGCTTTGCCCAGCGAGAGGCTGACGTACTCCGGCTTCGGCAGCGGCATCCCACCGGTGATGAGGAACGACCCACTGCCACGCTCGGCCATCGCAAGAGCAACATGAGCAGCCGTGGTGATCGCTCCGACCACGTTCACCGCCCACGCGTCGAGGTGCCGCTGCGCGGTCAGATCACCGACCCGGTCCGCCTGAACGACCGCGGCGTTGTACACGACCACATCAGGTACGCCGTACGCGTCGACCACCCGATCGAGCGCAGACCGGAGCCCATCCTCATCGGTCACGTCCGCAGTCACCGCCAGTACGTCGGCAGACCCGAGCTCCTTGGCCGCGGCCTGCACCGTCGCCGACGAACGCGCGATCAGCCCGGCGCTCATCCCCTCCCGCACGAACCGCCGTGCCACCGCGACGCCGACACCCGGCCCGACTCCCACCACCACGACCCCAGACACGCCGCAGAGCATAAACCTTGCCCCGAAGGTCAAGGTCAAGTCAGCAACCGGGATCCAGATAGGCATCTGAACGCCTGATCAGCGGCGGAAGTCGGCGACCGCCTGCGCGACCTGCTCCTCGCCGTCGGTGCGGAGGCCGTCGATCACGCCGTCGATGTCAGCCTCCGGCCGGTTCTGGCTGAGCTTGAACTTGGCCTCGATCCGCGTGATCGCGATCTCCACCCCGACGATCGCCCGGAGTTGCCCACTCACGTACTTCGCGGGCGCGTCGTCCACCGACCACGGTTCCGCCCGCCCCGCCTCGTGCAGGTCCGAGAGCCGCCGTACGACGTCCTCCACAAAGGTGGGATCGTCGTGCACGGTCAGGGTGCCGTGGACGTGCGCGGTGATGTAGTTCCACGTCGGCACCACGCGACCGTGCTCCTGCTTGGACGCGTACCAGGTCGGCGACACGTAGGCGTCGGGGCCTCGCATGATGACCAATGCTTCGCCGACCACGGGCTGCTGCCAGTGCTCGTTGTTCCGCGCCAGGTGGCCCAATAACACGTTTCGCTCGGGGTCGTAGATGAACGGCAGCATGGTCGCCATCAGGCCGTCGGGTGTCATCGTCACCAAGTCTGCGGCGCCGTGCTGCTTGAGCAGCTCGTGAACCGCCGTGTCGTCAGCGGCGAAGTGCGCTGGCACGTACATCGCTCACATCCTCAGATCGCGTCTCGTCCAGTGTCCCCAGTGCGGGCGCGTGAAGGACAGGGCCATTCAGCCTGCGTTCTGCCGAGCCACTCGCCGGCTGGCGTCAGCTGTGGTGCTTGGTGTCAGCTGTGGTACCTGGCGTCAGCCGTGGTACTTGGCGTCAGTCGTGGTGCTTGGCGCGGAGCTCGGCTGCCTGGTCGTAGTCGCGGCGCCAATCGCCGGTCGGCGGCAGGATGACGCGTTCGACGCCGGCTGCCTCGTAGGCGGCCAGCTGCTCGAGCGGATCTCCGTCGAGCTGTGGTGCGACGACCGTTGCCTTGAGGGTTTTGCCGTCGGCGAGTTCGTTGATGCTCGCGAGGTTCGCCCGGACCTCGTCCGGCGACAGCGCGATCGTTGCCCAACCATCGGCGTACCGCGCGGCCCGGCGATGAGCGCGCGCTCCACTGCCGGCGACGAAGATCGGCGGGACCTTGGATCCGGGGGAGAGCGTCACCTCGAGGTCGGGACCGACTGTCGTGGGCTTGCCGGCGATCAGATCCGGCAGTACGGCGAGAGCCTCGTCCGTGAGCCGGCCGCGCTCGGAGAACTCCACGCCGGCCGCCCGCCACCCGGCATCACCGTGCGCCGGGTTCCCGGTGCCGATCCCGAGCACGAGCCGATCGTTAGACACCAGCTGCAACGTGTTGATCTGCTTCGCCGCCCACGCAACCGGCCGCAACGCCAGCAACATCACGTTGTACCCGACCGTGATCCGCTCGGTCACTGCGGCCGCAGTCGCCAGTACGACGGAACTGTCCAACATCGGCGCACTCGCCACCAGATGATCCGTCGACCACACCGAGTCCAGCCCAACCTCCTCGGCGTACCGCGCACTCTCCCGAACATCCCCCAAAATCGGCCGTCCGCTCTCCGGCGACGACGTCGGCAGAATCATCCCGATCTCAACCGTCATACCCACCGCAACCTCGACCACCGTCCGACCTATTCCACCGAACACTGGGGTACTGCGGACATCGGTGTTGATGTCCGCAAGCACCCAAGCGTCTGTCAGGGGATGTAGACGCCGTTGAACCACTGGCCGCGGGCGTCGTCGGTGTAGACGTCCACGTTGAAGTTGTAGTTGCCGTGCCGGTTCTCCCACAGGTAGCCGGGCAGGCCGGAGCTCGCGTTGATGTCGCAGATGATGTCGTTGGTGCAGAGCGTCAGCACCGGGACGTTCCCGAAGAAGTCGTCCGCGCCGGCGAGCGGTGCACCGACGACCGGAGCGACCAGCGGGTGCGCCGCGGCGCCGGCGTTACCGGGACCGGCTTTCCGCTTGGGGTCCGCGATCAGGACCGCGTTGACGTTGTCGAAGGTCTGCCAGTTCTCCGTGACCCAGGTGTGGACGACCGCGGCACCGAGTGAGAATCCGACCGCCTTCACATGCTGGCCTGGGCAGGCGTTGCGGTGATCACGGATCAGCCGGTTGAGCTCGTTCACACCCTGCCGCGCGTTGACGCCGATCGGCTGGGCCGGGTACCCGACGCGCTGGCTGATGTTGCCCGTCCAGTACGGCGCGTTCGAGTTGTTGTCACCGGTGCCGCCGACAACGATCGTGTAGGTACCGCCGCAGTCGTCCGCCTGCGCCGGCGCCGCGATGGCGTACACGCCACCGGCCGCGACGACCAGACCGGCCAGCAAGGCCGCGAGTTTCTTCATCGAGATCCTCCCGAGTAGTGCCCCTCGTGCGGCCTGTTGACCACACGCCGCCGACGCTACTGACGGCTCATCACAGCCGGATCAAGCGCGAACATCAGGCCAATCGCTGGCAGGTTCCGTCCACAGGTGAGGTTCCTTCAGTTGCTCCGGGCAACCGGCCTCAGGTGTCGAGAGGCATCCGCGCTCGAAAAGTTCGACTTTATCCACAGCCAGGGTGTGCATAGTGGGGAAAACTCGGGTCCACTGGCAGTACGGCTCTCTCTCCCGGAGCGTGTCCGGCGCGGGTTAGGGTCCGGGGATGAGTCGACGGGTGGCTGCTTATGCGGTGTGTCTTGAGGGCGAGCGAGTGCTGCTGGCGCGGTACGTCTCGCCGTACGGCGACGTCACCTTGTGGACGTTGCCAGGTGGAGGCGTCGAGCCGGGCGAGGACCCGTTCGACACCGTGACACGTGAGGTCGCGGAGGAGACGGGGTACGAATCTTTCGTCGAGCGGCTGCTCGGTGTCGACTCGCGCGTGATCCCCGCCGCGCTGCGCCGCATCCCGGGCGACGAGGATCACCAGAACATCGGGATCTTCTACGCCGTCCGCATCACCGCCGGCACCACCCGCCCGGAGCCGAACGGCGAGACCGCCGAGTCCGTGTGGACGCCGCTCGACGTCGTTCCCACGCTGCACCGCGCGGCGCTGGTCGACGTCGGGATCGCGCTCGGCGTATCCACACCTCCGACCGGTCACGTCCCGCCGGTCCAGGTGGGCGGGCTCATCGAATATTGATCCGTTGTCGATCTGGGCGTAGTTCAGGCATCGGACAGGTAGCTGGACCGAGAGAGGACGACAACGTGAACGACATCGTGATCGAGAACATCGTCAGGCCGACGCGGACGGTGGCGGGTTCGTGGGTGGAGGTCATCGCGTCGAACCTCGACTATCACCGCGCGACCTTCCTGTGGAAATGCGCGGGTCTGACGGAAAGCCAACTACGTCAACGCTCGGTACCGCCGTCGTCGTTGAGCCTGCTCGACCTCATGCGCCATCTGCAGGGTGTCGAGCGGTACTGGCTGCAACACCGGCTCGCAGGTACGACGCCGCGCTTCTTCCCGTACCTGACCACCGATGGCGACGGATGGTTCGACGAGTCTGATCCGACTGCAGCGACGGACGTGTACGCCGACTACCTGGCCGCGTGTGACGACTCCCGTGCGGTCTTCTCCCGCAGCACCGGCGACGTCGCCCGCATCGAAACAAACCCGGAGTACGGCGACACCGACGTACGTTTCATCCTCACCCACGTCATCGAGGAATACGCCCGCCACGTAGGCCACGCGGACCTCCTCCGCGAATCCATCGACGGCACAACAGGCGAGTAGCCCGCCGCACCCTCGCCGTACCGCACCGGCACCCTCGGCCCCTCGAGAGAGTTTGGGCCGCGCCGGACGCGGCTGTGCTCGGGTCAGCCCGCGCTACCCTCGACGAAACCCGCCAGACACTCACCACCTGAGCCAGATCAACCCCCGGTAGGGTCCGGTGATGGACGTCAAGGGTGAACTGCTTCGGGGGTTGCGTGGCGGTCGGGCGACGATGCTGGGGAAGCTGGAGGGCTTGTCGGAGTACGACGTACGGCGGCCGATGACTCCGACTGGTACGAATCTTCTCGGGCTGGTGAAGCACCTCGCGGGGATTGAGTACGGCTATCTCGGCGAGTGCTTCGGTCGGTCGCCGGTTCAGCGGCCGTCATGGTTCCGGGACGACCCGTACACCGAGATCGACATGTGGGCCACGCCCGGCGAATCCACGGCGTACATCGTGAGCGTCTATCAACAGGCCTGCGCCCACTCCGATGCGACCGTGACCGAGCTCGACCTCGGCACCCCCGGGTACATCGCCCACTGGCCAGAAGGTCAGCGTGAAACGACGTTGGGTGTCCTGCTCATCCGGGTGCTCGTCGACACGACCCAGCACGCCGGTCACGCCGACATCCTCCGCGAGCAACTGGACGGCCGCATCGGGAACGCCGCATCCGCGAATGATCAGTTCTGGCGTGACCGGAAGGTCGAGGTGCAGCAGGCCGCTGACGCGTTTCGGATGGATCGCCCCGGCTGAAGAGCTGGGGTACGACGCCTCAGCGGAGGTCGCCGTCGCCTCCGAGGACTCCTCGGGCTGCGCGGTCGGCGAGTTTGGTGATGTTGTGGGTGGCAACGTCTTCGAGGCGGATCTCGAGTCGCGTGCACAGCTCGGACAGGTACCAGAGGACGTCGCCCAGTTCGCCCGTCAGCGCTTGCCGGTCCGCGTCGGTGATCACGCCGTTCCGGTCGCGGAAGATCTTCTTCACCTTCCCGGCGACTTCCCCGGCTTCGTTCACCAACCCCAGCGTGGGGTAGACGATCGGATGGTCGGTCGCGATCGGCGCACCCGTACGCGCCGCCGCCTGCTGATACGCAGCGAAGTCGAAGCCAGCCTGGTGAGTCATGCCCCATAGTCTCGCCCGCGGGGGAGCGGCGGTCACGATCGCGTCGTACGTCAGGTCCGCGGATAGGCTCTGCCGGCATGGCTCTTGCAGCCCGTCAGGAACGTGCGGTCGCGATCAGCGAACTCTACGACCGCCACAACACCGCGGCGTCTCGCACCGGGCCAGCGGCGCGAGGTCAGTCGAGGCAGAACTCGTTGCCCTCGACATCCTGCATGACCAGGCACGACTCGTTGAACTCGTCGGCGACCAGCAGCTGCACCCGGGACGCACCGAGCGGGATCAGGCGCGCGCATTCGGCCTCGAGCGCGGCCAGCCGCTCCGCACCCACCAGCCCAGTGCCGACCCGCACGTCGAGATGCACGCGATTCTTCACCACCTTGCCCTCAGGCACCCGCTGGAAGAACAACCGCGGGCCCACACCGGTGGGATCAACACACGCGTACGCCGACCCTTGCTGCTCGGCCGGCAACGAGCGATCGAATTCCGCCCAGTTCGCAAACCCCGCCGGCGCAGGCGGAACGACGTACCCCAACACCTCACACCAGAACCGAGCAACCCGCTCCGGCTCCGCACAGTCGAACGTAACCTGAAACTGTCTGACCGACGCCATCCTCCAACCATACGAACCATTCCCGGCTCCCGCGCTGGATTATTACCCCATGTGGAGAAGAAGCCGCCGCGAGCAGCCGGCCGCGCGGGCGAACGTCGCGCTCATCAGCAACACGCTGGCCGGCATCCGCACGATTGCTCGCAACCAGGTACGGCGGCCGGAGCGGCGTACGCCCGTCAGACGCCCTGTTTGGCCTCGAGTTTGCCGGATTTCACGGCGTTGGTGAATTCTTCGTAGTCGCGCTCGTTCTGGGCCGCGTAGCGCCGGGAGAAGTCGGTGATCGCGCGGTCGAAGGCGTCGCCGTCGCCGAGGTACTCGCTGATGCTGACCGCGTCGCCGGAGCGGGCGTGGGCCCGGGCCAACGTCCACCCACATAGCTGACCGTAGAACGTGAGCCCTCGCGGGGTCATTTCCTCGACGAGCGCGGAGGCCTTCATGTCGCGCAACTGGCGCCAGTAGAAGTGCCGGTTCTTGTCGAGACCGCGTGTCCAGCCGAGGAAGATATCGCTGGCGGCCTGCATCATCCGTTGCCCAGCGACCACCCGTTCGCCGTGCTGTTGCTTGAAGCGGCTCGCCGGCAGGTGGTCCTCGAGGACCGAGGCGCTGGCCTCCTTGACCTGCAGGAACAGCGGATCGTCTTCGTCGCGGCCCTGCAGCAGAACAATGAAGGCACGGGTTCCGACGCTGCCGACACCGACCACCTTGCGCGCCATGTCGATGATGCGGTACTGCTCGAGGAGGTGACGCCGGTCCTCCTGCAGCGTGGCGCGGTATGCGCGGAACTGGTCTTGGACGGCAGCCTCGATCTGGTCCTGCTTCAGTCCGTACGTCGCGGGAATGTCGCGGAGCGGTACCACGATGGGCGGCTGGCTCACGATGCGGTACTGGCCGTCGGCCAACTCGCCGAGTTTGGACAGCGCCTGCAAGCTGTCGCGCGTCCGCGCCTTCGCCATGACCTTCTTGCTGCGCTTGATCTCCTTGGCGTCCTTCTTCATCTTGGCCTTGGCCCGCTCGGTCGTGAGGATGTCATCCGCGTCGAGGCGGGCGTACCAGATGTCCAGAGTGCGCATCTGCGCGAACTCGGCCATCGCCTGCCGGTACGCCGCGACGTTCGCCATCGTGATCGTCTTCACCTCCGACTTCGCGAAGCCGTTGTTCTGCGCGGCGATCGTGAAGCTCGCGGCCATCCGCTCGACGTCGTACTCGAACGGGCCGGGCAGCGTCTCGTCGAAGTCGTTCAGGTCGAACAGCAGGGTCCGCTCGGGCGAGGCGAACCCGCCGAAGTTCGACAGGTGGGCGTCACCGCACAGCTGGACGGTCAGGCCCGCCGTCGGGGTGTCCTTCAGGTCTGCGGCCATGACCTTGGCGGCGCCGCGGTAGAAGGTGAACGGCGAGACCATCATCCGTCCGTGGCGGACCGGAACCAGGTCCGGTTCACGGGTGCGGTTCTGCTCCTCCAGCAGGGCGACGGGGTCCGGCCGGTCGGTAGCCGGTTTCCATCCCTCGTGGCTCGACACCGGGGCGTGGATGCCTGCCTCCTTGCCACGGATGCGGCGTTCGTCGACCGTCAGATGCTCTTTTGCAGCCATCACGTCTCCTTGGACCTAGTCTTCATCTCGCGGCCATGCACGATGACGGCCCAGATGACGACGATGTCGAGAACCACCATCAAGGCGGACCACACCGGAACGCCGCCAGGAAGGCAACGTTGATCGACATCAGACGAGTACGCCATGGCTGACCCTTCACAACAGAACCCTTGATCCAGCGTGCGGGCGCCGCCGGTCGCGCCGCCTCGTCCTGAAGGGGTAGTTGAGCCCGATGCCGCAAGGTGGGTCAGTCGCTGGTCACACGCGGTAGATGTCACAACGCGGAGCGGTGCAGACGAGTACGCCGCAACTACCCGCAGAGGAGCATGTCGCCTGAAACAGCCGCGGTTACCGTGCCAAGGGTCACGTCATAGGCGGGGTCCGATGGGACACGAACGAGGGGGCGAGGATGTTGGCCGAGGTAGATCGAACCAGCCTTCCGATCAGGCGTACGACGTTCGCGGGGGTGGCCAATCGGACTTTGGCCGGCTCCGAGCCGGACTGGAACCTGATCGGGCACCCGGCCGCCCCCGACGGCGCCCCGAACGTCCTGCTCGTGCTGATCGATGATGCCGGGTTCGGCAATCCGAGCACGTTCGGCGGTCCGATCCAGACACCGAACTACACGCGGATCGCGAACCGCGGTCTGCGCTACAACCGGATGCACGTCACGGCGCTGTGCTCGCCGACCAGGGCGGCCCTGCTGACCGGGCGGAACAACCATGCGGTCGGGTTCGGCTCGGTCGGCGAGTTCGCCGGTGGCTTCCCCGGTTACTCGGCGACCTTGCCTCGTGACTGCGCGCCGTTGCCACGAATCCTTCGGGACAACGGTTACAGTACGGCGGCCTTCGGCAAGTGGCACCTGACGCCGGACGGGCAGCAAGGACCGGCCGGCCCGCTCGACCGGTGGCCGAACGGCTGGGGTTTCGACTACTTCTACGGATTCCTCGGCGGGGGCTCGAGCCAGTGGGACCCGTGTCTGACCGAGAACCAGAAGATCATCGGTGTCCCCAACGAATTCTATGACGAGGAGAATCCGTACTACTTCCCCGACGCGATGGCGGACAAGACCATCGAGTGGCTGCACGCCGTCCGCGGCCAGGATGCCGAGAAGCCCTTCTTCGCCTATTTCTCGACGGGTTGCAGTCATGCCCCGCATCACGTCCAGCAGGAATGGGCGGATCGCTACAAGGGCCAGTTCGACCAGGGCTGGGACCGCCTGCGCGAGGAGACTTTCGCGCGACAGAAGGAGCTGGGAGTCATCCCGGCAGACGCCGTCCTGACTCCCCGAGATCCGGCGTTCCCGGCGTGGGACGACGTACCCGACAAGCTGAAGCCGTTCTACGCCCGCCAGATGGAGGTGTACGCCGGTTACTCGGAAAACGCCGACCACAACGTCGGGCGGGTGATCGACGCGGTCGATGAACTGGGCGAGCTCGACAACACGTTGATCATCTGGATCTGGGGTGACAACGGCGCCAGCATGGAAGGGACCGTCACCGGCTCGTTCAACGAGCTGACGATGCAGAACGGCATCCCGCTCAGCGACGAGATGCAGGTGCAGCTCTCCGAGCGGTACGGGGGTGTCGCCGCGTGGAGCACGCCGATGATGGCACCGCACTACGGGGCAGCCTGGGCGTGGGCGGGGAATACCCCGTTCCAGTGGGGCAAGCAGGTCGGCTCGCATCTCGGCGGGACGCGCAACCCGATGGTGATGCACTGGCCGGACCGCATCACCGGCGACGGCCTTCGCTCGCAGTTCACTCACGTGATCGACATCGCCCCGCTGATCCTCGACGTGACCGGGATCCCCGAGCCAAGGACCGTCGACGGGATCGAGCAGGAGCCCATGCACGGTACGTCGTTCGCGGCATCGCTCACCGATGAGTCCGCAGCCGAACACCGAACCCAGCAATACTTCGAAACCATCGGCAACCGGGCGATGTACAAGGACGGCTGGTGGCTGGCGATGAAGACCGAACGGATCCCGTGGGTGGTCACTCCCGAGGCGCTCAAGCCCTACGCGCCTGGCGTATGGGACCCGGACGCCGGCCCGAGCGAGCTGTACTACCTGCCTGACGACTTCACCCAGGCAAAGGACGTGGCTGCCGACCATCCGGACAAGGTGAAAGACCTCAAGGAGCTGTTCTGGCACGAGGCCGAGCAGTACAAGGTCCTGCCGCTGCTCGCCACGCTGTCGACGTTCTTCGGCATGCTGCCGCCACTGCCTGAGCAGACGAAGTTCGAGTTCCGGGGCGACGTACAGAACGTGATGTCCGGGATGATCCCGCGGATCTACAACCGTTCCTACGCGATCCAGGCCGATCTGGTCGTCCCCGAGGCTGGCGCCGAAGGCGTGATCGTTGCCGAGGGCGACCACCTCGGTGGATTCTCGCTGTATGTCAAGGACGGTCGGCTGACGCACAGCTATTCGATGATGGGCGTGTTCCTGTTCAAGCAGGTCGCCGACGAAGCGTTGCCCACCGGTGAGGTGACGGTCCGGATGGAGTTCGACGCCGACGAGGCCAAGCCGGCGACCGGCGGCGATGTCACTCTGTTCGTCGACGATCGCCCGGTCGGCAAGGGGCGCATGGACCACACCGTGCCGATCCGGTTCTCCGGCTATGCGGGCCTGGACATCGGCCGCGACAACGGCGGCGTGGTCGACCTCAGCTACGACAGCCAGAAGCCGTTCCCGTTCACCGGGACGGTCAAGAAGGTTGTTTTCGACGTCAAACCGCACCCGACCGCCGACGACGAGATGATCATCCACGCTTCCGAGCAACGCGGACAGACCGCGCACGGCCTGTCCGGGTGACGCGCGGGACTGTGCCAGAGGAGGAGATCGCGATGGGGCTTGATCACGAGACCACCGACGTACTCATCGGCGGGTATCTGTCCGTCGATGCCGCGCAGGAGGATTACGAGGCGGCTTTGACCTGCGGCGAGCGTCTGTGGGGCGCTGTCGTGGTGAGCAAGGACCTCGAGGGCAAGGTGTCGGTCGAGCAGACCGACCACATGGTCGAGGAGGGTGCCGCCGGGCTTGCCGCCGTGGGATTCGCGGTCGGACTGTTCGCGCCACCCCTGCTCGCGGCGACCGCGATCGGAGGCGCCGTCGGAGCGGTCGGTGGAAAGGCCCTGCACAAGAGGACGAACAGCAAGCTCGAACAGCAGGCCGGTGACACGATCCCCATCGGTGGCGCTGGTCTGATTCTCGCCTACCCGCACAAGGCCGCGGGCGTGGTCGAACCCGTGGTGACACGAGCGATCAAGCACGTCGTCGGCGAGGCCGAGGGCCACCACGTCAAGGCTCTCAAGGCTGCGTTGGCCGACGCCCAGCAGAAGATGGCCGCCGCCGAAGAGGACGGCTGACGAACAGGTTCTGGCCGAGCGCGAGGTCGGGCTCCGATCTCGCGCTCACGGCCGCGGAAGGACGTCCCCTTCTTCGCGGCTTCCGTCCGTATCGGTCGCCCTCCGGCGCACCTCGACCACCTTGACACCAAGGGCGTTGAGAACGTCCAGCAGCCCCACCAACGCGGACTGATCCGGAGTGTTCGCCCGGATCAGCGTGGAGATCGGCTCGGTCGTCGTGAAGACTCTGCCGACCTCGGCGTCGAGTTCGGACCGGATGGTGTCACTCAGCCGGCCGACGACCCGGACCTCGTAGACCCAACTGGTCATACCTGCCACCTCGGCTGTCGGAGCTCTCTTCTGTTCCAGCGTCGTGGCGCTCCGCAGCACGCACATCACCCACATCGGATAGTCGGGTCCGTCACGGAGTACGGAGCCACGTTGCGCGTAGTCTGAGGTCAGAACGGGCCGTGGGGGCGGCCGGAGGTGGGGGGCTGAAGTGAACACTTCAGAGTTCGGAACCGATGCGGGGGGTGACCTCTGCGATGAGTGCCGAGGGCGCAACGCAAGAGCCGTCTAGTGCGCAGAGGCCGGTCGATCGCCCAGCGACACCGCTGCCGTCGGTGGACTTGCTGGGCAGCAAGCTTGCAATGCCCCAGTTGCCGTCCGGCCTGGTGGTCCGCCCACGGCTTGTCGACAGGCTGGAGGAAGGGACCACCGGGCGCATCACACTCGTGAGCGCGGGAGCCGGCTGGGGAAAGACGAGCCTTGTCGCCAGCTGGGCCGCGACGCGATCTGCGGCGCAGCGAGTGGCCTGGTTGTCGCTGGATTCGTTCGACAACGACCCGGTCCTGTTCTGGTCGTACGTCGCCGCGGCGGTTCACGGCAGTGGCGTGGCCCAGAGCGGGGCGCTCGGAGCGCTGATGATCAGACCGCCGGTCGGTCCTGACGTTGTGCGACGCATCATCCTGGAGCTGTCACAGCTACTGCGCCCATTGACCCTCGTCCTCGATGACTTCGGCGAGATCCGCAATCCGGAAATTCTGAACGGTATCGCCGACCTATTACGCCATCCCTTGCCGCTCCACCTGGTGGTCATCACTCGCTACGATCCGCGCCTGCACCTGAACCGGCTCCGCCTCGACAGCGTCCTCAACGAGGTACGCGCGGAGGATCTGGCGTTCACGGAGTCCGAATCCGCCGAACTCCTGGCGCGCGCGGGAGTGGACCTGCCGCCCGCGCTGAGCAGCCGCATCCTGGATCGGACCGAAGGATGGGCGGCCGGACTTCGGCTGGCGGCGATGGTCGCGGCCACCCGAGCAGAGGCCGATCACCTCGAGGAGTTCACCGGGACCGAGGCGAGCGTCGCGGAGTACCTCTTCGACGAAGTCCTCGCAGCCGTGCCCGAGGAGCGCCGCCGCTTCCTGCTGCGAACCAGCGTCGCGGACCGCCTCTGCGCCGATCTGGCCGATCTGCTCAGTGGCCGCACGGGAAGTCAGCGAGAACTCGAAGGCTTGGAAGAATCGAACGCGTTCGTGATGGCGCTCGGAGCGGACCGTCACTGGTTCCGGTACCACCGGCTGCTCGTCGACCTGCTGCGTCATCGACTGCTCCTGGACGAGCCGGAGCTGGCCGGCGAGCTGCACCGACGTGCCGCACGGTGGTTCGCGGGCCACGGAGAGGCGATCGAGGCTGTCCGGCACGCGGTTCGGGTGCACGACTGGCAATTGGTCGGAGAGCTGATGGTGAACGGCGCCGCCATGCGTGCGCTGTCGGCGGAACGGCAGGCGTTCGCGGCGCTCCTGGCGCAGATCCCCGTCGCGGAGCTGCACACCAGCGCGGAGCTGCGGGTCAGCGCCGCGATTGCCTGCTTCATCGCCCGTGACTACGCCGGATTCGGCAATCACGTCGCGCACGCGCGAGCCTTGCTGAACGAGTGCGACGAGGACGCCCGCAGATCGGTCGAACTGTTCCTTTGCGTGGCCGACCTCGTGCTGAGCCGCGTTCAGGGCAGCGCCCGGGACTTGATCGCGGCCTCCGGGCAGCTGCTGTGGTGGCTGTCCGACAACGAGATGGCGCGCTTGCCTGCCGCGTCGATGTACGAGGCGCCGGCGTTGAGCAATTTCGGAGTGGGGCTTGTCTGGTCGGCCAACGTCGACGATGCGGAGCAGCCGCTGCGGGAGTCGCTGGGCATGGCCGCCACCACGAGAACCGATCTCACCGGAGTGAACAGCCTTGGTTATCTGGCGCTCATCGAGTGGGAGCGGGGAAATCTGCGGGCCGCGCACGCGGCGGCCGCTCAGGCTCTGGAGATCATCGAGCAGCGGGGCTGGACCGAACTCGCCCAAGCCATCGTCGTCTATCTGGTGCTGTCCCGGATCGAGTTGGAACGAAACCACCCGGAGACCGCGGAGGCGTTCATCAACGCAGGCCTGGCCGCCGAGCGCAACGATCCGGACCGCACGCCGTACCCCGCGCTGCGCGCTACCGAGGCGCGTTTGCGGCTCGCGGCCGGGCAGGTCGATCAGGCCGAGGATCTGATGGCTGCCTTGGGCTCCGAGTTCCAGGACGATGCGATGGCACCGCTCGCCGGACGGTGGGCCACGGTGATTCGGGCCGAGATCGAGCTGGCCCAGCGACGCCCGGATCTCGCCGAGAGGCGCCTGCACTCACTGCTCGCCGTTCCGGACGCGATCGACGGCCTGGCCGCGCACCATCACTCAGGCTCCGCGGGTCTTGACGAGGCCAGGCTTTGCCTGGCGCGGGCCGAGCACGAACTCGGCCATCTGACAGCAGCCGAGGAGATCCTGTCGCCGCTGCGAGAGCGAAGCCCGAACAAGGTCATCAAGGCCCACGCGTGGCTCGTCACCGCCGTGGTGGCAGACAGCCAGCGGATGGACCATCGAGCTCTCGTCGCTGTCGACCACGCATTGACCATCGCCGAGCCCGAGGACATCCGACGCCCGTTCGTCGCACTCGGCAGTGGCCGGCCACAGACTCTTCTCCGGCACCGGCGACAGCTCGGGGGCGAGCGGGAGCCGGCCGACCGCGACTTCGTCGACGCCCTGCTCGAGGACACCGGCTCGGCCAACCACGCCGCCACCGGCCCACCGCCGCTCGACGAGCCCCTGACGGATCGCGAGCACGTCGTCCTCAGCCACCTCGCGACCCTCGACACCGCCAAGGAGATCGCCGGCGAACTGTTCGTCTCGGTCAACACGGTGAAGGCCCACGCCCACTCCGTCTACCGCAAACTCGCAGTCCACAACCGCCGCGACGCAGTCCGCCGAGCCCGCGACCTCGGCCTTCTCTGATATTTCCCACGTGACCACGCCGTCCTTCGGCGCTGTGAAACAAGGCCAATGGCCGGTAGTGCCGTCGATCGCCTCTCGGATGATGTCGGCGTGACCGTTGTGCCGCGCGGTCATACTGCCCGACCAATGCGTCGGCCGTCTCCTCGGGACCAACACGAAACTCCGCCTCTTGGTCATCGCCGACCCGTCGGCGCCTCCTCGTCAAGCCCTTCCAACTTCCGAAGCAGAGTGGCGCGGTGCGATCTGCAGCTCGACAGGAGGTGCCGGCCAGGGGGTAGTGCAGTCGAGCGTGAACCAGTCTGCGCGTACGGCGTCTCGCGGGTGCACTACCTGTCCGCCTGCAGACTCTTCACCCCACGGTGTGCCCGGCCAGCGGCACGCCGGCCAACCACCCGCTCCCGTTCACTCCCAGACCCACATCGGGTCGAAGCGCCGGATAACCCCCAACACCAGTGGATATCCGGCTGTCCTGACGCGACGCGCTCCGAGTCGGTGCGGGGCACAGAACGAACATCGGCGGGGGCGGTGCGTCCACCGGCGGGGCGTCGGCGGGCGACGTGGGCCGGGAATCGCGCTCTGACCTGCGTGAACGCTTTGGTGGAGACGAGGGGACTTGAACCCCTAACCCCTGCCTTGCAAAGGCAGTGCTCTGCCAGTTGAGCTACGCCCCCGTGAGGGTCAGCGACCCGGGGTGACCGAGTCGACGGCCTCGGCCCAGAGGTCCTTGTCGGCGCGGGACTGCTGGGTCTTCTTGTAGGCGAAGTATCCACCGATGCCGGCCAGCAGCACCAGCAGGATCTTTCTCAGCACTGGAGACTCCTCGGATCGGACTTCACACTTCTGTGAGGGTGGGCCTAACTGGACTTGAACCAGTGACCTCTGCCTTATCAGGGCAGCGCTCTAACCGTCTGAGCTATAGGCCCGCATACTGCGGTGTCGAACCCGGGAGAGATTACCGCACCAAGTGCCCTACTCCCAAACCGGTTCCGGCCGGACCCGCGAGCGGCCCGGCCGGACCAGGAAATGCCAGGTCAGTCCTCCGACGCCAGCGTGACTTCGAGGCCGCCGAGGAGCGTGGCGGCGATGTTGTAGAGGAAGGATCCGAGGGTCGCGAGCGCCGTGATGATCAGCACGTCGGCGCAGGCGAGCAGGGTGGTGAATCCCATCACCTTGCCGGTGTTGATGTAGTTCTCGACCCGGAACGGCTCGCCGGTCGGCGTACCGAGGACTTCCTGGACCGTCGAGTTGATGTTGTCGAAGACGCCCGCGGCGCCGATCGCGGACCAGACGATGAAGACCGCGACCCAGGTGACGATCCCGAAGGCGATGGACAGCAGGAACGCCGTCTTCATCACCGACCACGGGTCGATCCGGGACATCCGCAGGCGCGCCTTGCGGGTCTGGTGCCGGCTGGAGGCCTTGGCGTCCTTCTCGGCCTTGGCGTCCTTCTCGGCGACCCGGGCCTGCTTGGCCTCGTTCCGCTCGGACTTGTCGGGCTTGGAGGCCTTGACCGCGTTGGCCTTGTCAAGCACCGCCTGACGGGCCGCGTTCATCCGGTCACCGAGCGACTCGGTCTTCGATTCGGTCTCGCCGTACGCCGCTGCTCCGGCCGCCGGTGCTGCGGCGGCCGCGGGGGCGGCTCCGGGTGACCACGGCTGCTCCGGCCGGCCAGGGGTACTCGGGGCCGGGCGGCCGCCGGGCTGCTGGCGGGCCGGGGCGCCAGCTCCTGGGGTGCCCGGGCGCGGCTGTGGGCGGTACTCGGACGGCCGTTGGCCGTTCGGCGTACCGGACCTCTGCTGGCCGTTGGCGTTGGGCACGCCATTGGAACGACCGTTGGAAGCCGGGTTGGCCGGGGCGGCAGACGGCTTCCCACCCGGCGCGGTGCGCTGGGGGTTGGAGCCGTCGGCCGCACCTTCAGGCCATGTCGGCCTCGCGCGGTTGGTCATCAGTCACCCTCCTGGCCGGCATCGTCGCTTTCGACGGTAGCCGCGCCGTCCACGTCCGTCGAACGTTGCTCATCATTCTGGACGCTCTCAGAGGTGGATTCGGTTGTCGGTCCGTCCACATTGTGGGCACCATTCGCGACAGTACCCGCCTCGGCCGCCTCTGATTCCTCCTCGGCGGCTACTTCCTCGCCGACGACGGTCAGATCGGTGTTCCGGGCGATCGCGACCACCGCGTCGGACTCGCCGACGCCGGCGAACCGGACGCCCATCGTGTCGCGGCCCTTGACCGGGACGCTGTCGACCCGGCTGCGGACGACCTGGCCGCTGGCCTTGATCGCGAGCACCTGGTCCTCGTCGACGACGATGATCGCGCCGACCAGCGAACCACGCTCGTCGTTCAGCTTCACCGCCTTGATGCCGAGACCGCCACGGCCCTGCTGCCGGTACTCCGAGACTCGCGAACGCTTCGCGTACCCGGCATCGGTCACGGTGAAGACGAACTGGGTGTCCTCGTCCGCGCCGGCCCGGATCACCGACATCGACAGCAGCTCGTCACCAGAGCGGAACTTCATCCCGGTCACGCCCGAGGTGGCCCGGCCCATCGGCCGCAGCTGGTCGTCGTTCGCGGTGAAGCGGATCGACTGGCCCTTGCGGGACACCAGCAGCAGGTCGTCCTCGGCGGTGGCCAGGTCGGCGCCGATCAGCTCGTCGTCCTCCTCGCGGAAGTTGACGGCGATGATGCCGCTCTGCCGCGCCGAGTCGTAGTCGCGCAACGCCGTCTTCTTGACCAGGCCCTTCTTGGTGGCGAGCACCAAATAGTCGGACTGGTCGTAGTCGCGCAGCGTCAGGACCTGCGCGATCTCCTCGTCCGGCTGGAACGAGAGCAGGCCGGCGACATGCGAGCCCTTGGCGTCCCGGGCGGACTCGGGCAGCTGCCACACCTTGGCCCGGTAGACCCGGCCCTTGGTGGTGAAGAACAGCATCCAGTGGTGGTTCGTGGTGGCGAAGAAGTGGTTGATCTCGTCCTCGGCCCGGAGCTGGGCGCCGCGGACACCCTTGCCGCCGCGGTTCTGCGTCCGGTAGAGGTCGGTCTTGGTCCGCTTCGCGTACCCGCCCCGCGAGATCGTGACCACGACCTCCTCGTCCGGCACCAGGTCCTGCACCGAGAGGTCGCCGTCGGCCGCGATGATCTCGGTACGCCGCTCGTCGCCGTACCGCTCGACGATCTCGCTGAGCTCGTCCTTGACGATCGTCCGCTGCCGCTCCGGGCTGGCCAGGATGTCCTCGAGGTCGGCGATGATCGCCTCGAGCTCCTGCAAGCGCTCGATGATCTTCTGCCGCTCCAGGGCGGCCAGCCGGCGCAGCTGCATGTCCAGGATCGCCTGCGCCTGGATCTCGTCGATGTCGAGCAGCTGGATCAGGCCGGTGCGCGCCTCGTCCACGTCGGGGCTGCGCCGGATCAGCGCGATCACCTCGTCGAGGGCGTCCAGCGCCTTCACGTACCCGCGGTAGATGTGCGCGTTCTTCTCGGCCTCACGCAGGCGGTAGCGGGTCCGCCGCTGGACGACCTCGATCTGGTGGTCGATCCAGTGCTTGATGAACAGGTCAACGCTCAGCGTCCGCGGTACACCGTCGACGAGCGCGAGCATGTTGCACCCGAAGGTGTCCTGCAGCGGCGTGTGCTTGTAGAGGTTGTTCAGTACGACACGCGGCTGAGCGTCCCGCTTCAGGACGACCACCAGGCGCTGACCGGTCCGGGACGAGCTGTCGTCGCGGATGTCGGCGATGCCGCTCATCTTGCCGGTGTTGACCAGCTCGGCGATCTTCAGCGCCAGGTTGTCCGGGTTGACCATGTACGGCAGCTGGGTGACGACCAGGCTGGTGCGGCCCTTGGCGTCCTCCTCGATGTCGACGACCGCGCGCATCGTGACCGAGCCCCGACCGGTGCGGTACGCGTCGTCGATGCCCTTGTAGCCGACGATCAGCGCGCCGTTCGGGAAGTCGGGGCCCTTGATGTTCTGCAGGCAGGCCTCGAGCAGCTCCTCGCGGGTCGCGTCCGGGTGCTCGAGCGCCCAGTCGACCGCGGCAGCGACCTCACGCAGGTTGTGCGGCGGGATATTCGTCGCCATCCCGACTGCGATCCCGGACGAGCCGTTCACCAGCAGGTTCGGGAAGCGGGCCGGCAGGATCACCGGCTCCTGCGACTTGCCGTCGTAGTTCGGCCGGAAGTCGACGGTCTCCTGGTCGATGTCGCGGACCATCTCCATCGCCAGCGGCGCCATCCGGCACTCGGTGTACCGCATCGCGGCCGCCGGGTCGTTACCGGGAGAACCGAAGTTGCCCTGGCCCTGGATCAGTGGCGCCCGCATCACCCACGGCTGCGCGAGCCGGACCAGGGTGTCGTAGATCGCCGAGTCGCCGTGCGGGTGGTACTGACCCATGACGTCACCGACGACGCGGGAACACTTGTTGAAACCGCGGTCCGGCCGGTACCCGCCGTCGTACATCGCGTAGAGGATGCGGCGGTGCACCGGCTTCAGGCCGTCGCGGACCTCGGGCAGCGCGCGGCCGACGATGACGGCCATCGCGTAGTCGAGGTACGACTGCTGCATCTCAGTCTGCAGGTCGAGTGGCTCGACCCGGTCGTGGCCCGGCGAGGTGGGGGTCTCGGTCATGAAAAAGTCCCGTTCAGATCAGTACGTCGGTGAGCAGCGAGATCAGATGTCGAGCCGGCTCTAGATGTCGAGGAAGCGGACGTCCTTGGCGTTGCGCTGGATGAAGCTGCGCCGTGCCTCGATGTCGTCGCCCATCAGTGTCTGGAACGTCTCGTCCGCGCGGATCGCGTCGTCGAGGGTGATCTGCAGCAGCACCCGGTTGGCCGGGTCCATCGTGGTGTCCCACAGCTCGTTCGCGTTCATCTCGCCCAGACCCTTGTAGCGCTGGATCGGGTTCTCCTTGGGTAGCTTCTTGCCCGCCTCGTGGCCGGCCTCGAGCAGACCGTCGCGCTCCCGATCGGTGTACGCGAGCTCGTCGGGCTGGTTGCTCCAGCGGATCTTGTACAGCGGCGGCTGCGCGGCGTACACGTGCCCGCGCTCGATCAGCGGCCGCATGAACCGGAACAACAGGGTCAGCAGCAGGGTCCGGATGTGCTGGCCGTCGACGTCGGCGTCGGCCATGATCACGATCTTGTGGTACCGCAGCTTCTCCTCGTCGAAGTCCTCGTGGATACCGGTACCGAGCGCGGAGATGATCGCCTGGACCTCGTTGTTCTGCAGGACCTTGTCGATCCGGGCCTTCTCGACGTTCAGGATCTTGCCCCGGATCGGCAGGATGGCCTGGAACTTCGGGTCCCGGCCGCCCTTCGCGGAGCCACCGGCCGAGTCACCCTCGACGATGTAGACCTCGCACTCCTCCGGGTTGGTCGACTGGCAGTCGGCCAGCTTGCCGGGGAGGCCGCCGCCACCGAGCAGACCCTTGCGGTTGCGGGCCAGGTCGCGGGCCTTGCGGGCCGCGATCCGGGCGCTCGCCGCGGCGGACGCCTTGCGGATGATCTCCCGGCCCTCGGCCGGGTTCTGCTCGAACCAGGCGCCGAGCTTGTCGTTGACGACCCGCTGGACGAAACCCTTGACCTCGGTGTTGCCGAGCTTGGTCTTGGTCTGGCCCTCGAACTGCGGCTCGGCCAGCTTGACCGAGATGATCGCGGTCAGGCCCTCCCGGATGTCGTCACCGGTAAGCCTGTCCTCCTTCTTCTTGATCATCCCCTGGTCCTCGCCGAACCCGTTCACCAGCGAGGTCAGCGCGGCCCGGAAGCCCTCCTCGTGGGTGCCGCCCTCGTGGGTGTTGATCGCGTTCGCGAAGGTGTGCACGGACTCCTGGAACGAGCCGCTCCACTGCAGCGCGACCTCGAGACTCATGCTGTCGTCGGCGGTGGCCGCCTCGAACGAGATCACGTCCCGGTGCACGGTCTCGCGGATCCCGGTCAGGTACTTCACGTAGTCGACCAGACCGTCGGCGTACCGGAAGGACTGCTCCAGCGGGTTGCCGTCCTCGTCGAGGTGGTCGGGGCGCTCGTCCCGGATCACCAGCTCGAGGCCCTTGTTCAGGAACGCGTACTCGCGGAAGCGGGTGGCCAGCGTCTCGTAGGAGTACGTCGTGGTCTCGAACACGTCCGGGCTGGCCCAGAACGTGATCGTCGTACCGTTCGAGTCCGAGGTGCCGATCTCGGCCAGGTCCTCGTCCGGGTTACCCATCGTGAACGTCTGCGTGTACAGCTTGCCGCCGGTCTTGACGTCGACCTGGAGCCGGGTGGACAGCGCGTTCACGACCGAGACGCCGACGCCGTGCAGACCGCCGGACACCTTGTAACCGCCGCCGCCGAACTTGCCGCCGGCGTGCAGCACGGTCAGTACGACGGTGACGGCCGGCTTGCCCTCGGACTCGACGATGCCGACCGGGATACCACGGCCGTTGTCCTCGACCCGGACCCCGCCGTCGGCGAGCAGCGTCACCACGATGCTGTCGCCGTACCCCGCCATGGCCTCGTCGACCGCGTTGTCGACCACCTCGGTGACCAGGTGGTGCAGACCCCGCTCACCGGTGGACCCGATATACATCCCGGGACGCTTCCGGACCGCGTCCAGCCCCTCCAGGACCTGGATGGCGCTCGCGTCGTACTCCCGCTCGACGACCGACGACGGAATCGCGTCCAGGTCGGGAGCGGGGGTATCGCTGGGGCCGATGGGGTCGGCGGACTGGTTGGCGTCGATCTCGATCGGCTCGTCGGTCACCGGTGGTTGTCCTCCTCGGACCCCGCGTTCGCGAGGCATCGCGGCACAGTAGAGCCGCCCTCTACGGTGATTGCAAAGGCGCGGCTCGCTCTACACCGTTCATTCTACCCGTCGACCGAAGCAGAACCTGCCACCAGGCGCCTGAAACTCGGGTCAGGGCGTCTTTTCTCCCTCATCGCCATGTCCCCTCTCGCGGGTGGGGGGCCGAAAAGCGCTCACGGCCTCTCAGTGGCCTTCGGGTGTTTCGCGGCTGACCCTTTCCGTCACCGACCGGTCCAGACCGCTGAACAGGCCTCCCGACGGCCCGGGGACGAGCGGTGCCCGGCGCGCACCCACCGACCTCTAGGATCGCTGCCGTGGAAAGTCTCGACGAGGTCATCGATGCGATGATCGCCGACCGGGTGATCCACCGGCACCGGCGGATCTGGTTGCTGGTGATCGCCCTCGTCGTAGTGGCCGCGCTGATCGTCCTCGCCACCGGCGGCTGGAAAGAGAAGAAGGGCCGTACGGTTCCGACTCTCACCGCGCCGGCAACGGTCACCGCCGGCCGCTTCGAATACAACATCACCAAGGCCGTCATCGTCCGGAAACCGAAGGGCGAGTACTCCGACGCCGAGACCACGCTGCAGCTCTCCCTGGACGCGAAGAACATCGACTCCGAGAAGCAGGAGAGCACCCGGATCGACCCGTCTCTCTTCCGGCTCGTCCCGGGCGGTGGCGCCGACCTCGTGGAGGCCGACAGCGCGACCTGCAAGGACGACCGGATCGGCTGGCGCCTGGTCTACGGGTTGCCGCCGGAGTCGTGCACGGTGAAGTTCAAGGTCGAACCGGACTTCACCGCCGACGAGATCGAGATCGGCGTACTGCAAGAGCACTTCGTGGGCGACAACGCGGCGCTGGGTGCGAACGACGATCCGTACTGGCACTCGGAGGACGCGGCCGCCGTCGTCCGGATGAAGCCCGAGGTCATCGTCGACAAGGGGGGCGACAAGTGAAGCTGTACCGCCCCGCGACCATCCTGGTCGGCCTGCTCTTCGTTCTGATCGGCGGAATCACCCGCTTGGCCGCCCCGGAGAACGTGTACGAGGAGCAGAACCTCAAGATCGTGCACGGAACGATCGGCGAGTCCCTCGAGTACGCCGGTAGCGGGTCGACCGTGAAGGTGAACCGGATCAAGTTCGCCCGGTCGCTGCTGGACAGCAATGACACCGACGACAAGAAGGCCGTCGAGACCAACGGTGTCTTCGTCGCGATCGAGTGGGACACGGTCCGCGGAGTGCAGAAGCCCGGCGGGTTCGACGAGACCCTGACCACGGACGGCGGCAGCATCTACGTACCGGTCGAGGGCGTGGACAGCAGCGACTTCGGCTTCCCGGACGCCGGCTTCGCGCGCACCGGCACGCTCGTGTTCGAGGTGAACCCGGCCGACATGACCAACCTCACCCTGAGGATCCGCCCGTCACTGTTCTTCAACGTCTACAGCTCCGAGGTGCGGGTCGACCTCGGCATTCCGACCGACGGGATCGCCCAGCAGATGGTGGACGGCGCCGAGCCGCAGTACGTCGTCGGCAAGTCCGAGACCCGGGTGGCATCGTGAAGCTCACGGGCCGGGTGTCCCGGCTGGCCGTCCAGGTCTCGCTGCTGGTGTCGCTGGCCGGCGTCGGATCGTTCGTGATGCTGAAGCCCTACCTGGACGACGACGAGAGCATCTACAAGCAGGGCCGGATCGACACAGTCATCAGCCAGGGACCGGTGACGGTCGCGCACGTCGAGTGGAAGCTCGACTCGTTGAAGGCGTACGCCACGCTGCTGAACGACGAGGGCGAGGCGATCGAGCTCGGCGGCCCGGCCGGCTCGATCGCGGTCGTGGCGACGATGACCGTGACACCGCGCGACGGCATCTTCCTGAAGGACAAGGGTTTCAGCTGCGACGCGGTACTCCGGGATACCAAGGGCAACACGTGGGACAACGAGCAGGCGTACGGTTACCCGTTGCCGACGTACTGCAGCGATGACGACCACCCGTTCACGATGAACAAGTCGCAGCAGATCGCGCAGGTCTTCATCGTGCCGAAGTCCGCCGTACCGAATCTGACCGGTGTGACCGTAGAGGACTTCAGCGAGCACCGGCGGGTACTGATCACCCCGTGAGCTGAACGCTCAGGCGGTCGCGGGCGCCGGCTGCTTGGCGGCTTCCGCGGTCTTGGCCTCCGCCGCGGCGGAGGCCTCGGCGCGGCGCTCCGTGCCAACCGAGATGCACAGGTCGAACGCGGCCGCCAGCAGGGCGATCCGGAGCGGCTCGAAGAGCAGGCGCTCGATCGTCGTGGCGATCTCCTGGTTCATCAGGCCCCACGTCTCGCCGTGGATGCCGATCAGCCGCTGGATGCCGACGAACGCCCAGGCGTCGCCGAGAACCCAAAGGGTGTAAACCATGCAGACGACGCCGAGGAACACCGGCCCGACGCGAACCAGCAGCCGGAACGCGTTGATCGCCGGGTAGAACTTCTCCCGCACACCGGCGAGCAACAGGTCCGGCGCCTTGTACGTCAGCTCGACGATCCGGCCACGCGGAGCGGCCTCTTGTTCGGTCTGTCCACCGAGCCGGCGCTCGATCCGGGTACCGCGGAAGACGCCACCGCTGGAGAGCACGCGGTGCCCGAAGACGACCGTGGTGATGGCCAGCCAGGTCAACGGCTCGGCGACGCCCAACTTGAACAGCGGCCAGAGCGAATCCCAGAAGAAACCCCACAGGAACTCGATACCGGCCGGAATCGGGATGTGGATGTTCGCGAAGAAGCCCTTCACGCCGTCCCACCAGTCCACCGACCAGTACCAGAAGCTGCGCTTCTGAAACCACACCTTGCCCTCGGCGATCGCGTACGGCGTGATCACGAAGGTCAGCAGCACGAAGAACGACTCGGCCCAGACCTGGGTGAACTTCACCGGCCGGCTCGGCCACCGGTCGTCGACCGCCTGCAGCACGCGGCGGAGCACCAGCAGGATGATGAGGGCGGGCAGGTAGTTGTGCCAGCTGTGGATTCCCACCTTGAAGAACCCGGAGCCCGGCTGGAGGCCGTTCTGCACCAGGTACGTCGCACTCAGCTGGTTGACCTGGTCGTCGAAGAATCCCCACGCCGACCACACGGCGACCAGCGGCAGCAGCGTGACGGCCAGCAACTCCAGGAGCCCGCGCTGCGTCGGGTCGGAAGTCTCCTCGGCCTCGCTGCTCGCCGCGTCACGCCAGCGATACAGCGACATCGCACACGTCCGGATCATGCCGACGGCGGCGGTGATCTGCAGCAGTACGCCGACCGCGAACAGACCCGTACCGAGACTGGAGTGTGCGTGCTGGGCCAGCCAGATCGCGCCCTGGGAACACACCGTGAACCCCGTGAAACCGGCGACCCACCAGATGGTCATGGGCAGGAGGTTCTTCCACCAGAGCCGGAACGTATCCCCGATCAGGTGGACCATCTCGCGAAAGCCGTCAACGAGCGTGCGCATCGCGCCTGATCCTAGGGGAGGGCCGGGTCGCGACCTAACTCGATCCCGGACTCGATCCCGGACTCGCCTCAGCCGTAGGTGTCGCGGGGGCCGCGGCCGCCGCGGACGGTGCGGGGGCCCTTGCGCCAGGAGGGGGCGTGCGGGCCCTGGACCTTGACGCTGGTGACGGTGCCTTCGCCGAGTTCGGCGTTCAGGCGGCGGACCAGGTCGGGGGCGAGCAGTTTGAGCTGCGTGGCCCACGCGGTGGACGACGTACGGACGCTGAGGACGTTGTTCTCGTACGACTCCGGGGTGCAGTGCTCGGCCATCTCGGGGCCGACGATCGACGGCCAGCGGGCCATCACGCCGTGAACCGCGACGTCGACCTCCCAGCCCTGGTCGCGCATCAGCCGGCCGAGCGTGTTGGTCAGCTTCTGCGGGTCGCGGTCGTCGGGGCGCGCGCTGCTGATCTGCGCGCCGTCGATCCGCGGCCGACGACGGCGCTTGACGGGCTTGATGCCGCCGGCCGCGGCCTGCTGCTTGAGTCGTCCGGCCAACGACTTCGCCAGGTCCAGCCCCTGCTTGTCGTGCTCCTCCTCGACGGGGAGCTCGCTCTCAGGGCCGCTCTCAGAGGAATCTGGGGGTTCAGACACGCTGAACGACCCCCTCACCCACCTCGAAGCGCGCACCGCTGAGCTCAGCGGGCACGTCAGCGCCGACGGCCGCGGTCACCAGCACCTGCTCGGCCGGCGCGACCAGCTCCGCCAGCCGGTCCCGGCGTTGCGAGTCGAGCTCGGCGAACACGTCGTCGAGGATCAGCACCGGTTCACCCCCGTCCGCCCGCAGCAGTTCGTACGACGCCAGTCGCAGCGCGAGCGCGAACGACCAGGACTCACCGTGACTCGCGTACCCCTTCGCAGGCAAGTCCCCGAGCCCGAGAACCAGATCGTCGCGGTGCGGACCGACCAGCGAGACCCCGCGGTCCAGCTCGTCCGATCGCTTCTCCCGGACCGCTTCGAGCAGGATCTCCTCCAGCTGCTCCCGGGACGCGACACCGGGCTCGAGCAGCACCGACGACTTGTACTCCAGCCGCGCGTCACCCTTGCCTCGGGCAACGGCGTCGTACGCACTCGAGACCAGTGGACGCATCGCTTCGAGCAGCTCCAGGCGGGTCGCCAACAGTTCGGCCCCGGAGCGGGCCAGGTGCGAGTCCCAGACCTCGAGGGTGCGCAACTGCCCCTCGGCGGCACTCGTGCGGTTCTGGCGGCGGGCCTGCGAGGCGCTCCGCAGCAACGAGTTCCGTTGCTTCAGCACCCGGTCGTAGTCCTGCCGCACGCCGGCCATCCGCGGCGCCCGCAGCGTCAGCAGCTCGTCGAGGAACCGGCGTCGCTCGGACGGGTCGCCCTTCACCAGGGCGAGATCCTCCGGCGCGAACAGCACGGTCCGCAGCAGACCGAGCACTTCCCGTGGCCGGGGGACCGGCGAACGGTTGATCCGGGCCCGATTTGCCTTCCCAGGATTGATTTCCAGCTCGACGACCACGTCCCGGTCGTACTGGCTGCGGATCTCCGTCCGCACGATCGCGCGGGTGGCACCGGCACGCACGAGCGGTGCGTCGGTCGCCACCCGGTGCGAACCGAGCGTCGCGGTGTAGTGGATCGCCTCGACCAGGTTGGTCTTGCCCTGCCCGTTCGGCCCGACGAAGGCCGTCACGCCCGGGGCGAGCTGGACCTCCGCCTGCTGATAGGACCGGAAGTCGAGCAGACCCAGGGCGGTGACGTACACCTCAGTTCTTGGGCGGGGTCGCGTACGACGGGTCGGCGGCCTCGGCACCCTTCACGGCGTGCCCGCCGAACTGGTTCCGCATCGCGGCGATCGCCTTCATCGCCGGCGAGTCCTCCTGCCGGGACGCGAACCGCGCGAACAGCGCGGCCGAGATCGCCGGCATCGGTACGGCGTGGTCGATCGCGGCCTCGACGGTCCAGCGGCCCTCGCCCGAGTCGTCGGCGTACCCGCGGATCTTGGCCAGGTGGCTGTCGTCCTTGAGCGAGGCGACCAGCAGGTCGAGCAGCCAGGACCGGATCACGGTGCCCTCGCGCCAGGACTCGAAGGCCTCCGGGACGTTCTCCACGATGTCCGCGGCCTCGAGCAGCTCGTAGCCCTCGGCGTACGCCTGCATGATCCCGTACTCGATGCCGTTGTGGACCATCTTCGAGAAGTGCCCGGCGCCGACCTTGCCGGCGTGCACGAAGCCGAACTCGCTCTCCGGCTTCAGCGCCTCGAAGATCGGCATCACCACGTCGACGGTCGCCTTGTCACCGCCGCACATCAGCGCGTAGCCGTTCTCCAGGCCCCAGACACCGCCGGAGACACCGCAGTCGACGAACTGGATGCCCTTCTCGGCGAGCTGCGCGGCCCGGCGGGTGTCGTCGGTCCAGCGGCTGTTGCCGCCGTCGATCACGATGTCGCCGGGGGACAGCAGCTCGGCCAGCTCGGTGACGACCGGGTCGATGGCCTGCACCGGGACCATGATCCAGACCACCTTCGGCTGGTCGGCCGCGGTGAGCTTGCCGACCATGTCGGCCAGGTCCTTGGAATCGGAGATGTCCTGGTTGTGATCGAACCCGACCACGGTGTGGCCGGCGTTGCGGATCCGCTGGCGCATGTTGCCGCCCATCTTGCCGAGACCGACAAGGCCGAGCTCCATCGTGAATCCCCTTGTTCTGTTGGTGTTCAGCTGTTCAGGCGGACCGGCATCAGCACGTAGCGGAACTCGCTGATCGGATCGCCGTCGAAGTCCCGCACACCGGTCAGTTCGGCCGGCTTCGTCGCCTGCGTGAAGGCCAGGTGCGCGACCGGCGTACCGATCGCGCCGAGACCGTCGAGCAGGTACGTCGGGTTGAACCCGACCGTCACCGGGTCACCGGTGACCCGGGCCTCGAGCGACTCGGACGCCTGAGCCTCGTCACCACTGCCGGCGTCGAGCGTCACGCTGTCCTCGTCGAAGGTCAGCCGGACCGGGGCGTTCCGCTCCGCGACCAGGGCGACGCGCTTGACCGCCTCGACCAGGGTCGCGGTGTCGATCCGCACCCGGGTGGCGATCGCCGCGTCGGTCGGGATGATGCCGCGGACCTTCGGGAATTCACCGTCCAGCAGCCGGGTGGTGGCGCGCCGGTTGCCGCCCGACACCTGGCCCTCGAAGCCGACGATGCCGTCACCGGTGCCAGGAGCGGCCAGCGAGACGATCACGTCCGAGCCGGTCATCGCCTTCGCGGTCTCCGACAGCACCCGGGCCGGCACCAGCGCGGCCGCGGACGCGTCGGGGGACTGCGGGTTCCACTCCAGCTCGCGGATCGCCAGCCGGTAGCGGTCGGTGGCCAGCAGGGCGATCGTGGAGCCCTCGATCTCGACCCGGACGCCGGTCAGCACCGGAAGGGTGTCCTCCCGCCCGGCCGCGGTCACGACCTGGGAGACGGCCTGGGCGAAGACGTCGGCCTTGACCGTCCCGCTGGCGGCCGGAAGCTCGGGCAGAGCCGGATATTCCTCTGTGGGAAGCGTCTGGAGCGTGAACCGCGAGCTGCCACAGGTGACCTGGGCCTTCGCTCCGTCCACGGCGACGTCCACCGGCTGGTTCGGAAGGCTCTTGGAGATATCAGCGACCAGCCGGCCGGAGATCAGGCACTTACCGGCGTCCGCGACCTGCGCGGGCACGGTCACCCGGACCGAGGTCTCGTAGTCGAAGCCGGACAGGGTGATCTGCCCGTCCTCGGCCTCGACCAGAAGGCCGGCAAGGATCGGGACGCTGGGGCGACTGGGCAAGCTGCGCGCGGCCCAGGCCACCGACTCGGCCAGTACGTCGCGCTCGACGCGAAACTTCACCGCTGGGTGCCTCCTGATTCGGCTGTGTGCCAGGCAGATCCTGCCACGGACAAGTGTGCTCTGCGCCATTCGGGCCTGACGTGGCGCTTCGGGCGGGTCGCGTCGGCGTCGTACCGGTCCGGCCGTGGGCTGCTGCTCACGACCTTCCAGAGACAGCCTGACAGGTCCCGCAAGCGGGCGCGAGGCCGGGGTTTTCCCCAGATCGAGCCGCTCGTTCGTTTTGTGGACTGGGAACTCTCTACAGATTCCATAGGGTTCTTAGCACCGGTGGATAGTGTGGAAAAGCGGCGTCTTCCCAGGTCAGAGGCCGAATTGCCATGTGGACGGCGTGTGGACGGCCACCGCTTCGTCTGAGGACGACCGTGGACGAAGAATTCTGTCCCCACAGCCAATCCACACGACAGACCGAGGTATCCACGGCAATACCCCCAGTTTTCCACAGCTGTGTCCCCAGCCTGTGTGGCTACTGCTGCTTCGCTTGGTGCTTGATCCGGTTGGTCAATTCGGTGACCTGATTGAAGACGCTGCGCCGCTCCGACATCAGTTGCCGGATCTTCCGTTCGGCGTGCATCACCGTGGTGTGGTCGCGGCCGCCGAACTGCTGACCGATCTTCGGCAGCGAGAGATCGGTCAGCTCCCGGCACAGATACATCGCGATCTGGCGGGCGGTGACCAGGACGCGGCTGCGGCTCGAACCGCACAGGTCGTCGATCGACAGACCGAAGTACGACGCCGTCTGGCCCATGATCATGCTCGCGGTCACCTCGGGCTTGCTGCCCTCGGGGATCAGGTCCTTCAGCACGATCTCGGCCAGGCTCAGGTCGACCGGCTGCCGGTTCAGGCTGGCGAACGCCGTCACCCGGATCAGCGCGCCCTCGAGCTCACGGATGTTCGTCTGCACCTTCGACGCGATGAACTCCAGCACCTCCGGCGGCGCGGTCAGCCGCTCGGTGGCTGCCTTCTTCCGCAGGATCGCGATCCGGGTCTCGAGGTCCGGCGGCTGGATGTCGGTGATCAGACCCCACTCGAACCGGTTCCGCAGCCGGTCCTCCAGTGCCTCCAGCCGCTTCGGTGCGCGGTCGGAGCTGATCACGATCTGCTTGTTCGCGTTGTGCAGCGTGTTGAAGGTGTGGAAGAACTCTTCCTGGGTCTGGATCTTGCCTTCCAGGAACTGGATGTCGTCGATCAGCAGGACGTCGACGTCGCGGTACCGGCGCTGGAACTGGGACGCCTTGTCGTCGCGGATCGCGTTGATGAAGTCGTTGGTGAACTCTTCGCTGGAGACGTACCGGACGCGCGCCCCGGTGTAGAGACTGCGGACGTAGTGCCCGATGGCGTGCAGCAGGTGGGTCTTGCCCAGACCGGAGTCGCCGTAGATGAGCTGCGGGTTGTACGCCTTGCCCGGCGCCTCGGCGACCGCGACCGCGGCCGCGTGCGCGAACCGGTTCGAGCTACCGATGACGAAGGTCTCGAACGTGTACTTCGGGTTCAGCCGGGCCTCGCCCTGCGCTTCGGTCGCCGACTGGGTCGGCGCGGAACCGTTCGGCGGCGGGGCGACCGAGCCGAGCGGCTGACCGAACGGGGCCTGCTGCTGCGGAGCCGGCTGCTCGTAGTGCTGTGGCGCCGGGGGTTGGCTGTACTGCGGTCCGTTGTCCGGATCGGTCAGCGCGGACTGGATCGTCGGCTGGTACGCGCCGTCGGTGCGCAACGGCTCGCGTACGGCCGGTGGCTGCTGCTGAACCGGCTGCTGTACATGGTGTTGCGGCATCTGCTGCATCTGCGGCGGCTGCTGCTGTACCGGGGGCTGCGCGTACTGCTGCGGCTGTTGGGGCTGCTGGCGTTGCTGCGGCGGTTGCGGCGCGGCCTGCTCGCGGACCTCGGGGTCGAGGGACGGGTCGACGGTGACGGCGATCCGGATGTCCCGGCCGAAGCTCTCGGTGAGGATCCGCTCCAGGTCCGGACGCAGCCGCGTCTCGAGCTGACCACGGGTGAAGTCGTCCGGTACGGCGACGATCGCGGTGCTCTCGTGGAGCGTGACCGGACGCGAGTTGGTGAGCCAGGCGCGCTGGTTCGGCGGGAGACCGCCGAGGACACGGCTCCACGCGTCACCCAGATCCGTCACCGGCGCTACCACCTCAGCCACCGGCTGCTGCTGCACCTGCTGAGGCACATGCTGCTGGGGGGTGTGCTGCTGCGGCGCTTGCTGAGGCAGGTGCTGCTGGGGCATCTGCTGCTGTGGGATCTGCTGAGCGGCCGGCTGGTGCGACGGCTGCTGGTGCGACGGCTGCTCGTGTGAGGGCTGCTGGTACGACGGTTGCTGAGGCACGTGCTGCTGGGGAGCGCGCTGTTGGTGGGTCGGCTGTTGAGGAGCCGGCTGTTGAGGAGCGTGGTGCTGGAGCGGCTGACTCTGGAGCGGCTGGTCCGGGAGCGACAGGTGCTGGACCGGTCGCGGGGGCGCGGGTTGCTGGGGAGCCGACTGCTGGGCAGCCGGATAGTGGTGAGCAGACTGCTGAGGCACGTGGTGCTGGACCGGCTGCTGCTGGACCGGCGGCTCCTGCTGGACGGGCTGCTGGTGAGGGGCCGGTGCCTGCTGCTGCGGAGCGTGTTCCTCAGGCGCCTGCTGCTGAGGGGCAGCTGACTGCTGCTGCGGAGCGGGCTGCTCGGGCACCTGCTGCTGCGGCGGCTGCTCAGGCACGTGCTGCTCGGACGGCTGCTGGGGAGCCTGCTGGGGAGCCTGCTGGGCTGTGTGCTCGGGAGCCGGCTGGTGCTGCTCGGGGAAGAGCTGCTCGGCGACGTGCTGCTCAGGCGCGTTCTGCTGCGGAGTGTGCTGCTGCGCAGGCTGGTGTTGCGGCGTGTGCTGCTCAGGGGCGTGCGGTTGTTCTGCGTGCTGCTCCGGAGCGTGCGGTTGCGAGGCGTGCGGTTGCGATGCGTGCTGCTCAGGGGCGTGCTGCTCAGCGGTGTGTTGCTCGGGAGCGTGCTGCTCTGGAGTCTGGTGCTCCGGGGCTGCTGTGGGCTCGGGCTGAGGGTTTTCGGTGGACTGGTGCTCCGGCGTGGTGCTCTCCGGAGCGGTGTGCTCGGCCGCGCTCTGTGGAACCGACTGGCGGTGATCGGTCGACCACTGGTCCGTGGCTGCGTTGTCCACACGTGCATCACCCTCGTTCGGTCCGGGGCTCACACTGTTCCCAGTACCCCGTTCCGGGGGTCCACCCCACACTCTGTTGTTTTCACCGGGGTGGCGGTAGTTCCCGACAGTCGGCGCCGCACCGAAGTACGACGTACCGGCGGGGGACTGTGGTGGGCCGGACGGGAGATCGGTGGCGGCGCGCTCGAGCTCGGAGCGGTAGCCGTACGGACCCGGGGGCGGCGCGGGCCGGTAGCCGGCGGCCGGGGGCTCGGGCATCGGGATCGGGAGCGAGGGGGCCAGGTAGTCGCCTGGGTCGAACCGCGGCGCCGGGGGCTGCGGCTCGCGACGCAGCCCCTCCGGCAGTTGCTGGGGAGCTTCCGGTCGCGCCTCGGTGCGGGGCTGCGGCTCGGGAGCGGGCGGGACCTCGGTCCGGAAGTTCGCCTCGGGCTCCGGGCGGATGCCGGCGTCGGGCTCGGGCCGCAGGTCGTGCTGTCCGCCGGCGGAGCGATCCGTCCGGTAGTCAGCTGGCGTGTAGTCCGCCGGTGTGGATTCCGCACTGGCGGAATGGTCCTCGACCACGCGTTGCTCCCCGAATCTATCGCTGCGGTGGCCGGCGCGTTCCGGGTGAGGACCCGGGCGGTGCGACCGTTCGACCCCGACACCGTGCGGCCGGTGAGTCGTTGTGCTGTTGGCTCAGCGCGGTAGCTGTGTCCGCACTCGGCATCCACAGTGTCCACATGGTTGTCCACAGATGTGAACGACTGCTGTGGCCCGTTGGTTACCGATTGCGGGATGTAGGACCTCTGGTGTGAGGAAGTGACGCTAACAAGTCCGCCCACACAGCTTCAAGCCGTCATCCACAGGCTATGAACAGCAAAATGGGGGCAACCTGCGGCGTGTCGGGTGGACGCCGGAGCGTAGTCATGGTGCGTGATCGCTCTCCGTCGCGGCCCGGTCCGGACAGTGACGAGTACGGTGTCCACCAGTTACCCACTATCCTGTCCACAAGCCTGTGGAAAAGTCTGGGGACACCTGGTTTGACCTGTCCACAGGCGGCCACGTACCGTGGATCGGTCGGTGTTGAGCCGGCCGTTTCGTGCTGCGCTCCCTGCGGAATCCTCAGCTGGTTCTCCGACGGTGTGCAGGACTGCACCAACGGGCAGATCCTGATCAGTGGATTTGTCGACAAATTTGTGATCTCGAGTAACCGGAGTCATTCCAGTGAGCAAGCGGACGTTCCAGCCGAACAACCGTCGTCGGCACAAGAAGCACGGCTTCCGTCTTCGGATGCGTACCCGTGCGGGTCGAGCGATCATCGCCGCCCGCCGTGGCAAGGGTCGTCAGCGCCTCGCGGCCTGAGCGACCTTTTCGACGGTGACCACCTCGTGTTGCCTGCATCGAACCGGCTGCGCCGGTCCGATGACTTTCGTCGCGCCGTCCGGTCCGGGCGGCGCGCAGCGCGGCGCGCGGTGGTCCTGCATGTGCTGGCGCAGGGCGACCAGGTCGACCACGTCGACCCGCCTCGGGTCGGATTCGTTGTGAACAAGGCGGTGGGCAACGCGGTTCTGCGGAACCGGGTCCACCGCCGTCTGCGTGCTGTCCTGGCCACGCGGCTCCCCGATCTGCCGGCCGGCAGCCTGACGGTCGTCCGAGCTCTCCCGTCGTCCGCCGCGGCGTCGTACGACGAGTTGGTCGCGGACGTCGACGGTGCGCTGCGCCGGTTGCTGAAGTCATGATGCGGTTCAATCCCGTGCGGAGCGGGATCATCGGTTTTCTGAAGCTGTACCGCCTGCTGATCAGCCCGCTGTACGGGCAGGTCTGCAGGTTCTACCCGAGTTGTTCGGCGTATGCCTTGGAAGCGGTCGAACGCCACGGTGCGGTGCGCGGTAGCTGGCTGGCGGTGAGGCGACTCCTCCGCTGCCACCCGTGGAACCCCGGCGGCTACGACCCCGTTCCACCCAGAGATGTCGACCAGCGCGGAGATTCGATCTCCGCCAACCAGCCCGGATCGTCGGCCGACGCCGGGCCTGTGCAGCGAGGTGTGTGAGTGACTCTTCTGGCCATCCCCGGGCTCGCGGTGTGGGACGGGATCGTAGACCTGTTCAACACTGTCATGACGCCGCTGTACTGGGCCGTTTCGGCATTGCTGGTCGGGTGGCACTGGCTGCTCAGCCACGTGCTGGATCCGAACGGCGGTTGGGTCTGGGCGCTGTCGATCGCCGGTCTGACCATCGTCATCCGGACCATCCTGATCCCGCTGTTCGTCCGGCAGATCCGCTCCAGCCGGAACATGCAGTTGCTGCAGCCGAAGATGAAGGAGCTGCAGAAGAAGTACGGCCATGACCGGGAGAAGCTCGGTCAGGAAATGATGAAGCTGTACAAGGAGACCGGGACCAACCCGTTCTCCTCGTGCCTGCCGCTGCTGCTGCAGTCGCCGATCTTCCTGGCGCTGTTCCGGGTGCTCGACTACGCGGCCAAGGGCCAGGCACACAGCCCGATCATGCAGCCGTACGTCTCCTCGCTGCAGCACGCGAAGATCTTCGGCGCGGAGATCTCGCAGACCTTCCTGAAGGCCAGCGGCCCGGGCGCGGCGAACGTCAAGGTCGTCGCGATCGTCCTGATCATCCTGATGACGGCGACGATGTTCACCACGCAGCTGCAGCTGATGCGGAAGAACATGCCGAAGGAGGCCCTCACCGGCCAGGCCGCGCAGATGCAGAAGATCATGCTGTACGTCTTCCCGATCTTCTTCCTCATCGGTGGCTTCAACTTCCCGATCGGTGTACTGATCTACTGGTTCGTCTCGAACCTGTGGACGATGGGCCAGCAGTTCTACGTGATCCGCCGCAACCCGGCTCCGGGTACGCCGGCGTACGACTCGATGCAGGCCCGCAAGCGGGAGCACAACCTGCGCCACGGCCGTCCGGCCGACGAGAACGTTCCGGGCACGGCGGGTGCCGCGACGGACACCGAGACCACCGACCGCCGGCCGGCCCAGCGCCAGCAGCCGAAGCGGCAGTCCCGGAGCGACCGGAAGACCGGCCCCGCGACGAGCGGCTCCACCGCGACGAGCAACGGGCAGACGTCGTCCGACTCCGACTCCGACTCCGTGCAGGACGCTCCGCAGAAGCAGGACGCACCCAAGAAGACTCAGGCCGGCGCTGCCAAGAAGCAGCCGGCCGGCAAGAAGGGCTCGGGAACGAAGCGCCAGCCCGCGGCGAAGTCGGCCGCGCAGAAGAAGGCGGCGCAGAAGCGTTCCGGTGGTTCGCGCTGACGCAGCGCGCACCGGTTCGGCTCGTGCTTGTGCAGGAACCTGATTTTGAACTACGAGGTCCCCGTGGGGCGGATCTCGACATCGCGAAGGACAGTGTGAAGGAGTCGCCGTGACCGACGGCATGCAGAACACCGAGGCGGCGGAGGAGTCTGCCGGTCCGAAGAACTCCGCTGCGGACCGGCTGAAGGCGCTCGAGGCCGAGAGCGACATCGCGGCCGACTACCTCGAGGAGTTGCTGGACATCGCCGATCTCGACGGCGACATCGATATGGACGTGGACGGCGACCGGGCCGCGGTCTCGATCGTGGGCGCCGAGCTGAACAACCTGGTCGGTGAGAACGGCAAGGTCCTGGAGGCGCTCCAGGAGTTGACCCGGCTGGCGGTCTATCGGGAGACCGGTGAGCGGTCGCGGCTGATGCTGGACGTGTCGAACTACCGGGCCAACCGGAAGGCCGAGCTCGAAGAGGTCGGTCGCAAGGCGGTTGAGGAGGCGAAGGCCACCGGTACGCCGGTGCGGCTGGACCCGATGACGCCGTTCGAGCGGAAGGTCGTGCACGATGTCGTCGCTGCCGCCGGCCTGACGTCCGAGTCCGAGGGCGAGGAGCCCCGCCGCGGCGTGGTGGTGCAGCCATGATCGTCCGCCCGTGACCGACAAGGTTTCACGTGAAACGCCGCCGCCGCTCGTGGAGAAGTTGTTTCCACGGGCGGCGGTCCGGCTTTCGGCGTACGCCGATCTGCTCGCGACCGAGGGCACGCTCCGGGGACTGATCGGGCCGCGCGAGGTACCGCGGTTGTGGGATCGGCACCTGCTGAACTGTGCTGTGGTCGAGCGACTGATTCCCGAGGAGGCAACGGTCGCCGATGTCGGCACCGGCGCCGGCCTGCCGGGGATCGTGCTCGCTATCGTTCGTCCCGACCTCGACGTGGCGCTGGTCGAGCCGTTGCTGCGACGCACCACCTTCCTCGAAGAAGCGGTCGCGTCCCTCGAGCTCGACAACGCGACCGTGGTCCGTGCCCGGGCCGAGGATCTCCCGCCGGCGTCGTACGACGTGGTGACCTCTCGGGCCGTCGCTCCCTTGGAGAAGCTGGCGCGTTGGTGTCTGCCGTTGTGTGTCGAAGGCGGACTGATGCTGGCGATGAAGGGGTCCTCCGCGGAGGAGGAACTGGACTCGTCAGAACGCGCACTGGCGAAGCTCGGCGCAGAGCTTTGTCATATTCACCAACTCGGCGGCGATGAACTGGCTCATCCGACGACGGTGGTGAGTATTGTTGCCGGACGTGCTGCAGGGGGATCCCGGCACGGAAGACACGGGAGGTGAGCGGGTTGGTGAGTCGTGCCCTCGGATGGCCCGAGAAGAGCAGTGGAGAGCCGAGGCCGTCGCAGGGCATCGGCTGGCCGACCGAATCGGACTCCGCTGTTCGCGTGGTCACCCAGGAACCGGCTCCCAACACCGCCCCCGCGCCGGCGCCCCCGGTCCAGACTTCTTCTCCTGTCCAGCCCTCGAAGCCGGTCGTGATCACTCCGCCGATCGACACCTCGGGGCTCCGAGCGGCCGCAGCGGCCGGTCTCGACGGACCAACCGCGACCGACCCGTCCGCCGTTTCACGTGAAACGGCGGACATGCGGGATGATGGTTCCGGGCCCGATTCGGCGTCACTGGTGGACGTCGAGCCGGACCTTTCGGAGTCTCCACCGCCTGTGGATGACCACCGCATGAAACTGCCCCTGCACACGGGAATTCGTCCACAGAAGCCTGTGGATGGAGCTGGGGGTAGACCCGCCCCGACCCCTACAGACATCCTCTTCGGGCCAAGTCCCGCACCTATTGGAATGGGCGCTATGACTGCCGCACAGATCGCCGCGCGGGCCACGTCGGACGAGCTTCAGCGACGACTTCTCGAGACTCCGATCGCCGCCGCGACCGAACGGACCTTGCTGGTGAATGAAGGACGCACGATGGGCCGCGAGTTCCCGCTGCCCGCCCAGACCCGAGTGTTCGTCGTCGCCAACCAGAAGGGTGGCGTCGGCAAGACCACCACGACGGTGAACGTCGCCGCCGGCCTCGCGCTCTACGGCGCGAAGATTCTCGTCATCGACCTCGACCCGCAGGGCAACGCGTCGACGGCGCTCGGCATCGATCATGCCGAAGGTACGCCGGGCGTCTACGAGGCGATCATCGAGGGCGAGCCGCTCAGCAAGCTGATCCAGCCGTGTGCCGAGCACCCCGGCATCCAGGTGATCCCGGCGACCATCGACCTGGCCGGCGCGGAGATCGAGCTCGTCAGCCTGGTGGCTCGGGAGAGCCGGCTGAAGAGTGTGCTCGAGGCCTACCTGGCCGAGACCGAGACCGCGGGGGAGAAGTACGACTACGTCTTCATCGACTGCCCGCCGTCCCTCGGCCTGCTGACAGTGAACGCCCTGACCGCCGCGCGCGAGGTGCTGGTCCCCATCCAGAGCGAGTACTACGCGCTCGAGGGCCTGTCGCAGCTGCTGCGGCACATCGACATGGTGAAGTCGCACCTGAACCCCGGTCTCGACGTGTCGACCATCCTGCTGACCATGTACGACGCCCGCACCAAGCTGGCCGGCGAGGTCGCGGCCGAGGTGCGGGGCCACTTCAAGGACGCCGTACTGCGGACCGCGGTCCCGCGCTCGGTGCGGATCTCGGAGGCGCCGAGCCACGGGCAGACCGTGCTCGCGTACGATCCGGCGTCGGCCGGTGCGCTCTCGTACCTCGAGGCGTCCCGCGAGATCGCGATGCGGAACAACGCCTGAACACGCAGCGCGGTGTGGCACCGTTTCACGTGAAACGGGACACGGGGGCCGGTCGCAGCGCGACGGCGTCCGGACGGCGATGTGGTAGGTCAGCAGTAGCTCAGCAGGATGTCGACTTCGAGGGAGCGCGATGAACACCCGACTCGGACGCGGACTTGGCGCGCTGATCCCCAGCTCGCCGGCACCCGGCACCACGACGCTCGGCAGCAAGTCGAGCTCGATCCCGGGCGCGCCGCCGGCCGCTCCTGCGCCGGAGCCGCAGGGGGCGCCGGCGTCGACGGAGCTGGCCGCGGTTCCGGGCGCGTCGTTCGCGGAGATCGAGGTCGAGAAGATCTCCCCGAACGCGAAGCAGCCGCGCAGCGTCTTCGACGAGGAGGCGATGGAGGAGCTCGTCCACTCGGTCAAGGAGATCGGGCTGCTGCAGCCGATCGTCGTCCGGCGGCTCGAGGACGACAAGTACGAGCTGGTGATGGGTGAGCGCCGCTGGCGGGCGACGCAGGCGGCGGGCCTGACGACGATTCCGGCGATCGTTCGGGACACGCAGGACGACGCGATGCTGCGGGACGCGCTCCTGGAGAACCTGCACCGGAGTCAGCTGAACCCGCTGGAAGAAGCCGCGGCGTACCAGCAGATGCTGGACGACTTCGGGTGCACCCAGGAAGTCCTCGCGACGCGCATCGGGCGGTCGCGTCCGCAGATCTCCAACACGCTGCGGCTGCTGAAGCTGCCGGCGTCCGTGCAGCGGCGGGTCGCGGCCGGTGTGCTGTCGGCCGGGCACGCTCGCGCGCTGCTGGGGCTTCCGAGTGGTGACGCCATCGAGCGACTCGCGCAGCGGATCGTGGCGGAGGGCCTCTCGGTGCGGACGGTCGAAGAGATCGTTGCCCTCGGCGACATGAACGGTGACGACACCCCGGCACCGCGCCGGCGGAACAAGCCGGTCGCGCCGCGGCTCGTCGACCTGGCCGATCGTCTCTCGGACCGGTTCGAGACGCGCGTCAAGGTCGACCTCGGCAAGACCAAGGGCAAGATCACCGTCGAGTTCGCATCACTGGACGACCTCGAGCGGATCGTCACCCTGATGGACCCGAACAAGATGAACAACGACTGACGCTACTGCTCCAGAACGAGGCCTTCGAGCGCGCTACTGCTCCTGGGCGAGGCCCTCGAGTACGAGCTGGGCGTCGGTACGCACCTGATCAGCCGACTCGCTGGACGCGAGTCGGCTGATGCGTTCCACGAGCGTGGGGTGCGAGAAGTACGCGGCTGCGACGACGAAGGCGCGACGTACGGCCGGGTCGGGGTGCTCGGCCAGTGGAAGCAGCGCCTGTGCGACCGCATCCGCTTCGTCAGGCGTCGCTGAGAGCGCGGCGACGTACCCCGCGGTGATGGTGCCGGGGGAGTCGGACGCAGCGGTGAGCGCCTGGAGAGCTTCGGTGGTCGTCCAGAGAGCGCAGTCGCTGCGAACCTGGTCGCTGACCTCGCTGCTGCCAGGCCCGCGGACGGTCACGTACCGGACGCCGATCGGCTCGTCGTCGACGAGGTGGATCTCGGCGCGGCCGTCCAGCGTGACCCAGACGTCGACGAAGGCGCCGGCCTCCGGCATCCGGGCCTGGCGCAGCACCCAGCCGCGCTGCATGGAGACGAAGTCCATGTCGTCCGACGTGAAGCTCTCCCTGAGCACGAGCCGTTCGTCGAAGTCCGTCACTGTGTCTCTTCCCGCTGAGGATGCCGCTGACAGAGGAATCCTAGGGACCTGACGGGTCGTGCCTTGGCGAGAGATCGGTAGGGCGATTTGTCGACAAAGACACTTGAAGACTCAGGGGCAATGTTTCACATGAAACATTGCTGGTTCAGTGACCGAGGAGCTCGTGCGAGGTCTTCCGCTCGGCGTAGAACGACAGGAACGGGATCGTGCCGGCCAGCGCCATCAGCACCAGGCGCGGGAACGACCAGCGCACCCGGCGGAACAGGTCGACGGTGGCGAGCAGGTAGACCATGTACAGGAACCCGTGCGCCGGTCCGATCACGTCCATCGCGCCTTGGCTGTCTGCGAAGTACTTGAGCGGCATCGCGACGAAGACCAGGAGCAGCAGCATCACACCGACCACGTAGGCGATCACGCGGTAGCGCATCAGTGCGCCGCGGACGGCCGGGGTCAGCGGCTGGGAGCCGGCGGAGGTGGCGGGATCGGCAGGAGAAGTCACGCTGAAACGGTACCGCTTGACTCCACAGCCGCCCCGGCCTGGTCGCCCGCAGGGCCATCCGCCGCGGGGTCCTCACCGTCCGGATCGTCCTCGTCGGGGGACCGGTGTGCGTCCAGCACCATCCGCACCCACATCCACAGCGTGAACGCCGCGAAGATCCACCACTGGAACGCGTAGGCGATGTTCCGCAACCCGGCATGGTCCGTCGGCGGCGGAGGCGGTACGACGGCTTGCGGCGCAGGCGACGGTACGACGCCGGAGTCCACCGCGGTCTGTACGACGAACGCGTCGTACACCCGGTAGTTCACCAGGTGCACGATCGTCGGGATCCGCAGCGACGACAGCACCCGACCCTTGGCCGCGTCGCCCGACGAGTCCTCGGCCTCGGACGCCACCACGGACCCGGTCAGTCGCGCAGGACCCGACGGCGCCTTCGCGGCCGGATCGGACACCGTCGCAACCCAGCCGCGGACCACCATCACCGCTCCGTCGCCGGAGACCTTCAGCGGCGAAACCACCCAGAACCCGTTCCGCCCGTTCTGCGAGCGGTCCGCGATGAGTACCTGGTCAGCCGCCGGACCCCAGGTCCCGTCGATGGTCACCCGGCGGCCGACAGCCTTCGCCGGCAGGCCTTCGTCGATGGAGAACAACGACTGCAGTGCGACCGGAGCCGCCTCAGCGCGCTTGGCGGTCGCGGCGTCGGTCTTGGACTGATAGACGCCCAACTGCCACACGCCCATCACCGACATCACACCGGCGAGCACCAGTGCCAGCAGCAACAGACCCAACCACCGCGGCGTCGCCACGGTCCGCCACAGTGGTTGCTCCGCCATCACAACCTTCAGCGGGCTGCAGCAGTGGCGAGCAGATCGCGGCAGAGCACACCGAGCTCGATCCCGGCGGCCTCGGCCGCGAGCGGGACCAACGACGTCTCCGTCATCCCCGGCGCCACGTTCACCTCGAGGAACCACGGCACACCGGCCGCGTCCACGACCAGGTCCGACCGGGAGAGGTCACGCAGGCCCAGCGCCTGGTGCGCCTGGACGGCGGCAGCAGCGCACGCACCGGCCACCTCAGGCTCCAGCCGAGCAGGTACGACGAACTGGGTCGCACCCGCCGTGTACCGCGCCTCGTAGTCGTAGAACCCCGAATCCGGGCGGATCTCGACCGCCGGCAACGCCCGCGGTCCGTCACCGGTGTCGACCACCGTGACGGCCACCTCGGTGCCGTCGATGTACTGCTCGATCAACGCCACCGGCCCGTACGCGTAGCAGTTCACCATCGCGGACGGGAGCTCTTCGGCCGTCCGCACGATCGACGCGCCGAGTGCCGAACCACCGCGAGCGGGCTTCACGACCAGCGGCAGACCGATCTGCTTGATCACTGCCTCCATCAGCGACGCGGCGCCCAGTTCGCGGAACGTGTCGTGTCCGAGCACGACGGACTCGGGCGTGCGCAGCCCCGCAGCGCCGACGACGGTCGCCGCGACCGGCTTGTCGAAGGCCGTGCGGCAGGCCGCCGCGTCGGCGCCGACGTACGGAACGCCGTACAGGTCGAGGACCTGGCGGAGTGCGCCGTCCTCACCCGTGACGCCGTGCAGCACGGGGAAGACCGCGTCCGGCGGATCGTTGCGCAGCCGATCGACCAGGGAGGCATCGACATCCCGCTGCTCGACCTCTACGCCGACACTGCGCAGGGCGTCCGCCACCCGCCGGCCGGACCGCAGCGAGACGTCGCGCTCGTGCGACAGTCCACCGGCCAGTACCAGCACTCGACCCAGATCACTCATCACAAATATCCCGATCACTCGTGGGCGACTCCGGCACGGTCGCCGGTCCCGAGGCCCACTGGAACGGTACCGCTAGCGTGTCAGGGACCCACGGCCGCCCGCAGATCCATTGCGCAACCTTTGCGCTGTTGGTCTAACTGAGCTCCGGCCCGGGAGCGTCGTACTCACGGCCTGCGCCGGGTGGCAGCGGGCCGAACGTCTCGCGGAGCTCGAGCTCCTCGTGGATCACCGCGGCCAGCCTGCCGACGCCTTCGGTGATCCGTTCCGGCGTCGGATGACAGTACGACAGCCGCATGCACTGCGAGCCGAAACCGTCGGCGAAGAACGCCGTACCGGGCACGTACGCGACCCGCGCGGTGACGGCTCGGGGGAGCATCGCCTTCGCGTCGAGGCCTTCCGGCAACGTCAGCCAGACGTAGAAGCCACCGCGCGGCCGTGTCCAGGTCGTTGCCGCCGGCATCTTTTCGGTGAGCGCCGCGAGCATCGCGTCCCGGCGCTCGCGGTACATCTCCCGGAACTGCTTCACCTGCCCCATCCAGTCATGCCTCTTCAGGTACGACGAGATCGCCAGCTGACTGAACACGGGTGGGCACAGCGTCGCGGACTCCTGCGCCAGCACGAGCTTCTCGCGTACGGCGTGCGGCGCGACCGCCCAGCCGACGCGAAACCCCGGGGCGAACGTCTTGGAGAACGAGCCGAGGTAGATCACGCCTTCGCGGTCGTCCGCCCGCAACGCCCGCTGCGGCTCACCGTCGAACCCGAGCAACCCGTACGGGTTGTCCTCCAGGATCAGCAGCTCGGCGCGCTGACAGATCTCCAGCACCCGCCGGCGCCGCTCGTCGGACAGCGAGACACCGGCCGGGTTGTGGAAGTTCGGAATCGTGTAGAAGAACTTGATCCGCTTGCCGGCGGCCCGCACCGACGCGATCGCCTGCTCCAGCGCCTCCGGGACCACGCCGTCGTCGTCCATCGCGACGTGCACGACCTCGCACTGGTAAGCACGGAAGACCCCGAGCGCACCGACGTACGACGGGGCCTCGCAGATCACCACGTCGCCCGGGTCGCAGAACACCCGGGTGACCAGGTCGACGGCCTGCTGGCTGCCGACCGTCACCACGACGTCGTCCGGGTGCGCCTCGATGCCTTCGAGCCGCATGATGTCGCAGATCTGGTCGCGCAGCGTGGGGTCACCCTGGCCGGAGCCGTACTGCATCGCGGTGGCGCCGTTCTCGACCACCAGGTCGCGGACCGCGCCGCCGACCACGTCGAGCGGCAGGCCGCCGATGTTCGGCATCCCGCCGGCCAGTGAGACCACTTCGGGCCGGCTGGCGACCGAGAACAGGGCGCGGATCTCCGATGCGGTCATGCCCTTGGTCCGGGCTGCGTACGCCTCGACGTAGTTGTCGAGACGGGTCTGCCGGACATCGGGCACGTCAGCACTCACGAGGGCCACTCCAACGGTGATCGAGGGGGAAGTCACCAGGTTACGTCGCAGACCCCCGGTCGGGGCTGGGGATCGGCGCGACCTCTCACTACCATGCCTTATAGGGGCAGGTTCGACCATGCCGGAATCTGGCTGTTGAGACAGCAGCCGGCCGGGAGGGTGCGGCCCGCAGGGTGGAACCGGAAGGCAGGATTCGGATGAGCGTGGGCAAGACCGCCGGCTGGACGCTCGGTGGACTGTTGCTGGGTGTGCTGGCCGGATTCGCCGCGGAACTGTTCCGCACGCAGTCCTCCGTCCAGGTGGAACAGCGGTACGTCGCCCCGCGGGCGACCCGCACTCCGGACGCGCGGACCCCGTCCCGCGTCCCCGAACCGGCGGCCGAGCCCGCCGCGCGATGATCGCCAGGTCGACACGCACCGTGACGAAGCTAACAAGCCCTCCGCGGTCCGGCAGCGCTGATCGGACGCGCTGATGGCCCGACGGCTGGAACCGCTGACACTCGACAACCTGGACGAGTTGCCGGCGCCCTGCCGTGACTGTGTGTTCTGGGAGCTCGATCCGGTGGCCGCCCGCCAGGCGAACCGGAACGGCGACAACGGCCTGGAGAAGGAGGCCTGGCTCTCCCAGGTGCTGCTCGACTGGGGTCCCGCGGGCGTCGTGCTGTACGTCGACGACGGCCCCGCCGGGTACGCCGTGTACGCGCCCGCGACGTACCTGCCGCGGATCCAGGCGTTCCCGACCGCGCCGGTGAGCCCGGACGCGGTGGTGCTGGCGACCGGCCGGATCCAGCCGCGGTACCTCGGGCTCGGGCTGGGCAAGATCCTCGTCCAGGCGGTCGCGAAGGACGTCATGAAGCGTGGCTTCCGCGCCGTCGAGGCCTTCGGGGACTCGCGGTGGGACGGCCCGGGCTGTGTCTGGCCGACCGACTTCCTCCAGGCCGTCGGCTTCGGGGTCGTCCGCGATCACCCGCGGAACCCGCGGCTCCGGCTCGACCTGCGTTCCACGATCACCTGGCGCAGCGAGATGGAGGCGGCCGTCGAGCGGCTGATGGGCGCGATCCGACCGGAGCACTCGCCGCCGGCCCCGGCGACGGTCCGCGACGCCCTCAGGTCAGGACCGGAGTAGTCCCGTGATCTGGCGTGTGCTGGCCGATGTCATTGCGGTCGTGCACGCAGCACTGCTGCTGTTCTTCCTGATCGGCGGCTTCCTCGCCTGGCGCTGGCCGCGGCTGATCTGGGCACAACTGCCCATCGTGGTGTGGAACCTGGCAATCGTGGTGATCGGCTTCGACTGCCCCGTCACCACGTCCGAGAAGTACTTCCGCCGGCTCGGGGGCGAGAGTGTCTACTCGTCCGGGTACATCCACCACTACCTCGAGGGCCGCCTCTGGCCCGAAGGCACGACACCGATCGTGGAAGTGGTCGGTTTCACGCTGGTGCTGATCTCGTACGCCGGGTTCTTCGTGCTGCGGCATCGGCGCAAGGCCAAGGTCAGGGGTGAGTCAGTGGGACCCCGGACGTGACGGCCGCGCGTCCTCCCCATACTGGAGGGGTGTCCAGTCCCAGTACGCCGGTCGACGACTACCTGGCTGCGCTGAGCAAGCAGCTCAGTGGGCCGCGGCGCCGCAAGGCGGACCTGCTGGCCGAGGCACGCGACCACCTGACCGACGCGACCGAGGCCTTCGAGTCCGACGGCCTCCAGCGGTACGACGCGGAGCGGGAAGCGGTCGCGGATTTCGGGGAGCTGGGCGACGTCGTGCCCGGGTACCGGTCCGAACTCGCGATCAGCCAAAGCCGTCGTACGGCGATGATGCTGTTGCTCGCGTTGCTGATCCAGCCGATCGTCTGGCAGGGCGGGGCGTGGATCTGGACGCAGGAGCCCGAGCAGGCGAGCGCTTTGAACGACGTACTGCAGACCGTGGTTCGCGCGATCGGCACGTTCGCGATCGCCGGCGCCGTACTCGCGGTTCTCGGCACCGGGATCGGGGTTCGCTATCCCGTGGTCCGCGAGCATCTGAGCCGGGTCACGGCACTCTTCGCGCTGGTCGGGTCGGGGTTGATCGCCGCGATCGGTGTGTTGATGGCGGCCACCAGTTCGCACACGCCGGGCATCCCCGCCTTCGGCGTGGTCGGGACCTTCGTGGTCCTGCCGTTGGTCCTGGTCAGCATCCAGGCCGAGCGCTGCCTACGCCTGTCCCGGGCGTAGCACTCCTTCGACCACGGCCCGGAACGTCAGCCAGTCCTGCTTGCCCGCGACCAGCATCTTCGTGCCCGAGCTGGTGAGCTGGTAGGTCCGGCGCTTCCGGCCGGCCACCGTGCTCCACTCGCTGGCCAGGTAGCCGGCCCGCTCGAGTCGCCGGAGCGCGGGGTAGAGCGTGCCGGTCGGCAGGTCGAGCTCGCCGCCGCTGCGCTCCAGCAGCGCCTCCATGATCGCGTAGCCGTGCAGCGGCTCGCGCTCGACGACCGCCAGGATCATCGGGTCGAGGTGTCCTCGCAGCGCGTCTGCCTTCATGTAGACAGTCTACTCATATGGGTGTTAATGTCGAGAGGCAACATGTAGCTGATCTACTTATAGAGGACTCGTCATGACAGTGGACACTCCGATCCGACGGTCGACGCCGCCCGGCCTGCTGCACCGGGTGTCCGGGTGGGCCATGCGGCGCGCCGGCTTGGCGCTGCTGCTCTGGGTGCTGGTGCTCGCCGCCGTCACCGCCGCGGCGACGGTGGCGGGTGCGAGCTACAAGAACGACAACTCGCTGCCGGGTACCGACTCCCAGCGGGTGGCCGATCTCTTCCAGGCGCACCAACCGAAGGGCGACACAGCCTCGGTGCAGATCGTCGTCCGGGCCGACGGCGGGCTCGCGGCGGAGAAGTCCCGGGTGACGTCGATGCTCGCGGTCGTCCGCGGCCTTCCGCACGTCGCGTCGGTGAGCGATCCGTTCAGTTCCCCTGGCGCTATGTCGACAGATCGACGTACGGCGTACGCGACGGTGAGCCTGGATGTCGCGGTCGCCGACATGCCGGTCGACGATGTGCGGACGATCATCCATCGCGCACAGGACTTCGGCCGGCCGGGAGTGCAGGTCGAGGTCGGTGGGGATCTGGCGCGGAACGCCGCGGAGAGTTCGGGTGGTGCTTCCGAAGGTGTCGGACTCCTCGCCGCGCTGGTGATCCTGGTGTTCCTCTTCGGATCGTTGCTCGCAGCAACACTTCCGCTGCTGACGGCGGTGTTCGCGGTCGGCAGTACGGTCGGATTGCTGATGCTCGCGTCGCATCTGTTCACGGTGCCGGAGTACACGACGCCAGTGATGCTGCTCGTCGGGCTCGGCGTCGGCATCGACTATGCGCTGCTGATCTTCTCGCGCTACCGGCACGAGTTGCTGAAGGGCGAGGCGGACGCGAAGGTCGTCGCCCTGGACACCGCGGGCCGCTCGGTGATGTTCGCTGGATGCACTGTCGTGATCGCGTTGCTGGGCCTGCTGGCGTTGGGACTCGGCTCCCTGCAAGGCGTCGCACTCGGCGTCACCTTGACCGTGCTGATGACGATGCTCGCCGCGGTGACGCTGTTGCCGGCGCTGCTCACGCTGTTCGGCAAGCGGATCGAGCGGAGTGTCCGCAAGCATGCCGCGAAACAACGCCGTACGCCGGGGGACGGGTGGCGGAAGCTCGCGAGTGCGGTGCAGCGCGCGCCGTGGATCCCCTTGGTGCTCGGGGTTCTCGCGTTGGTGGCGTTGTCGTTGCCGGCGTTCGGGATGCGGCTCGGGTTCGCGGACGCCGGGACGGACGATCCCGCGAAGACCAGCCGGAAGGCTTACGACCTGTTGGCCGACGGTTTCGGGCCCGGGTTCAACGGTCCGCTGGTGGTGGTGACCGAGGGCGGGCAGACGGCGGCCCAGTTGTTGGGGCAGACGTTGGCCGCGGATCCGGGGATCGCCGCGGTGACGCCGCCACAGATCACTCCGGACGGCAAGGTCGCCACGGTGCTCGCGTTCCCGAAGTCGGCACCGCAGGACGCGGCGACGAGCGATCTGGTGCAGCGGTTGCGGGACGACACTCTGCCGAGGCTGGAGTCGCAGACCAAGGCGACGTACCTGGTCGGTGGATCGACCGCCGCGGCCGACGACTTCGCGGCGGCGGTGAGCAAGCGGCTGCCGATCTTCGTACTGGTGGTCGTCGGGCTATCGGCGTTGCTGCTGATGGCGGTGTTCCGGTCGGTGCTGATCCCGGTGAAGGCCGCCCTCCTCAATCTGCTGAGCATCGGCGCCTCGCTCGGGGTGATCACGCTGGTGTTTCAGCAGGGCTGGTTCGGTGCGCAGGCGGGACCGATCGAGGCGTTCGTGCCGGTGATGATCTTCGCGATCGTGTTCGGGTTGTCGATGGACTACGAGGTGTTCCTGGTGGCGCGGATCCACGAGGAGTGGCGGCGTACCGGGGACGCCCGGGCCGCTGTGCGGGAAGGGCTCGCGACCACGGGCAGCGTGATCACCGCGGCGGCCGCGATCATGATCGTGGTGTTCGGCGCGTTCCTGTTGAGCCCGGACCGGATGCTCAAGCAATTCGGTCTCGGTCTCGCGACCGCCGTGCTCCTGGACGCTCTGCTGATCCGCTGCGTCATCGTCCCAGCGGTACTGCGGGTGCTCGGTGAGCGAGCGTGGTGGCTACCGCGCGGACTCGACCGCGTGCTTCCGAAGATCAAGCTCGAGGATCACTCGTAGCGCGAACTCCAGACGCGGGCCTTGTAGATCTCCGATCCGGTCAAGGTCCGTGTCGCCGCCGGTACGGCGAAGTTGACCGTGTCGGTGCACCAGCTGGTCCGGCAGCCCGCCTTCGGGCTGGTCCGGACCTGCTGCGCGTTCGGCATGCTGTTGATGCTCTTGATGCCGGGCTGGTCGAATGTCGCGACGACCGCGGCGGCGGACTTGCTGACCTGGTAGACCTTCGAGCCGGTCGAGACCCACAGCAGGTCGTGGTTCTCGAGCACCGGGGTCAGGTCGTGGCCGCCGCCGGTGGGCAGCGTGACGACAGGTCCTTCGGTGATCACGGGCTTGGCCGGCGTACCGCTGATCTTCAGGCCGGCGAGCTTTGTGCCGCCGAGGACCCACAGCAGTTGTCGCGCCGGGTCCCACTGGACTCCGTGCGCATCGGGCAGCGGATAGTCGACGTACGACGCCGTGCGCTGCGACGCGGTGTAGATCCGGACGAACCCACCGTTGCTCGCGGCAACAGCCAAGTTGCCGTCGGGGAGCAGCTCGATGCTGTGCGGGTTGTTGGCCGAGCCAACGTTGGTGGCCCACAGCCGCTTCCCGGCCGGATAGCTGATCAACCCGGCGAGACCACGGGAGTCCGTCACCAGAGCGACGTACGCGCCGCCCTTCATCCGCAGCTTCACATCCGACGGCAATCCCCAGGCGCTCGTCAGCCCGGAGAAGCCGTTGCTGCTGGTGGGGGACCAGGTCCACTTCTGGGCGGCCGCGGTGTTCCAGTTGGCGACCGCCGGATCGAGCAACCGGATCCGGGCCGCCGACGGATTGTCGTAGTCCTGGTCGGTGATGGCGACCAGCCGAGCGGGGGGGGGGGGCGCCCCCCGGGGCGGGGGGTGGTGGACAGGCCAACACCCGACACACCAGAGACCCCCCCGCAAAGCCCCCCCCCCCCTGTG
>NZ_JBSHBJ010000005.1:185643-225811 GCF_053611945.1 Kribbella sp. NPDC054772 | reverse complement strand
ATAATATCCACCCGCCCCCCACACATAAAAAAACAAAAATACTCGCCCCCTGCTTATTTTTTTTAAAACCCACTCGACGTAGACCTGGTCGGTGTCGCCCCCCCCCCGACCGGCTTCGGCGGCCTCAGCCGGTGCCGGTGTGAGGAGCACTGCCAACAGACCGAGACAGCTGAGCCACCGGATCATCGCCACCCCCAGGTTGGATTCTCACAACCCAGGGTAGGCGAGGTGTTACTGATTGACTACTCAGACGGTGAGTTGGCCGAAGCGGAGCATGCCGGTGGCGGCGTCCTGCTCCGGCGGGAGGTAGACGCGCTGGATGGCGACGACGATCGCCTCCGCGATGACGTCCCGGAACGCCGGGTCGGCCAGACGTGCCGAGTCGTGCGGGTTGGTGACGTACCCGATCTCCAGCCGCACCGCGGGCATCTTGGTCCGGCGCAGCAGGTCCCAGGTCTTGGCGTGGGTACGGCAGTTCAGCAGGTCGGTCCGGGCGACGATCTCGCGCTGCACCAGGCCGGCGAACTGCTCGCCGACACTCGACGAGGCCCCGTGCAGGTCGTTGCCGTAGAAGTACGTCGCGACGCCCTGCGCCTCCGGGTTCATCGAACCGTCGGCGTGCAGCGAGACGCACAGGTTCGCGTCGGTCTCGTTCGCGAACGCGGCCCGCGCCAGCTCGTCCGGCCCCTGATCCCGTCCGCGCGAGAGATACGCCCGTACGCCGGTGGCGCCGAGCCGGCCCTCGATCCGGGCGGCCAGGTCGTACGCGATGTCGGACTCGCGCAGGCCGTAGCCCTCCCAGCCGTAGTCGAAACCACCGTGGCCCGGGTCGATCACCACGGTCTTGCCGGACAGCCGCGGCCCGGCGGCGCGCACAGCCTCGCGGGCCCGCAGCGCGTCCGGTCGTCCGCCGGTCGCCATCGGGCGGATCCGCTGCAGCGCCTTGAACGTCGACGGGCCGCAGGTGCCGTCCGCCGGGAGGCCCATGTTGCGCTGGAACTCGGTGACTGCACGCTGAGTGTCGGCGGCGAAGATGCCGTCGATCCGGGCGACCGCGAACCCGAGCTCCTGCAGCTTGGCTTGCAGGCTGAGTACGTCGTCACCGCTCAGCGGATGCGTCGGGACGTACGTCAGCAGCCGGTCACCCAGCCGCCAGCGCGCGTCGTCGATCGCACGGTACGTCTGCGGGCCGACGATCCCGTCGATCATCAGTCCGCGTTGCTGTTGGAACCCCCGGACAGCATGCGCCGTCGCTTCGTCGTAGACGTCGTGACCGCCGGTCAGCAGCCCGAGTCTCTGCAGCTTGCCGACGATCTCGGCGACCGCCTCACCGCTGTCGCCGATCCGGTACACGCCGTGCGGGGTTTCCATCAGGACTTGCTCCTTGCGGGTGTGGCTGACAACTCAGGCAACTCAGGCGGTGAAGTCAGCCAGCTCCTTGAGCAGCGCCGCCTTCGGCTTGGCGCCGACGATGGACTTGGCCAGCTCACCGTTCACGTAGACGTTGATGGTAGGGATACCGGTGACCCGGTAGTTGCTCGGGGTGACCGGGTTCTCGTCCACGTTCATCTTCAGGAACGTGATCTTGTCGCCGTGGTCCTGCGCCAGCTCCTCGAGGATCGGGGACACCTGGCGGCACGGGCCGCACCACTCGGCCCAGAAGTCCACCAGGACCGGCTTGTCGCTCTTCAGCACGGTCTGGTCGAACTCGGCGTCGGTGACGGCGTTCATCTTCTCGCCCACGGGCGTATCTCCTTCAGTGATGTGTGAGGTTCAGACAGAGACGGGCTCGGTGGCCGCGGCGGCCGTCGCGTGCGCGGCGTCCTCCAGCGTGGCCAGGTAACGCTCGGCGTCCAGCGCCGCCGCACAGCCGGTGCCGGCCGCGGTGATCGCCTGCCGGTAGGTGTGGTCCACCAGGTCGCCGGCGGCGAACACGCCGCGCAGGTTGGTCTCGGTGCTGTCCTGCTTGACCAGCACGTAGCCCTCGTCGTCCAGGTCGACCTGGCCCTTGACCAGCTCCGAGCGCGGGTCGTGGCCGATCGCGATGAACAGGCCGGTGGCCGGCAGCTCGCGGGTCTCGCCGGTGACGGTGTCCTTCAGCGTCAGGTGGGTCAGCTTGTCCTCGCCGTGGATCGTGTCGACCGCCGAGTTCCACTGGAACTCCAGCTTGTCGTTGGCGAACGCGCGGTCCGCCATGATCTTCGAGGCACGCAGCTCGTCGCGGCGGTGCACCAGGTGCACCTTCTTCGCGAACTTGGTCAGGAAGGTCGCCTCCTCGACGGCGGAGTCGCCACCGCCGACGACCGCGATCTCCTGGTCGCGGAAGAAGAAGCCGTCACAGGTCGCACACCAGGACACACCGTGCCCGGACATCCGCTCCTCGTCCGGCAGGCCGAGCTTGCGGTACCCCGAACCCATGGCCAGGATCACGGCCTTGGCGCGGTGCTCGGTGCCGGCCGAGTCGGTGACCACCTTGATGTCGCCGGTCAGGTCGACCTTGACGATGTCGTCCGGGACCAGTTCGGCGCCGAACCGCTCGGACTGGGTGCGCATCTCGTCCATCAGCGCCGGGCCCATGATGCCCTGCGAGAAGCCGGGGAAGTTCTCCACCTCGGTGGTGTTCATCAGCGCGCCACCGGCGGTGACGGAGCCTTCGAAGACCAACGGCTCCAGCGCGGCGCGCGCGGCGTACACCGCGGCCGTGTAACCCGCCGGGCCGGAGCCGACGATGATGACGTTGCGAACTGTGGTGGAGTCGCTCATTCAGGCGTTCCTCGTGTCGTCGAGACAGTGACGTCGTACTCAACGGATCCTAGAGGCCGACCATTCCCACGGTACCCAGGAGAGGGCCGCCGTACCGCATCTGGTGTCAGCGGTTGCGCAGGGTCACCGAGGTGTCGTAGAACGACGACGCGACGCCGCTCGGCTGGTCACATCCGGTGACCGCGAAGATCTGGATCTCGCGGGGCGACCCGCCCTGCAGGCCGACGATCGTGGCCCGCCGGCCGTCGATCTTGGCGGGCTGGACCAGCCGGACGCTCGCGTTCCCCCGGGTGGCGGCGAACGCGTTGGCGCAGGCCTGCTCGCCGGCCGAACCGTGCAGGATCGCGCCCGGCGTGTGGTCGAGCCACTTCTGCGTCTGCTGAGCCAGGTTGCCGGTGGTGGTCGTCACCGCGTCCGTCGGCGGGGTGCTCTGGTCGGTGTTCGCGGCGCCCTCGTTCGCCTGGTCCTTGGTGGCGAACACGACGCCGACGCCGATCGCGGCGACCAGCACGACACCGGCCGCGGCACCGAGCAGCTTCGGCAGGTGCCGGCGTGGCTCCTCGCGGATCTGGGCCAGCGAGTGCACACCGACCGTGGACGCGCGCAACACCGACTCCGACACCAGTACGGCGTCCAGGTGCTCGGCGACGTCGGCCGGCATCGGGATGTCCTCGCGGCCCTCCTCGGCGAGGTCGGAGGACAGTTGCAGCAGCGCGTCGTACGTCTGCTGGCACTCGGGGCATGCCTTCACATGCTCACGAGCGCTGTGCGCCTCGGTGGCGGGCAGCAGGTTCTCGATCAGGTCGGCGATCGTGTCCGTGTCCAGGTGCTCGAGGTGCTCACTGGTCGGCAGACCGGATTCGGTCATCGGGGGCTCGCCTCCCGTCGCTGGGTGCGCGGCCGTAGCAGCGTGGTCATAAGAGAACTCCGGTCGAAGGCATCAGTCTCTCGGTCGCCAGAGGCAGGCGACTTCGCTTCGACGGTGTACCCGCTCATTCGGTTCCCACCGCTTCCGCGGCGGACTTTTCCGGTACGTCGGACGCTCGGGTGGTCTGCCAGTGGCGCAGCAACGGGAGCAGTTTGGCCCGGCCCCGGGCACAACGCGACTTCACCGTGCCGGGGGCGCAGTCCAGGATCGAGGCGGCTTCCTCGATCGAGTAGCCCTCCATGTCGACCAGGACCAGCGCGGCCCGCTGGTCCTCGTTGATCTGCTTCAGCGCGTTCAGCACGTCCAGCCGGCGCTCCCGGACCTCGGCCGGGTCGTCCTCGGTCGGTCCGGCCAGCTCGGCGGCCCGGTCCTCGTCCTCCGGCAGCGGGTCGGCGGCGCGCACCTGGCGGCGGCGGATCCGGTCCAGACAGGCGTTCACCACGATCCGGTGCAGCCAGGTGGTCACCTTGGCGTCGCCGCGGAACGAGTCCGCCCGCCGGAACGCCGAGATGAACGCCTCCTGCAGCGCGTCGGCCGCTTCCTCGGGCTCGCCGAGGGTGCGGATCGCGACTGCCCACATCCGGTCCCGGTGCCGCTTGACCAGGAACCCGAACGAGTCCGGGTTGCCGGCCACGTGCATCCGGAGCAGCTCGTGGTCGTCCAGCTCGTCGTAGCTGGCCGGACCGCTCTGGGCAGGCTGCGTCGCGCCTGGTACCGGTTCGTCCGCGCCGATGCGCGGGACGTCCGGCCGGGGCGGCGGATTGCCCGAGTCCACGTGAGCGGTCATTTCTGGATCGTGACCTCCGAGATGGTGCCCCGGTACTTGCCACCGTCGTCCTTCGGCAGCTTCGTCAGCCACACCAGCACGTACTGCGTCTCGGTGCCTGCCGAGGGGGTAAGGGTCACCGTACCCTCGGGCTGGTCCTCCTTGGTCGCGACCGCCTTCCAGTCGTCGATCGTGCTCGGCGACTTGGTCGCGTCACCCACCGGGACCATCAGCTGCACGCTCGTGCCGTCACCCTGCAACCCGACCGCCACGCTCGACACCGGCGTCTTCGCGCCGAGGTTGTAGATGATCCCGACGCCCGGCTTCAGGCCACCCAGGTTCGGCCGGCTGTACGACATCGTCGTCCAGGTCGTGCTGGGGTCGCCGTCGTAGGTGTTCGAGACGTCCTTCGGGTGCTCGGTCTTGTCGCCGTCCGGGTCGAAGTCCTTGGCGCCCGCGATCGTCGCCTTGCCGCCGGTGGTCGCCGACGGGGTGGTGCTGGTCTGCGGCGGTGCGCTCGACTTGGTGCCGCTGTCGCCACTGCCCTGGTCGTTGTTCATCGCGCCCTTGAGCAGGAACTGCGCCATCGCGATCACCGACAGCAGCGCCAGGATGGCGAGCAGGATCAGGATCCGGCCGCCCCAGCCGCCCTTCTGCTTCGGCTCGTCGCGGCGCCGGCCGTTGCCGTTCGGCGGCGCCGGCTGGCGGCGGACCGGACGGGTGTCGGTCGACGGTTCGTACGCCGGCTGCGGCGGACGGTACCCGTTCGGCTCCGAGTCGTACCCCGGCTGCGGCGTCGGGTCGAGCGCCGGCGGCGCGGCCTGCGGCACCACCTGGGTGGCGTCGTCGATGCTGCCGTTCTGCCGGCCCTGAACGGTCTCGTCCATCTGGTTCGGCGGCTCGTGCGAGCTGCCGACGACACCGGACAGCGCCGCGGACAGGCCGGCGGCGCTCGTGATCGGCGGCGCGTGGTGCCGCGGCGGGTCGCCGAGCAGCCGGTCGCAGATGTCGTCCAGCGAGCGTGGTACGCCGGCGCGCACCTGCCGCGGGCTCAGCAGGCGACCGTGCTCGACGGGCGCGGGCTGGAGCCCCCAGGCCGGCGCCGGGCCCGGCCAGCGGCCGGTCAGCGACGCGAACAGCAGCTCGCCGAGCGAGTGCACGTCCTCCTCGGGTGAACCCGCGCCGGACGAGCGCAGCGCCGCCTCGGTGGCGACGCCGACCACCTTGATCGCGCCGGCGTCGGTGACCACGACGGTCGCCGGGCTGATCGCGCCGTGCGCGAAGCCGGTGCGGTGCAGGTTCTCGAGGGCTTCGGACACCTCACGCGCCAGCCAGCCCGCCTGCTGGCCGGTCAGCGGCCCGCTGCCGAGCATTCGCTCCAAGGTCCGGCCGCCGGCCCATTCGCGGACGCAGTACGTCACGCCGTCGTGCATGTCGCAGTCGAGCACCCGGAGGAAACGCGGATCGTTCGCCGCGGCGGCCCGGCGGGCGGCATCGAAGAGCTGGTTGGTCCGCGGGTCGCCGACCGGCAGCACGTCGACGACGACGGCCCGGCTGAGGACCTCGTCCACGGCTCGCCACACCCGGGCACCGTCGATCTCCGCCAGCAACTCGGCGATCCGGTAGCGCCCGGCCAGTAAGGCACCAGGGCTCACGGTCTGGTTCGACACGGTGTCTTTCGCCCTCCTAGATGCCCCAGCGGCCTGATCGCAGCCCCCATGCTAGTGCCTCGTCAAGAAACGCTGAGCGTGCTGAGCGTCTCATGACGAGACACATGCCCCCTGACCTGACAAGTGGTGCACGAATGCACAAGCGTCCAGGATCAGCGCCCGATCGGCAGCTTCGATGTGACCATGGACACCACGTCGTTGACTTCGTGGATACGGAGTACCCGCGACACGGCGGCGTACACCGGCAGCATCACGACGGCCGCGACGACGAGTTCGAGGAGCGCGCCGATCGGTCCGGACCAGTCGATCGCCAGGCTCAGCACCCAGATCACCACCCGGCCCGCGCCGGCGCCGGCCACCGCCGCGATCACCATCGCGAGCAGCGGCAGACCGATCCCGGCACCCGGCACGCGCGGGACCCTGCGGCGCAGTACCGGCCGGGAGATCAGGACGGCGACCAGGTACGCCAGTGCGTACGCCGCGCCGAGCATCACGCCGCTGAACCGCAGGTGCGCCTGGTCGAGCAGCACCCGGACCCCGATCACGGCCGCCGCGATGTTGGTTGCCGCGATCACGCACTGCAGGAAGAACGGTGTCCGGGTGTCCTCGAAGGCGTAGAACGTGCGGAGCTGGAAGTACTGGATGGTGAACGGGACGATGCCGAGCGCCAGCGTCATCAGCGTGTACGACATCAGCGTCAGGTTGTTCTTACCCGAGCCGTACCCGGCGATCAGCGTCACGATCGGGTAGGCGAAGGCGATCATCGCGGCCGCCGCCGGGACCACGATCGCCAGCGTCTGGCGGATCGACCGGGCGGACATCCTGCCCACCTCGGCGGTGTCGCCGTCGGCCGCGAGGGCCGACATCTGCGGCAGCGCGGCGGTCGCGAGCGAGACCGTGACGATGCCGTGCGGCACCAGGATGATCAGCATCGCGGTGCTGTACGCGAACAGACCTGCCTTCGCGCCGGGGTCGTCCGAGGCGCTACCGGCGATCGCCAGCTGCGTGACGACGACCAGCGTCACCTGGTTCACCGCGACGAAGAGAACGGTCCAGAGGCCCAATCGGGCAGTGTGTCCCAGACCGGTACCGCGGAGGCCGAACTTCATCCGGTACCGGTGACCGCTCATCCGCAGGTACGGCAGCAGCACGAGCAGCTGGATCGCGATCCCGAGCGTGTGCCCGAGTCCGAGCAGCAGCTCCTCACCGTGGCTGTACGTCGGGGGGTTGTCGCCGACCCGGTAGATCAGCAGGAAGATCACGATCGACGCGCAGGCGACGATGTTGTTCGCGATCGGCGCCCACATCATCGGGCCGAACCGGCGGCGCGCGTTCAGCACCTGACCGACCAGCACGAACGCGCCGTAGAAGAAGATCTGCGGCAGGCAGAGCCGGACGAACATCACCATGTTCGCCTTCTCGGTCACCCGGGACGGGTCGTGCAGCTCCTTCGGCAGGTACAGCTCCGCGATCGCCGGCGCGAGCAGCACGCAGGCGACCGTGACGGTCGCGAGGACGACGAAGCCGAAGGTGAGCACCCGGTTGGTGAAGTCCTGGCCGCCGTCGTCGTGGTTCTTGATCGCGCGGACCAGCTGCGGGACCAGCACGGTGTTGAAGACGCCACCGGCCAGCAGGATGTAGAGGCTGTTCGGGATCGTGTTCGCGGCGGTGAAGATGTCGCCGCGCAGCGCGGTGCCGATGGCGGCCGCGAGCAGGGCGATCCGGATGAATCCGAGCAGGCGGGACAGCACCGTTCCGGCTGCCATCACCGCCGCGGATCGCAGGGTGCGGTCAGCCATCCTTCGAACCGACTCCTTCTTTCAAGGTGGTGTCCTCGGCCGCTGCCGCCTCCGGCGCGGTGGCTTCGGGTACGCCGTCCCCGGCCGCCTCCGCCGTCTCGGGAGCGTCCTCGCCCTCGGCGGTGTCTCCACCGGCTGCGGTCTCTGCGGTCTCTGCGGTCTCTGTGGTCGGGTTGCGGCGCTCGCTGCGGATCCGGCGGTAGATACGGACCAGCGACGTACCGAACAGCAGGGCGCAGGCGGCGCCGACCAGGATCCAGCCGACGCTGCCGTACTGGCTGGCCTGGATCAGCAGCTCCTGGGACCTGCCGACCGGCTTGCCGCCCGCGGTGATCACCTGGGCGTTGGCCCGGATCAGACCGTTCTGCTCGGCGCTCGCGGTGATCCGCGGGGTCCACTTCTGTCCCGGCGCGAGGACCGCGGTCGGGAGCTGCTTGATCTTCAGGTCGGACCGGTTCGCCGCGGTGACCGCGATGCCGACCCGGATCGACTTGTCGGTGTCGTTGGTGATCGTCAGCGGGAACGTGCCCTTGCTGCCCGCCAGGTTGACCTTGATCTCCTTGCGGAGCCCGTTGTCCACGCTGGCGTTCACCAAATGCACCTTGCCGAGCTGCTGGTTGACCGAACCGAGCTCGATCGCGGTGAAGTGCCGGGCCTCTTCCGGATACCCGTTCCAGCCCAGCGACACCGAGCGCAGCCGGGCGTAGGTCATCACTTCCGGCAGCGAGTTCTCGTCGACCAGCAGGTTCTGCATGGTGCTGGTCGCCTCGTCGAGCTGCCGGATCCCGTCCAGCTGGTTGTCGGTGAGTACGCCGTTGCTGCGCGGAGCCGTCGGCGCCTTGGTGGTCGGCGGCTTCGGGGTGGCCGCCACGACCGCGGCGACGTCGGTGGCCTTGATCCACGGCAGCGCCAGGTCGTGCGCCAGCTCCGCGGTGGCCGTCCCGTCACTGTCCCAGCCGCGCGGCGGGAGTACGACGACCGACGCGTTCCCCGTGCCGCTCGCGGCGATCAGGGCGGTCTCGGCCGCGAACCGCTGGCGGACCTGGAGCGGGCTGGTGGCGGTGTCCGGGTCCGGGCCGCCGTTGGTGAGGGACGAGTCCGCGATGACCGTCCGGACCGCGCTCTTGGTGCCTCCTGGCGTCAGCACGTCGTACACCGGGTTCGACGTCAGGACCGGGCGGGTGGCGGCGGACCAGGAGGAGCTGCTGACCAGGTTCAGGTCGTTGTCGCTGACGCCGGCGAAGCCGCCGGACGCCTCGGACAGGTAGCGGCTGGCGGCGGCGCCGCCCTCGAGCCACAGGCCGTTGGTGAAGCTGGGCGGCAGGAAATAGCCGGAGGTGGTCTTGCGGGCCTCCGCGACGAGTCGCCGCAGCGGTTCGCCGGTGTCCAGCAGTCCGGCCACGTCGGGGTCGCCGAACGGCAGCAGTACGACCTGGTTGCGGGTCCGGCTCGCGTCGAACTCCTTCAGCCAGGCGGTGGCGGTCGCCTGTCCGCTGCCCGGCTTGGTCTGGCCGTTGTCGCCGACGACGACGTACCCCTTCGCCATCTGGCGGACCTCGTTGAGCATCGCCGGATCGACCAGCCAGGTCACCTTGCTCTGCTTGCCGAGTGCGAGCAGCCGGCCCAGCGAACCGTTCGGTCCGAGTGAGCTGGCCAGCGAGTCGTTCGCGAAGTTCTGGCCGCCGAGCTGCGTCGGCCGGTGCCGCAGCGGTACGACGAGGGCGGTGTTGACCGTGCGCTTCAGCGGTTGCGGGCCGAGCACCGGCATCAACGTGCGGGCGCGACCGGCCATCACGCGATCGCTGTTCGACGGCTTGCCGCGGAACGTGACGCCGACGACGTACGCGCCGGTGTCGTCGGCGATCCGCCATTCCTTCCACGGCACGGTGAGCGTGAACTCGACCGTTTGCTTGGGGGCGAGCGGCTGCTCGAAGGGCCGGAAGGTCTGCGGGTCGTTGGTCAGGTTCTTGCAGCTGTCCCGGTCGTTCAGCGGGATGTTCTGCTCGGCGGAGACCGCGTCGATGGCCGCCGTGCTGGCCAGCCGGGTCCGGTCGATACAGGCAAGCGCTTGCGGGTCGTCGAACGTCACCGAACTGGTGTTCGTCACCCGGCCCTTGATCGTGACCGTGTCGTTCGGCTTCGGGGCGACCGGTCCGAACGAGTCGATGGTGACCTGGACGGTCGGCTCGTCGACCGGCGCCGCACTCGCCGGAACACCGAGAGTCGCTGCCGAAGCAGCAACCAGCAAGGAGGCGCCCGCCACCGCGGGGAGCCTCAGTCGCCGTCTGAACACGCCGTCACCGTAACCTAGTTCCCCGTGTCACCCTTTGCCGACCAGTCAGCCTCCGCCGGATCGTTGCCCGCTGTGCAGCGGCGAGCCGTCCAGGCGTTGCTGGAACTTGCCCCGGTGGTCGACGAGCTCGGCCACCGGTTCGCCGACGCCGGCCACGAGATCGCCCTGGTCGGCGGTCCTGTCCGGGACATTCTGCTCGGCCGGGGGAGCAAGGATCTGGACTTCACCACGTCAGCGCACCCGGACGTGATCGAGCGGTTGCTGTCCGGCTGGGCGGACCATGTCTGGGACATCGGCAAGGCGTTCGGCACCATCGGTTGTCGTAAGGGTGAGTGGGTCCTGGAAATCACGACCTACAGGTCGGAAACCTACGATCCCACCTCGCGCAAACCGGAGGTGGCCTACGGCGACAGCCTGGAGGGCGATCTGGCCCGCCGGGACTTCGCGATGAACGCGATGGCGGTGCGCTTGCCGTCGCGGCAGTTCGTCGACCTGTACGGCGGTATCGAGGACGTCGCGCACAAGAGGATCCGCACGCCGGGGACCCCAGAGGACTCGTTCTCCGACGACCCGCTGCGGATGATGCGTGCGGCCCGGTTCGCGGCGCAGCTCGGGTTCACGCCGGATCCCGCGGTGGTGACGGCGATGAAGGCGATGGCCGACCGGATCACGATCGTGTCCGCCGAGCGGGTCCGCGACGAGCTGGAGAAGCTGATCAGCGCCGACCACCCGCGGGTCGGGCTCGACCTGCTGGTCACCACCGGACTCGCCAAGCACGTGCTGCCGGAGCTGCCCGCGCTGCGGGACGCGGAGGACGAGCACCATCGGCACAAGGATGTGTACCAGCACTCACTCACCGTCCTCGACCAGGCGATCGATCTCGAAACACGTCTGTCTGTTCCGACGCCCGATTTCGTCGTTCGGTTCGCCGCGCTCATCCACGACATCGGGAAACCGAAGACGCGGAAGTTCGAGGGTGAACGGAAGGTGACGTTCCACCACCACGACGTGGTCGGCGCGAAGCTGGCCCGGAAGCGGATGAAGGCGCTGCGGTTCAGCAACGAGCAGATCGACCAGGTCAGCAAACTGATCGAGCTGCACCTGCGCTTCCACGGGTACGGCGACGGCGAGTGGACCGATTCCGCCGTACGCCGCTACGTCCGGGATGCCGGCGACCAGCTGGAGCGCCTGCACGTCCTCACCCGCGCCGACTGCACGACCCGGAACCGGCGGAAGGCCGAGTCGCTACGGGTCGCGTACGACGACCTCGAGGCCCGGATCGCGCGGTTGCAGGAGCAGGAGGAGCTCGACGCGCTCCGCCCCGACCTGGACGGCAACCAGATCATGGAGATCCTCGGTATCCCGCCGGGGCGCGAGGTCGGCCAGGCGTACAAGTTCCTGATGGACCTGCGCCTCGACGAAGGACCGCTGGGCGAGGAGCGAGCCCGCGAGGCACTGCTCCGCTGGTGGTCCGAGCGCTCCTAGATCTCTTGCGGGGTCTGGGACGCGTAGGCCTTCGCGATCACCTCGGCCGACTCGCGGTGATCGGCGTACGACACGCTGTCGATCGACGCGACCGGTAGCGCCGGGTCGATCGAGTTCGTCAGGTACGCCGCGTCGTACGTCGTGAGCTCGGCGAGTGGGACCGGGACGGTCTCGAAGGAATCCAGGCCGCGTTGCAGCACCTGTTGGCGGATGCCGGGGAGCGCGGGAGCCGACGGGAAGACGATGTGCGGGCCGCGGGCGAAGCAGATGTTCCAGATCGAGCCTTCGGAGATCTCGCCGGATCGCGTCGTGAAGAGCGCATCGTCGTACCCCTCGTGTGCGGCCCGGTGCGCGTAGTAGGTGAGGTCGAACGTGCCGGTGTGCTTGAGGTGGGGGACGGCGCGCTCGTGCTGGAAGGTGCGCAGCCGGAGCGGTCGGGTGCCCGGGGTGACCGGTGCGCCCACGCGGGTGAGCAGGTGGAGCCGATGAGTGGCGAAGACGTTGACGCGGAGGGACGGGTCGCCGGACTGCGCCTGGTCCAGCGCGGCCCTGAGATCGGCGCGGACGCGCTCGGCCGGCAGCGGTTCGCCGAAGACCTCTCGGGTACTGCGGTCCAGACGCTCGAAGTGCAGGTCGAGGCCGTCGACCTGACCGTCGCGGACCTGCAGCGAGGTGAAATGGCCGAAACTGGTTGCACGCAGCAACACCGGATCGACAGTTCGCAACAAGGCCCCGTCGAGCAACAGGAAGTCGTCCACGAGCACTAGTCTCGCGCCGTGGACGTGTGGAGCATCATCGGGTGGGGTGGATCCGCGCTGGTCGTGGTGTCGTTGCTGCAGACCCGGATCCTGCGGTTGCGGGTGCTGAACCTGATCGGTTGCGTGATCCTGGTCGGTTTCAACGCCGCCGTCGGCGTCTGGCCGATGGTCGGCATGAACGCGGTGCTGGCGGTCATCAATGTCGTGCACCTCTGGCGGCTGCTGCGGCACCGGCACGACGCGGCGGAGTACCTGGTGCTGCCGGTGCACGAGTCCGACGCGTACCTGAGCTATGTCCTCGAGCAGCATCAGAAGGACATCACGCGGTTCAACCCCGGCTTCACGGCCGGTGCGAGCCCGTACGCGTTCCTGGTCCAGCACGGTGACCGCACCGTCGGCGTCGTCCTCGCGCACGACGCGGGCGCCGGCCGGGCGCAGATCGATCTCGACTACGTGGTGCCGAAGTACCGCGACTTCACGCCGGGCGAGTTCGTGTACCGGCGCAGCGAGGTGTTCACCGACCAGGGCTTCCGGCAGGTCCTCGCGCCACCCCGGATGCGCGAGTCCACGCCGTACCTGAAGAACCTCGGCTTCCACCGCGACGGCGACGACTTGGTCCTGAACCTCTAGAGGTCTTTGGCGTAGCAGAGCGAGGCGACCTCGTTCTCGAACGGCGGGTACGGCGGCGTTGGGCCGTACCCGTGGTTCGTGTAGAGCGCGATCGCCTCGACCTGCTTCGTCCCGGTCTCGAGCCGCAGCCGGGTCATCCCGCCCGTTCGCGCCGCCGCCTCGACCGCGTCCAGCAACACCCGCGACAGCCCCCACCCGCGGGCGGACGGGGTGACGTACATCCGTTTGATCTCACCGAGTCCGGGCGAGACCGGTTGCAGGCCGACACAGCCGACCGGCGCTCCGTCCAGGGCCAGCAGCGTGAACGCGATGTCCGGGTGCAGAGCGACCAGCGGCTGGTCCGCGCCGTACATCGCCGCGAGCTCGGCCTGCTGCGCGGTGGTCAAGGCCAGGACGTCCGGGTCGGTCGGCGTCGCCGCGCGCAGTTCCACTCCCTCGATCACCATGCCGTCGGACGGTAGCAACACGGCATGACGCTCCTGTTTCCGTTTCCTCTCGCGCCTGGGGGAGGCGTGAGATCCATGGTCTGATGGGCGCGTGAGGTCGCTCGAAGCAGTCGCCGCAGGTGTCCGGGCCGGTGCACTCGACCCGGTCGAACTGGTCGAGGATGCGTTGGCACGGGCGAGTGACGCTGCCGCGCTGAATGCCGTCGTACACCTCGATGTCGAGGGTGCACGCAAGGCTGCGGCCGCTCATGACCGGAGCGGTGCGCTGGCCGGCGTACCCGTGCTCGTGAAGGAGATCGTCGAGGTCGAAGGCCTCCCGTACCGCTGCGGCTCCGCGTCGATGGACGAGACCGGCCAACAGGACGCCGAGGTGGTACGTCGCCTGCGCGCGGCCGGAGCGATCGTGATCGGGCTGTCGCACACCCACGAGTTCGCCTACGGCTGCACCGGTACGTCCAACCGCGTCGGACCGTGCCGGAACCCGCATGACCCGTCGCGGATGACCGGTGGCTCGAGTTCGGGGTCTGCGGCTGCAGTGGCGGCCGGTGTGGTGCCGTTGGCGATCGGTACGGACACTGCGGGGTCGGTGCGCATCCCTGCGGCGTTGTGCGGGGTTGTCGGGTTCAAACCGACGTACGACGCGCTGCCGGTCGACAGGGTGTTTCCGCTGTCGCAGAGCCTTGACCACGTCGGCGTGCTCACGCGGACCGCAGCTGATGCGGCCTATGCGCTGAGCGCGCTGGGCGGGCTGGGGGCGTTTGAGGTTCGGGAGCCCCGCCTGGGTGTTGTAGCGAACCCGGAGTACCTGCAGCTCACTCCTGAGGTCAGCCGTGCGTGGTCGGCCCTCATAGAGAGCCTTGACGTCGTCGAGGTGCAGTTGCCCGACTGGTCGGACAGCTTCGTCACCGCCGCCAATGTGCAAGGTCCGGAGGCAGCGGCCAACCACCGTGGCCGCTCTCTGGATCGCTACCAACCTGATGTGCGGCAGCGGCTGCGTGAGGCTGCACAGGTGCAGCCGGCCGACTACGAGCTCGCGAAGCATCATGCGGTAGCCATCACCGCGGAAGTGGACGCTGTGCTGCAGCAGGTCGACGCCGTACTCCTGCCGACCGTCCTTGCTACCGCACCCCTTATTACTGCCGCCGACACCGCGGACGGCGGGCTGGAGGTACGCAAGCAGCTGCTGAACAACACGCGCCTGGCGAACCTCACCCGGCACGCGGCCGTCAGCCTGCCGATTCCGGCTGACAGCCTTCCGGTGGGTCTCCAGGTCATTGCTGCGAGCAACGAACAAGCGGCCGCGGTGACGTGCTGGATCGAGGCTCAGCGCTAGATCCCGCCTGCTGGTACTCCGCGGCTCGACAGGTCCTGTCAGTTCGCGCGCAGGCGGTTAGCGCGGCTGCGGAGGTAGCGCTGCTCAGGTGTGTTGGTGGTCAGCTTGGCCGCTGTCAGGTAGGTCGCCACGGCCTCGTCGTGATCGCCTCGGAGCTCGAGCAGATGGGCTCGGACGGCGTGATAGCGGTGCTGACGAGTGGCCCTGGGATCGGCCGAAAGCGTGTCCAGCAGTGACAGGCCGGCCGCGGGCCCGTGGACCATCGCGGTCGCGACGGCACGGTTCAGGCGGACGACCGGACCCTCGAGCAGCGGCTCCAGCAAGTTGTACAGGGCAAGGATCTGTCGCCAGTCGGTGTCTGCCGCAGTCGGTGCCTCGCTGTGGACCGCGGCGATCGCTGCCTGCAACTGATATGGCCCGAGTGGCGTCGTACGCATCGCCCAAGTGACCAGCTCGGTGCCCTCGGCAATCGCTGCCTGGTCCCACAGCGATCGGTTCTGCTCGTCCAACGGAACCAGCGCGCCGTCGCTCGTAGTCCGCGCCGTCCGCCGGGCGTCGGTCAGCAGCATCAGCGCGAGCAACCCCGCGACCTCACCGTCCTCCGGCAACTGCTCGCGCAGCATCCGCGTGAGCCGGATCGCCTCGCGGGCCAGTTCCACCCGGCCGAGCTCCCCACCCGCGGTACTCGTGTACCCCTCGTTGAAGATCAGGTACAGAACCTGCAAGACCGAATCCCAGCCGTCAGGCTCCGCTCGCCGGAACGGCTGGCCGCGCAGCTTCTGCTTCGCGCGGCTGATCCGCTGCCCGATCGTCGCCTCGGGCGTGAGCAGCGCCGCCGCGATCTCGCTCGTCGTCAGACCGCCGACGGCCCGCAGCGTCAACGGGATCTGCGACCCGACCGGGAGCGCGGGATGGCAGCACAGGGACAGGACGGTCAGCGAGTCGTCGTACCCACTGACCGGTTCGGGCGCGAGGTCCGGCGTACGGACGACGTCCTCGCGCCGGCGTCGCGCCTCCTCGTTGCGGAGCAGGTCGATCAGCCGGCGTGAGGCGACCCGGATGAGCCATGTGCGCGGCTCGTCCGGGACGCCGTTCGCCGGCCACTGCTCTGCCGCGACCAGCAGCGCTTCCTGGACCGCGTCCTCGCAGGTCTCGAAGTGCCCGTACCGACGGACCAGCGCGCCGAGGACCTGCGGCGTCAGGCTGCGCCACAGCTCCTCCATGCTCAGTTGTCCGGCCGCAGGTCCTCGGGGCCGGCCATGATCGGCCGGACCTCGACCGTGTCCCCGACCGCCTCGACGATCCGGTGGGCGATCGCCATCGCCCGGTCGTGACTGTCGCAGTCCACGATCGCGAAGCTCGCGAGCACTTCCTTCGACTCCGCGAACGGTCCCTCACTCGCGACGGGCCCGGCGTCGGTACGGCGTACCGTCCGGCTCAGGGCGGGATGCGCCAGACCTTCCGTCCCGAGCAACTCCCCGCTCGCGGTGAGCTCGGCCGCCAGGTCCTCGTAGAACTTGCACGCCGCGATGAACTCCGGACTGTTCACGTCCACCGTGTCCCAGCCCGACTGGTCCCCGTAGGCCAGCATCAGGTACTTCATGTCGGTCTCCTCCCTCAGGCCGCGCTGCGGACCATCGTTGCGTGGTACCCGCCACCTGGGTACACCCAGTCTCCGGTGAGCCGGTCGCCGTCCGCGGAGAAGCTCCCCTTGAAGTGGCCCGGCGAGCCCTTGAACCCGCCCCAGATGGTGAGCTCGTCACCGGACAGCTCGTACACGTAGTCGAGCGTGTTCCCGTCGGCGTCGTACACCCGCGACTTCACCTCGGTGCCACGCTCGCCACCGAACGGGTGCTCGTACCCGATGATCTCGGTCATCCGGACCTCGTGACCGTCGTGGTCGAGCCGTCCACGCTGGACCAGGAAGTGCCCGCCGTCCATCCACTCGAAGGTCGTCGTACCGCTCGCGCCGCCGGAGACCTCCCAGGTGCCGACCAGGCGGCCGAGTCGCTGCAGTTCGTTCGTCATGTCCGTTCCTTCCTCTCTGGTTGCTGCTACCTCGAAGCTGGAAGGCGGGTTTCGACAGCTGGCTTTGTCCAGATTTGAACCGAAGGCAGTGCGCGAAACGGCTCGGTTGTGGCAGCTTTTAGACATGAACCTTCGGATTGGCATCGCCGGGATCGCCATCGAGTCCAGTACGTTCTCGCCGCACCGCGCCGGCCTCGCGGATTTCGACGTACGGCGTGGGGACCATCTGCTGGAGCGGTACGAGTTCCTCGCGAAGGACTGGGCGCAGGGCATCGAGTGGGTCCCGCTGCTGCACGCGCGGTCGCTGCCCGGCGGCGCGGTGCTCCCGGAGGTGTACGACGACCTCTCGGCCGAGATCATCACTCGCCTCGAAGGCGCCGGTGACCTGGACGGGTTCTTCTTCGACATCCACGGGGCGATGAGCGTGGTCGACCGCCAGGACGCCGAGGCGGACCTCGCCACCCGGATCCGGACGGTGCTCGGCCCCGACGTCCTGATGTCGGCGTCGATGGATCTGCACGGGAACGTCTCCCGCGAGCTCGGTACGGCGGTCGACCTGATCACCTGTTACCGGATGGCGCCGCACGAGGACGCGATGGAGAGTCGCGAGCGCGCGCTGCGGAACCTGGTCGAGCGGCTGCGGTCGGGGCTGGGGAAGCCGGGGAAGGCGTGGATCCAGGTGCCGGTGCTGCTGCCCGGCGAGAAGACGTCAACGCGGTTGGAGCCGGCGAAGTCGATTTATCACCGCGTCGGCGAGATCGCGGACGAGCCCGGCGTACTGGATGCTGCCGTGTGGGTCGGGTATGCGTGGGCCGACGAGCCGCGGTGCCGGGCCGCCGTCGTCGTCACCGGTGACGACGAGGCGCTGATCACCGAGCGCGCCAACGAGCTGGCCCGTCTGTACTGGGAGGCTCGCGACGGGTTCGAATTCGTCGCGCCCACTGGAACCTTGCACGAGTGCGTCGAGGCGGGTCTCGCGAGCACGGCGCGTCCGTTCCTGATCAGCGACTCCGGCGACAACCCGACCGCCGGGGGCGCCGACGACACGTCCTGGACTCTGGCCGAGCTGCTCACGATCGAGGAGCTCACCTCCGGTAAGGCGACTGCCATCCACGCGAGCATCGTCGACGCCGAAGCCGTCGCCGCGTGTGTCGCGGCGGGCGTCGGCAATCCCGTACAGGTCGCCGCCGGCGGCAAGGTCGACTCCGGACCGGCAGGCCCCGCCGAGATGTCCGGCACCGTCTTCTCGATCTCCGAGGACCCGGTCGGCGGAACGACCGCCGTCGTCCAGGTCGGCGGCCTGCACTCGATCCTCACCAGCCGCCGCAAGCCGTACCACCACATCGCCGACTTCACGCTGCTCGGCCTCGACCCCGCGTCGACGGATCTCGTCATCGTGAAGATCGGGTACCTGGAGCCCGAGCTCTACAACCTCGCGGCCGACTGGCTGCTGGCGCTGACCCCCGGCGGCGTGGACCAGGACCTGCTCCGCCTGGGCCACCACGGCGTACTGCGCCCGTTGTTCCCGTTCGACCCCGACATGGCGGATCCGGACCTGACGCCTGAACTTCTGCCCGCCTCGGGTAACTGACGCGGGAGCTACAGCTTGCGGAGGAGGTGGAGGGCCTCGATCGAGTGATCGATCAGGTATTCGGCGGTGTACGGGCGGTCGTCCTCGGGGAGGCCCGACCACTCGATCGCGAGGTCCTCGGCGTACGAGAGCCAGGCGTGGATCCGGAGGTACTCGCGGGACGTCGGTTCGTCGGCGACCTCGGGGGTGCCGATGTAGGTGAGGACGCGCTTGGTGAGGCCCGCGCGCGTCTCGTCGTACACCTTGACGGCGAAGTCGTCGCCGCCGGCGGCACCGCGGACGAAGGAGATGTACGCCGGACGCCGGCGCGCGATGAACGCGACGAACTGGATCAGCATCTCGCGCAGCTGCTGCTCGGGGGCGAGCTCCTCGTCCGGCTTGGTGACCCGCAGCAGGCGCCGGCCGGCCGCGGAGATCACCGCGACGTAGTAATCGCGCTTGCTCGGGAAGTAGTGGAAGAGCAGGCCGCGGGAGATCCCCGCCTCCGACGCGATCGCGTCGATCGACAGCTCATGGATCGGCTTGTCACGAAGCATCATCAGGCCGATCTTGACCAGCTGCTTCTTGCGGTCATCCGCTGACAGTCGGTGATCCATGCTATTGAGCATTGCTTAGACGCTGAGCTACGGTCAAGGCGAGGGAGAGGAGTCTTGATGGGGTTCGAACCTTCGGCCCGGGCTCAGGACCTGATCGTGCGCGTAGAAGCCTTCCTGCGCAACGAAATCGAGCCGGTCGAGGCAGAGCTGCACAGTGCGATCCGGGCCGCCGGTGACCCCTGGCAGCCGCAGCCGATGATCAAGGAACTGCAGACGAAGGCCCGTGCGGCCGGCCTGTGGAACCTGTTCCTGCCGCCCGCCGAGCCGGGCAACGAGCAGTACGGCGAAGGTCTGAGCAACCTCGATTACGCCCCGATCGCGGAACTCACCGGCCGGTCGTTCATCGCGCCGTACATCTTCAACTGCAACGCGCCGGACACCGGGAACATGGAGGTGCTGCTCCGCTACGGCAACGACGAGCAGCGCAAGCAGTGGCTGGAACCGCTGCTGGACGGCACGATCCGCTCCGCGTTCTGCATGACCGAACCGGATGTCGCCTCGTCGGACGCCACCAACATGGAGGCGACCGCGGTCGTCGACGGTGACGAGGTCGTGGTGAACGGCCGCAAGTGGTGGAGCACCGGCGTCGGTCACCCCGACTGCGAGCTCCTGATTTTCATGGGTCTCACCAATCCTGACGCGCACCGGTACGAGCGGCACACGATGGTCCTCGTCCCGCGCGACACCCCAGGCGTGAAGGTCGAGCGGCTGCTCCCCGCGATGCACCGGTACGACGAGCCGCACGGCCACGGCGAGGTTTCGTTCACCGACGTCCGGGTGCCCGCCGCGAACATCCTGGTCGGACCGGGACGGGCGTTCGAGATCGCACAGGGCCGGCTCGGACCGGGACGGGTGCACCACTGCATACGCCTGGTCGGCCTGGCGGAGAAGGCCCTCGAGCTCGCGCTGGAGCGCGGTACCAGCCGGTCGGCGTTCGGTAAGCCGCTGGTCAATCTTGGTGGAAACCGCGAGCGGATCGCGGACGCACGGATCGCGATCAACCAGGCGCGGCTGCTCGTCTTGCAGACGGCGTACCTGCTGGACACGCAAGGGCTCGCGGGCGCGTTGAGCGAGGTCAGTCAGATCAAGGTCGCCGTACCGCGGATGGCGCAGGACGTCATCGACATGGCGATCCAGTTGCACGGTGGCGGCGGACTGTCGGACGACTTCCCGCTGGCGGCCGCCTGGACGAGCGCCCGCGCGTTGCGCCTGGCCGACGGCCCCGACGAGGTGCATCGTGGAGTCATCGCCAAGATCGAGTTGGCGTCGTATCTCGCCGCAGCGCAGGAGAGCAAGTGAGTCGGGTCCTCGTCACGGGTGCGGCCAGTGGGCTCGGTGCCGCGCTGGCCGCCCAGTTCGTTGCTGAGGGCCACCAAGTGTTGTGCACCGACGTGTCCGCGGACGGCCCGGACAGCGGTACGGCGTACCTGAAGCTCGACGTCCGTCAGCCGGAGGACTGGGATGCCGCGGTCGCCTGGTGCGAGCAGAACTGGGGTGGCCTGGACATCCTGGTGAACAACGCGGGCATCGCGTCCGGCGGCCGGATCGACGTCGAGACCCTGGACGAGTGGGACCGGATCGTCGACATCAACCTGATGGGTGTGGTCCGCGGCTGTCGCGCGTTCACCCCGCTGTTCAAACGGCAGCGCTCCGGACACATCGTGAACACCGCCTCCGCGGCAGGGTTGGTCCACCCACCGATGATGAGCTCGTACAACGCGGTCAAGGCCGGCGTGGTCGCGCTGTCCGAGACGCTGTCGCACGAGCTCTCGCCGTACGGCGTGACGGTCTCGGTGGTCTGCCCGTCGTTCTTCCGGACCAATCTCGCCGACTCGATCCGCGGCGCGGACACCGCGATGGGTGCCACCGCGCGGCAGCTGATCGAGAAGTCGCCACGGTCGGCGGACGACATCGCGGCCGCCGTACTCGCCGGGATCAAGAAGAAGAAGCGGCTGATCATCCCGGACCGGCCGGCACAGATCGCCTGGCGGACGAAGCAGTTCGCGCGGCCGCTGTACGACCGGCAGATGCGGAAGATCGCCGAGCGGGCCCGGCAGCGCGCCGAGGGTCAGGATGGTTGATGGCGCGCGGGAGGTCCGCGCGGAGGACGCGTTCGACGTGCCCGCGATGGACACCTGGCTGCGTGCCCGGACCGAACTGCCGGCCGGACTTCCCGAGGTCAAGCAGTTCTCCGGTGGCGCCTCCAACCTGACCTACCTACTGCGGTACGACGGCCACGAGCTGATCCTGCGGCGCCCGCCGGCCGGGACGAAGGCGAAGAGCGCGCACGACATGGGTCGTGAGTTCCGCATCCAGAAGGGCCTGAAGCCGGTCTTCCGGTACGTCCCCGAGATGGTTGCGCACTGCAACGACGACGCGGTGATCGGTTCCGAGTTCTACGTGATGGAGCGGGTCGTCGGCACCATCCCGGGGCATCACGCGCTGGGCGTCGACCTGACCGCGGAGCAGACCCGCCAACTCGGCTTCACGCTGATCGACACCCTCGCCGAACTGCACGCGGTCGATCCCGAGGCGGCCGGTCTGTCCGACCTCGGCCGGGGCGCCGGGTACGTCGAACGCCAGGTCACCGGCTGGTCCGATCGCTACCGCAAGGCCAAGACCTGGAACGTGCCGAGCTACGAACGCGTGATGGCGTGGCTCGCCGCGCATCAGCCGGCCGACGTCCGGACCTGCGTGATCCACAACGACTTCCGGCTCGACAACGTCGTCCTCGCGCCGGACGATCCGCTGCGCGTGGTCGGCGTACTGGATTGGGAGCTGGCCACGCTCGGCGATCCGTTGATGGATCTCGGTAGTGCGCTCGCGTACTGGGTGCAGGCCGATGACGACTGGGCGTTCCGCCGGTTCCGGCTGCAGCCGTCGGATGTGCCGGGGATGCTGACCAGAGCCGAGATCGTGGAGTACTACACGAAGCGGTCGGGGATCGAGCCTGGCAACTGGGCGTTCTACGAGGTGTTCGGGTTGTTCCGGCTGGCGGTGATCGCGCAGCAGATCTACTACCGCTACCACCACAAGCAGACCGGGAACCCGCGGTTCAAGAACTTCTGGCTCCCGGTCAACCTGCTCGAGCGGCGCTGCCGCAAGATCATCCGGCAGGCGTGAGTGGCCGTCATCTATCTGGTCCGGCACGCCCAGGCGTCGTTCGGCGCGCGCGACTACGACAAGCTCTCTGCTGTCGGCGAGCAACAGGCTGAGCGGCTGGGGCAGACGTTGGCGGACGTGCAGGCGGATCTTGTCGTGTCGGGCTCGATGCGCCGGCATCAGCAGACCGCGTCGCTGGCCGGTTTCACCGCGGAGGTCGATCCGGGGTACGACGAGTTCGATCACCAGGAGGTGATCGTGGCGCACAAGCCGGCGTACAAGCGGCACGCCGTGATGGTGGCCGACCTGGCGAAGGGCGGTCGTCCCCAGCGGGCGTTCCAGGAAATGTTCACCGCGGCGACGCAGCGCTGGATCGACGGTGGTGACGGGTACACCGAGTCGTTCACCGCGTTCTGCGAGCGGTCCGAGTCCGCGGTACGGCGTACCGCGGAACGGCTCGGGAAGGGCGAGACCGCGCTCGTGTTCACGTCCGGCGGGCCGATCGCCGCGGTGGTGAGCTGGCTGCTGTCCGGCGGCGACGGGCTGTGGGCCAAGCTGAACCCGGTGACGATCAACACCGCGATCACCAAGGTGGTGTCGGGGCGCGGCGGGCTGACTGTGGTGAGCTACAACGAACACGTCCACCTCGGCGCCGACCTGCTCACGTACAGATAAGGACTCCCGATGCGACGGAACATCCTGATCACCGGAGCCAGCTCCGGCCTCGGTGCGGAGATGGCCCGGCAGTTCGCGGCGAAGGGCCACGACCTGGCGCTGACCGCGCGCCGGACCGAGCGGCTGAAGGCGCTCGAGGCCGAACTGACCGAGCGTTATCCACAGATCAAGATCGTTATCCACAGCCTGGACGTGACCGATCACGACCAGGTGTTCGAGGTGTTCCGGGCGATCGACGCCGAACTGCCCCTGGACCGGATCATCGTGAACGCCGGCCTCGGCAAGGGCGCACCACTCGGCACCGGCCGGTTCGACGCGAACCGGGAGACCGCGCTGACCAACTTCGTCGGCGCGCTCGCACAGGTCGAGGCGGCGATGGAGCTGTTCCGGGCGCGGAACGCCGGACACCTCGTACTGATCGCGTCGGTCTCCGGGCTGCGCGGGTTCCCCAAGACAGTCACGACGTACGCCGCCACGAAGGCCGGGCTCGCGTCACTCGGTGAAGGGCTGAGACTGGAGCTGCTCGGGAAACCGATCAAGGTCAGCACGATCTACCCCGGCTACATCCGGTCGGAGATGAACGAGCGGGTGAAGAACACACCGTTCATCGTCGACACCGAGCCTGGGGTACGGGCGATGGTGGCCGCGATCGAGGCGGAGAAGGCGAAGGCGTACGTCCCGGCGTGGCCGTGGGTTCCGCTGGCCCAGGTGATGCGGTTCGCGCCGCTGCCGCTGCTGAAGAAGCTGATCTGATTGCGCTGGGGGCTGACGGTCCCGCTGACCGGCGTACCACTGCGGGAGCACCGGGATCTGATCTCTGAGCTGTTCTCGCTCGGGTACACCGATCTGTGGTCGGCGGAGGTGGCGGGTGCGGACGCGTTCACGCCGCTGGTGCTCGCGTCCGAGTGGGACGCACAGTTGCGGTTGGGGACGGCCGTCGTACCGGTGCACACGCGGGGGCCGGCGGCGCTCGCGATGAGTGCCGCGGCGTTGGCGGACCTCGCGCCCGGGCGGTTCGTGCTCGGGATCGGGGCGTCGTCCGAGACGATCGTGACCGGGTGGAACGGGATCGCGTACGACCCGCCGCTGGCGCGGACCCGCGACGTCCTGCGGTTCCTGCGGCAGGCGTTCGCGGGGGAGAAGGTCGACGGGGAGTTCGACAGTTTCACCATCAACCGGTTCCGGCTGGAGAAGGCGCCCGACGTACCGCCCGCGATCATGCTCGCGGCGCTCCGCCCACAGATGCTCCGCCTCGCCGCCCGCGAGGCCGACGGGGCGATCACCAACTGGCTCTCCGCGGACGACGTCCGCCGGGTCCGCGCCGAACTCGGGCCCGACAAGGAACTCGCCGCCCGCATCTTCGTCTGCGTCACCGAAGACGCCGACATGGCCCGCAACATCGGCCGCTACCTGATCGCGACGTACCTCACGGTCCCCGGCTACGCCGCCTTCCACGACTGGCTCGGCCGCGACGAGGCGATGAAACCACTGCGCGACGCCTGGTCCGCCGGCGACCGCAACGCCGCGATGGCCGCCGTACCCGTCGACCTCATCGACGACCTGATCGTCCACGGCACCCCCGACCAATGCCGAGCCCACATCAACCGCTACATCGAGAACGGCCTCGACACCCCCATCATCGCCACCCTCCCCACCCCCACCAACCCCCTCGAAACCGCCCGAGCCCTGGCCCCCTCCTAAAACGTCGGCGCGGGCGGGGCGTGTGCACGGTGTACGCTGTGTACACGGTTGGGAGTGGAGGTCGTCGTGAGTCCGCAGGTCGAGTACGGCAGCGCTCGGGAGGCGCGGGAGCATTTCAAGGACATCTTGGATGCTGCTGATGACGGGCGGCCCGCGACGGTCACGCGGGACGCGCGGCGGGTGGCGGCCGTCGACGCCGATCGGCTGGTGCACTTCCTGACCAGCGTTCGTCCCTCCGGCGCACAGGTCGTCGCGGAGAACGACGGCTGGTCGATCTTCATCCCGGGCCTCCCGGTCGCCGCGGACGGTGCGACGCTCGACGAGGCGGCCGACGAAATGGTCGACGCACTCCGCGAGTACGCCGACGCGTGGGCCGACCACCTACGCCTCGCCCCGAACCACGCGGAGAACTGGGGCCTGGTGCAGATCGTCGCGCTCGCCACGGACGAACAGCTCCACGCCTGGCTGCTGGCCTGAGGTACGACGTGATCGAACGACGCCCGCCGGCCACCCGAACGGACCACCAGAACTTCTGCGTCATCGAAGGCTGGGCCGAGCGACTGCGCGCGACCAGCAAGCGCGGCACCCACCACGTCAACTACGAACTGGCGCTGACCGACGGCCGCATCCTCTACACCCGGATCAGCCACCCGGTCGACCGCACCGACTACGGCCCGTCCATCTGGGCCCATATCCTCCGCGACCAGCTCGTTGTCACGGCAGGGGAGTTCTGGGCCTGCGTCGACGACAAGGTGCTCCCGGACCGCCAAGGTCCCCAAGCCCGGACCGAGTCCATACCCGCCGGAGTGGTCAGAACCCTCATCGCCGAGGCCCACATCCCCGAACCCGAAGTACGAGCCATGACCAAACAAGAAGCCGTCGAACGCCTCGCCGAGTTCTACACCAACGGCAAGTAGACCGCTCGTTCGGCTTACTGCAGGCGGTGGACTTCTAGCCAGGTGGTGGCTCGGCGGGGGCTGGCTCGGGTTAGCCAGGCTTCTTGGATGATTTCGGTGAGTTCTTGGTGGGAGATTTCGCCCAAGTGACTCGCGCGGATCAGGACTGAGGGGTGGCCGTCGAAGTGCGGGGTGGTGAAGAACGGGGTGGGGTCGGCGGCGAGCAGGGCTAGTTTCTCGGCTTCGGACTCGACCCAGATCATGATCACGTCGTCGTACTTCTCGCCGGTGTCCGGATCGGTCGCGTCCGGGCGCGGCGTACGGAAGAAGACGAAGGACTTGCCGCCGACCTGGTAGACGGGGCGGTCGGTGCCGTCGTCGCGTTCCCACTTGGTGACGTGTGGCATCGCCGACGCGATCTCGTGGACGTCGGCGAGCCGGGCCTTCCGCGCAGTCACGTCGGGGAACCCGGTCAGTTCATCGTCGTGAGGCGCACGCAGAGCGGGGTCGACGGCTGGTCCATGATGTCGACGGTACCGGTTCTCGGGACGGGGCCCTTTGTGGTGCCGGAGAACGGGACCGAGATCTTCGGGTAGTAGGACTGCATCGCGACGGGTTGGCCGCTGACTGTCAGCTTGGTCGGTGGATCGATCATGAAGACCAGTAGGCCGGCGAGGATCTGTCGGCTGTCCGCGCAGCCGAGAGCGAGCGCGTGCTGCTGGTCGCTCGCGTTGACGTACGCGAGGAACCTGGTGGCGAGCGCGGTGGCTTCGGTCAGCCGCGGGGCAGTCGTGCCCGGCGTGGTCGGACCGCCGGTCGGCGCAGACGTCGGTTCCGCTGACGGCCGGCTCGGGGCGGTGGAAGGCTGGGTGGGGCCGCCGCTCTGGTCGTCGTCGTTGCTGGTCAGGCTGGTGGCGACGACGAGACCGGCGCCGAGCAGTAGCAGTACGGCGATGACCGCGATCACGACGTACAGCAGGGTGCGACGTGGGCGCGGAGGACGATAACCAGGACCGCCAGGACCGCCAGGACCGTAGCCCGGGCCATAGGACGGCGGGCCAGGCTGGGGGTAGGTCGGGGGTTGTTGCTGCCAGCCACCGTTCGGTGGGCCGTAAGAGGAGTTCGGTGGCTGCGTCACGGGGTCAGTGTGGCAGCCGCAGGGATCCACAAGGTGAACGTCGACCCGGAACCCAGGCGGCTGGTGACGCTGATGTGACCGCCGTGCGCCTCGGCCAGATGCTTCGTGATCGCGAGGCCGAGACCACTGCCACCGGTACTGCGGTTGCGTGAGTGCTCGGCGCGGTAGAACCGATCGAACAGATGCGGCAGGTGCTCCTCCGCGATCCCCGTGCCGTTGTCGGTGACCGTCAGTCTGTAGCCGTCGTCCACCCGCCGTACGCCGACAACAACCTGCCCACCAGGCGGCGTGTACCGGATCGCGTTCGACACGAGATTTCCGAGCGCCTGACGAATCCGGGCGCTGTCGACGGACGCAGGCGCCCGTTCGGGTACGTCGGCAGCGAGCGTGACCGCCGCGGCCTCGGCCGCAGGGCGATGAGCGGAGACGACCTGCTGCGCGACCTCGGCCAGGTCACGCGGGGCGGGATGCAGGCGAAGCATGCCGGCGTCCGCGAGCGCGAGGTCCTGGAGGTCGGCGACCAGGTGCTCGAGCAGACCCGTCTCCTCGAGAAGCGACGTGACGAGTTCGTGGTCCAGCGGTACGACGCCGTCCTCGGACGCGACCAGATAGCCCTTGATGTTGGCGAGCGGTGTCCGCAGCTCATGCGCGACGTCGCTGACCATCGCCTTCCGCTGGAAGTCGTGCCGCTGGATCGCTTCCGCCATGTCGTTGAACGCGTGCCCGAGCCGCGCGACCTCGTCCTTGCCACTCACCGGTACCCGCGCCGCATGGTCCCCGTTGCGCATCCGCTGCGCCGCACCGGTCAACGCCACGATCGGCCGCACGAGCCGCCGTCCGGCGAAGAGCATCACCAGCGCGGCGATCAGCAGTACGCCGAGTGCGGTCGCCGCCGTCCGCAGCAGGCCCTCACCCGAGAACACGTTGAACGTGCTCTTCGCCCCGAGGTACAGCTTCGCGGGCGGAGCGACGTACGGCGTCAACGCCTGGACGCGGGCCTGCGTGGTGCAGTCGTTGAACGTGTCGGTGAGGTCGTCCTTGGTCTTGGGCTCGACCGACTTCAGGCCCTCGTAGTCGCTGATCTGGTACTTCAGGTTCGCCGCGTCCAGGCAGGCCGTCGACCGGCGTACCTCGTCGTCGTTGACGATCTTGGCCTTGGCGCTCGGGGCGTACAGACCGGCCGGAACGCAGGCGTCGTCCTTCGCGGCGGAGCCGGACTTCTCCAGCACGCGGACGCCGGCCAGCGACTGCGTCGACTCGATCATCACCTGCGGGACGTTCCCGCCGGCCTGCGCGAGGCTCGCGGACTTGCCCTTCGCTCCGTAGCAGGTCACGGCTTGCTGGGCGAGGGCCTCGCGCTCCTTCTGTTCCTTGTCGGTCATCCCCCAACCGGGGTAGGCGATGAACGGCGGAGCCGCCGAGGCGGTCGAGACGAACCCTCCCGCGGCACCGGCCGCGACGGTCTTCCGCGCCGAGTACACGGCCATCGTGCCGGACAACCCGGCGAGTTTCGAGACGCCCGAGCTGCGCGCGTCGATGGTTGCCGCGGGCACCGACGGGAGGTCGGGTGCGGCGCCGAGCATCCGCGCCGAGTCCGCGATCACCGAACCGTCGTCGGTCCGCACCGCGACCCGGCGTCCGAGCTTGTCGGCCAGGTCGTGCACCAGTTTGTCGACTCCCGACCAGGTCGGATGGTCCGAGGCGTATCGCGACAACTCGCCGTAGATCTCGCCGTCGACCTGCAGCTGGCCGGTATTCGCGTCGATCTCGCCCTGCAGTTTCTCCGAGGTGCTGTACGTCGCGATCACCGCGGTCGCGATGACGGCCCCGAGCGCGACCGCGAGCGACAGTCCGAGGAACCGGACCAGCACGCTACGACGCATTGCGCGCCACCACCTTGTCCGCGAGCTTGTACCCCACGCCGTACACGGTCTTGAGGTACGCCGGTGCGCCTGGTGACGGCTCGATCTTCTTGCGCAGGTTCATCACATGGACGTCGATCGTCCGGTCGAACACGTAGTGGTCGAAGCCGAACGCGTGCTCGAGCAATTGTTGCCGCGAGAACGCCCGGCCGGGAGAGGCGGCCAGGCAGGCGAGAATCTTGAACTCGGCCGGGGTCAGCTCGATCAGCGTCCCGGCCAGCCGGACCTCGTGCCGGCCCGGGTCGATCTCCAGTTCGCCGACCCGGTAGACCTCGCCCTCGGCGCGGATCCGGGTCCGGCGCAGGACCGTCCGGACCCGGGCGACCAGTTCGCGGGGGTTGTACGGCTTGGTCAGATAGTCGTCCGCGCCCAGATCGAGCCCGAGCAACAGGTCTTCCTCGGTGGAGCGGGCGGTCAGCATGATGATCGGGACCTCGAGACCGTTGTCCGGGTCGGCCCGCAGTACCCGGCAGACGTCCAGACCGTCGACCTTGGGCATCATCACGTCGAGAACCAGCAGGTCCGGGCTCCGCCGGCGGGCCTCGTCGATCGCGGCCCGCCCGTCGTGCACGACGACAGTCAGGTGCCCCTCCCGCTCGAGGTACCGCCGGATCAGCTCCGCCTGCTTCAGGTCGTCTTCGGCGACGAGGATCCGTGCTGGCATAGCCCTCAATGTCCCTGAAGAGAATGAGAATCCTGTGAAGATCGCCTGAGAGCATCAAGTGCAAACCGGTCCTTCACAGGTTCTTCACGGCGCCGACGGCACGCTCCACCACCATGAAGACGTCACGAACCGCAACAACTCTCGCCGTACTGGCCGTCCTGACGCTGGCCGGGTGCGGCAACGACAAGGCGCCGGTCGCGTCCGGGGACCAGAAGAGCGACAAGAGCCCGCTCGCGGAGTACATGGGGGACGGCTTCGTCAGTGCGTCCGGCGGGTCCGGGTTCCGGGTCGCGATGCGGGCCGGCGGCGCGCAGCAGCCGAGCGACGAGGAGCTCGCCAAGCAGCGCAAGGTCGAGGACGCCACCGCCGCCTGTATGAAGACGGCCGGCTTCGAGTACGTCGCCGTACCGCCGGAGCAGAACGCGAAGAGCAAGTTCAGCGACGCGTTCAACCTGCCGGCCGACAAGTTCGCCGAGCAGTACGGGTACGGCATCAGCACGATCGACTGGTCCAAGGCCGGTGACGACGACTCGAACCCGAACACCAAGATCCGCAACGCGCTGTCGCCGACCGCGCAGAAGGCGTACGACAAGGCGCTCAACGGACCGAACGCGACCGGCAACGGCGCGGTGGTCGTCCAGGGGAGCGGCCCGAGCTCAAGCGGTCAGATGGACCTCGGCTGTCGCGGCAAGGCGGTCGAGGAGGTCTACGGCAAGGGCGAGGACCGGCAGGCGGCCTTCAAGAAGTTCGACAGCCTGTTCAAGGACATCCAGGCGTTGCAGAAGCGGATCGACTCCGACCAGCGCGTCGTCGACGCAACCAGTGCATGGTCGGACTGTCTCGCCGACGCCGGCCACTCGGGCTTCAAAAAGCCCGAGGACCCCCGCCAGCAGGTGCAGCAGAAGCTGGACGCGCTGACCGGCAACCAGCCGCCGGCGAAGGGCAGTGGCCCGAGCAAGACGGTCACCGGCCCGCCGTCGTTCGACAAGGTCGACTCGGCGAAGCTGTCCGAGCTGCGCAAGTTCGAGATCGACCTCGCCACCGCCGATCAGAAGTGCAAGGCCACGGGGTACGACGAGGCGTACAAGAAGGTGCAGTACGACGCCGAGAAGGAGTTCGTCGACCAGCACAAGGCCGAGCTCGAGGCGTACCGCGACGAGATGGCGAACCGGTGACCGCTTCGCCCAAGTCCCGTCGCCGGGTGCTGGTCGGGGTGTCCGCGGTGGCGACCGTCTCGCTCGGGATCGGCGTCGCCGCCGGCAGCCGGATCACCTCGCCCGAGGACGCGGCCGCGAAGACCGCGGCACCGAAGGCGTCCCAGATCACCGTGCCGGTGGCGAGGAAGGCGCTGTCGAGCAAGGTGGTCGGGCGGGGTGACGCGTCGTTCGACGGCGCGGTGAACATCCGCGTCGAGACCAGCGGGTTGACGACACCGCCGGTCGTGACCGGGAAGGTGCCGGCGGTCGGGTCGACGATCACCGAGGGCAAGGCGCTGCTGGAGATCACCGGTCGACCGGTGATCGGACTGGCCGGCGTACTCCCGATGTACCGAACGCTGTCCCCGGGCAGCAAAGGGCCCGATGTGCTGCAGCTGGAGCAGACGCTTGACCGGCTCGGGTTCGACCCGGGCGACGTCGACGACGAGTACGACCTCAACACCTCGGCCGCGGTCGAGCAGCTCTACGAGAAGGCCGGGTACGACGCTCCGGAAGCGGACCCGCAGCTGAAACAAGCCGTCGACCACGCGAAGAAGCAGGTCGACGCGGCGAAGAAGCAGCTCCGGCAGGCGCAGTCCCAGCTGAAGGCGGCCAAGGACGCCAAGGCGAAGGACACCTCGGTGCAGCAAGGTGCGGTGGACGACGCCAAGGAGAACCTGTCCGAAGCTCAGGACGCGCGCGGCGAGGCCGAGACCAAGGCCGGCACCCCGCTTCCGGTGTCCGAGATCGTCTACGTGAAGACGCTGCCGCGCCGTGTCGACGACGTGAAGGTCGAGCGCGGCGGCACCGTCAACGGCGTGGTGATGTCGGCGAGCGGCGCGTCCCTGGTCGTCGTACTGAAGGTCGACGCGGAGACCGCGCAGCGACTGAAGGCCGGCCTGGTGGCGTCACTCGACCTCGACGGGACGGCGATCGCCGCGAAGGTCCTCCGGATCACCAAGAACGGGAACCAGTACGACGTGGTGGTCGCACCGAACGCGTTGACCGCGAGTCAGTTGGCGCTGCTTCGGGACGCGAACGTCCGCGTGACGATCCCGGTGAAGAGCACGAGCGGCAAGGTCCTCGCCGTACCGGTGGCTGCCGTGTCGTCCGGGTCGGACGGTGGGTCGCGGGTCGAGGTACTGCGGAACGGGAAGGTGGAGCTGGTCCCGGTCACGGTCGGGCTGTCCGCCGACGGGTTCGCGCAGGTCACGCCGAAGGGCGACGCGAAACTGTCCGAGGGCGACCAAGTGGTGGTCGGACGATGACCGCGACCGCGGTGGCGCTGCCCGCGCCGGTGGTCGAGATGATCGGCGTCCGACGGTTCTTCCCGGGACCGCCCGAAGTACGGGCGATCAAAGGGGTCGACCTGACGATCGGGCAGGGGGAATACCTGTCGATCGTGGGGCCGTCCGGGTCCGGGAAGTCGACGCTGCTGCATCTGCTCGGGTTGCTCGACAACCCGACCGACGGGATCTACCGGCTCGACGGGGTGGACACAATGAGCCTGCGCGAGCGGCGGCGCGCCGTACTGCGCGGGGAACGGATCGGGTTCGTCTTCCAGTCGTTCCACCTGCTCGACCACCGCACCGTCCTGGAGAACGTCGCACTGTCGATGGTGTACGTCGGGATTCCGCGGCGCGAGCGGATGGCGCGGGCACGGGTCGCACTGGAGCGGGTCGGGCTGGCGCACCGGATGGAGTTCGGGCCGACCACGCTCTCGGGCGGTGAACGGCAGCGGGTCGCGATCGCGCGGGCGCTGGTCGCCGAACCGAGTCTGCTGCTCGCCGACGAGCCGACCGGCAACCTGGACAGTGCCAACGCGGAGGCGATCCTGCAAGTGTTCGACGAACTGCACGGCGAGGGTATGACGCTCGCCGTCATCACCCACGACGCTCACGTCAGCCGCCGGGCGCAGCGGCAGGTCCGGATCGTCGACGGGACTCTCCAGTGGTAACCCAAGCAGGCCCCCCGGATCCCGCCGGCGGGCCGTCCACGTCCCGGCGCGGTCTGCGCCGCCGACTCGTCCGCCGGTCCCCGCACCCCGGGCTGCGCCGGAGATCCCGGCCCGCAGTGCGGGACTTGCTGGACGAGGCGCTGGCGGGCGTCGCCGCGCGTCCCACCCGACTGATCCTCACCACGCTCGGCACCGTATTGGGCGTTGCCGCGCTGGTGGGGACGGTCGGGCTGGGGCAGACCGCGGCCGGGCAGATCACGCAGCGGTTCGACCTGGCAGCGGCGACCCGGGTGGTCGTGCAGCCGGACGACAAGGGCGGGCAGGAAGGAGAAGCGGCCACGCAGTTGCCGTGGGATGCGCCGGACCGGATCAAGCGCCTGAACGGCGTGGAGGCAGTCGGCACGGTCAGCAACCTGGAGGTGGGCGACGACCTGGTCCAGAACGTGACGGGCCTGGACAGCGGTGCAGGAAAGGCGCTTCAGGTGATGGCGGGTTCAGCCGGACTGTGGGACGCCGTCCGCGCGCAGCTGAAGACCGGGCGGTTCTTCGACGACGGTCACGACCAGCGCGCCGACAAAGTGGTTGTCCTCGGCAAGCATGCGGCCGAGCGCCTCGGGATCAACCGGGTCGACTCGCAGCCGGCCGTGTTCATCGGCGACGAGCCGTACACGGTGATCGGCATCCTCGACTCGGTCAGCGGTCGCGCCGAACTCAACGACGCGGTGATCATGCCGAACGGTACGGCGCGTCAGGCGTACGACCTCGAGTCGCCGGACGCGCTCGAGGTCCGGACCGCGGTCGGCGCCGCGCAGTTGATCGCCCAGCAGGCCCCGATCGCGATTCAGCCGAACAACCCGAGCACGCTGCGCGTCGACGCGCCACCGAAGCAGGGCGCCGTACGCAAGGGTGTCGAGTCCGACCTGAACGCGCTGTTCCTGCTGCTCGGCGCCGTCGCGCTCCTGGTCGGCGGTCTCGGCATCGCCAACGTCACGCTGCTGTCCGTGCTGGAACGCATCTCGGAGATCGGCCTGCGCCGCGCACTCGGCGCGGCCCGAAGACACATCGCCGTCCAGTTCCTGGTGGAGAGCGTGATCGTCGGATTCCTCGGCGGACTTCTCGGTACGGCGGTCGGCGTCCTGCTCACCGTCGGGGTGTCGTGGATCCGGGACTGGACGCCGATCCTCGACAACCGCCTCGCGTTCGGTTCACCCCTGCTGGGTGCGTTCATCGGTCTGGTCGCCGGCACGTACCCCGCCTGGAAGGCCTCCGCCATCCAGCCCATCACCGCGCTGCGCGGCACGTGAACTGAGCCGCCCGTACACCAGGGCGGTGGTTGCGAAACCGAGCACGATGAACGCCAGTGCCGGGTAGGACTTCCCGTTGTCGGGCAGGATCGCCGCGCCGATCGCAGCCGCGGAGACCTGCCCGACGTTGTAGATCATGTCGTAGAGCGCGAACACCCGGCCGCGGTACACGTCGTCGACACCCGTCTGCACGAGGGTGTCGACGCTGATCTTGACGCCCTGCGCACAGAACCCGACCAGGAACCCACCGATCACCAGCGCGGGCTGGGTGTACAGCCCGATCGGTACGGCGGTCACCACCGCCGCGGCCACGAACAGCACCGTGATCCACTGGCGCAGCTGCATCACCCGAGTGCCCCACGGCGTGACGAGCGCGGCGACGAACAGCCCGGCGCCGACCGCACCGGTCGCGATCGCGAGTGCACCGAACGCTTGATCCAGCTGACCGGGCCCGTAGAAGTAGTTGCGGTACAGCAGGATCATCGAGACCGTCATCAGCCCGAAGAAGAACCGCAGCGAGCCGATGGCGGCCAGACCGAGCGCGGCCTGCCGGCGCTCGCGCAGATGCCGGGCGCCGTCCACCAGCCCGGTCGCGATGCTCCGAAGCGCCTCGGTAATGCCGGGCTCGTCGCCCTTCAGGTCCGGGCCGAGCTGGTCACGCCGCAGCCGGAGGGCGAGCAGCGCGGCGGCCGTGTAGATGACGACGGTCAGGCCGAGGACGAGCAGGTCCGAGTCGGCGAGCAGCTTCACCCCTGCGCCGATCCCGCCGCCCACGAGGAAGAGCGCCGTACCGGATGTGGGCGTGACCGCGTTGGCCATCACCAGCTCGTCGCGCTCGACCACGTGGGGGAGCCCGGCGGACAGTCCGGACAGCAGGAACCGGTTGACGCCGAGAGTGAGCAGTACGGCGAGGTAGAACGGCACCCCCGCGTTGTCGACCGCCACCAGCGCGCCGACCCCGATGACCAGGGCGGCGCGGGTCAGGTTCGCGGCGAACAGGATCTGGCGCCGGGACCAGCGGTCAAGCAGTACGCCGGTGAACGGTCCGAGGATCGAGTACGGCAGCAGAGAGACCGCGAACAGACCAGCGATCGCGGCCGCGTCCGGCGCCCGTTCCGGTGAGAACAGCACGTACGACGCCAGCGCGACCTGGAAGACCCCGTCACCACACTGCGACGTCAGCCGTACCGCGAACAGCCGCCGGAAATCGCGCCGCTGCAGCAGCGTCCACAAGTCCCGGATGAACCGCACGCCTGCACTGTAACCGCAGGCGTGACTAGTCCGTTTGGTGCAGGCGCTGCGCCGCGGTCTCGCCGCGTTGGCCGACCGGCTCGACACCGCGCGCCCTGCCGAGGCCGAGGAGTGGCATGTTGCCGTAGATCGTCTCGGTGTGGCCGGCGGGAACGACGTACGTCTCGTGCCAGATCCCGACCGCGCCGCCCTTGAAGGAGTTGCGGAAGTACTCGACCCACGCCGGCCGGTGCGTCCGCCCGTTGTCGTTCGCGAACGCCTGCAGTTTCTCCACCGACTCCCAGTACTGGATCAACGTGACACCACGCCACGTCGGCAGTGTCCGGAACCCGAGCAGTCCGCTGTCCTTGTCCTTCATCAGTTCCCGCAGCATCGGGCCCATCGCCCGCAGTACCGGCATCCACTCGCGCGGCTTGAACACCGAGTTGACCCGCATCCCGATCAGGAACACGACCACCTCACCGTCGTACGCCGCTGTCTGCCGCCCCTGGATCACGTCACCCATGTCGCCCCCTCGCGTTTAGCAGACAGTCCACCACGGCCTGGGTCTGGTCGCCCCGGGAATCAGTACGAAAAGCGTGCTGAATTCAAGCCTCTGTAAAGGCCATCGGAAGACGCGCCGGAGCTGAGGGCAGTGGCTCCGTGGAGCGGTAGTGTCGAACTGCCGGTGTCACCGTGCGTTGCACACCGGTTACGATGACTGTTCAGTTCTGAGCCGCAGCGCGGATGGGATATTCATGGCTGAATCGCAGGATGCCGACGTCGACCCGCGGATGTACGAGCAGCTGAAGCTGGATCGCCCGCACGGCGCCCGGGTGTACGACTACTTCCTGGGCGGCAAGGACAACTTCGCGATGGACCGGCAGGCGGCCGAGCACCTGCTGCAGGCGTTCCCGGGCTTCCGCACCGCCGCCCTGTCGAACCGGATGTGGATGCACCGCGCCGCGAAGTACGCGGCCGAGCAGGGCATCACCCAGTTCCTCGACGTCGGTACCGGCATCCCCACCAGCCCGAACCTGCACGAGGTCGTCCAGGAGATCACTCCGGCGGCGCACGTGGTGTACGCCGACAACGACCCGATCGTGCTCGCGCACTCACGCGCGCTCCTGGTCAGCAAGCCCGAGGGCAAGACCGCCTACCTCGAGGCCGACGTCACCGACCCGCAGGCGATCCTCGGCTCCGAGGAGGTCAAGCAGCTCATCGACTTCAGCAAGCCGGTCGCGCTCAGCATCGTCGGCGTCTTCCACTACCTGCCGGACGCCCTGGAGCCCTACGACCTGGTCCGTCAGCTCGTCGAGCCGCTCGCGCCAGGCTCGCTGCTGATCTTCTCGCACTGTACGCCGGACTTCGCGCCGGAGCTGTGGGAGCGGGCGATGGTCGTCTACAAGGCCGACGGTGGCGACGCGCAGGTGCGCAGCAAGGAAGAGGTCACCCGCTTCTTCGACGGCACCGAGCTGGTCGAGCCGGGCGTCGTGTCGCCGTTCCGCTGGTACCCCGACGACGAGACCCAGCAGCTGGTCGACAAGGGTGAGTTCACCGACATCATGTGCAGCCTCTGGGTCGGTGTCGGCCGCAAGCCGTAGTTTGTCGGGATGGACCGGAGCGCGTATCCGCACCACCTGCCGATCACGTTGCGGTGGAAGGACAACGACGTCTACGGGCATGTCAACAACGTCGAGTACTACAGCTTCTTCGACACGGTCATCAACGACTTCCTGATCCGCCTCGGTGGGCTCGACATCCACCGGGGCGAGGTGATCGGGTTGTGCGTCGACTCGCAGTGCACGTTCAAGCAGCCGCTCGAGTTCCCCGGCGTCGTCGACGCCGGCCTGCGCTGCGGTCAGCTGGGTAACTCCAGCGTGCGGTACGAGATCGGCCTGTTCCGCGAGGGCTCCGACGAGCCCGCCGCGAGCGGCCGGTTCGTGCACGTCTTCGTCGGGCGGCACGATCGCCGCCCGGTGCCGGTCCCGGACCGGATCCGCGAGGCACTCGAAGGGATCACGGGATGATCGTGCGCGGCGCCGTACTCCGGGAGATGGGCCTGCCGGCGCCGTACGCCGACTCGCGGCCGCTGCGGGTCGAAGAGGTGGAGCTGGCGCCGCCGGGGCCGGGGGAGTTGCTGGTCCGGATCCGGGCGGCGGGACTGTGTCATTCGGACCTGTCGGTGATCGACGGGTCGCGGCCGCGAGTGATGCCGATGCTGCTCGGTCACGAGGCGACGGGCGAGGTCGTGGAGTCGGCCGCGCCCGGGTTCGCGCCGGGGGACGTGATCGCGTGCGCTTTCGTCCCGGCCTGCGGCGGGTGTGCGCCGTGCGCCGAGGGGCGGGCGGCGTTGTGCGAGCCCGGCGCTGCCGCGAACGCGTCCGGGACGTTGCTGTCGGGCGCCGGCCGCCTCCGCGCGGGAGGCGCTTCCGGTGTTGTCCACCATCACCTCGGGGTGTCCGGGTTTGCGGATCACGCCGTCGTCTCAGCGCAGTCGGCCGTGAGGATCGATCCGTCGTTGCCACCGGAGATCGCTGCGCTCTTCGGATGCGCCGTGATGACAGGCGTCGGCGCCGTGGTGAACACGGCGCAGGTCCGGGCCGGGCGTAGTGCGGTGGTCTTCGGCCTCGGTGGTGTCGGGCTGTCGGCGTTGCTCGGCGCTGTTCTCGTCGGAGCGCATCCGATCGTCGCGGTGGACGTCGTACCGTCGAAGCTCGCACTGGCCCGCGAGTTGGGTGCGATTGTCGTCGTCGACGCTCGGGACGCCGACGCGGTGGAGCAGATTCGGGACGCGACCGCGGGCGGGGCGGACTATGCCTTCGAGACCGTCGGGAGCGCGAAGGTGCTCGAGCAGGCGTACGCCGCGACGCGCCGCGGCGGCACCACCGTCACGGTCGGGCTGCCGCATCCGTCGCAGGAGTTCAGCATCCCCGCGGTCAGCCTGGTCGCGGAGGAGCGCACCGTGAAGGGCTCGTACCTCGGCTCGGCGGTGCCGTCCCGCGACATCCCGCGGTACGTCGCCCTCTACCAGGCCGGTCGGCTCCCGGTCGACCGCCTGTTGACCGCGACGGTCGGCCTCGACGACCTGAACCGGGCCTTCGACGACCTCGCCGCCGGTACGTCGATCCGTCAGGTGCTGCTCTTCTGAGACTGCTCCAGGTTCTCGGCGGCCCTCCGGAACGTGTCCTCGTTGCGGTCGCGCGCCTCGGCGGTGTAGTTGTCACCGAAGTAGTCGGCGGTGGGCACCGGCCGGATCTCCAGCAGCCCGGACGAGTCGCGGTCGCCGGCGCCGAGCGCGTCCGCCGCGATGCAGCGCCATCCCCACTCCATCGCCTCCGCGCGGGACGCCACCTCGATCAGGCAGAACCCGGCGATCAGCTCCTTGGTCTCGGTGAACGGGCCGTCGACCACCCGGCGCTTGCCCTCGTCCAGCTGGATCCGGAAACCGTGCGAACTCGGCAGCAGCCCGTCGCCCGCGAGCAGAACACCCTTCTCCGCCATCTCGGCCATCACCAGACCCATCGCGGTCAGGCTCTCCTCGGACGGGAGCCCGCCGGATTCGGAGACGTCATTGGCCTTGAAGATCATCATGAAGCGCATCGGGAGCCCCTCCCAAGTCGGCGTTAAATCCCGAGACGAATCTATACAGCGGCAGGGACTTTCCGGCAGGCTACCGAGGGTGCGTGCCCACGCACGAGATGTGAGGTCAGTTCCCGGAGTCCCTGAGGAGGACCCCAAAAATGCGCACCCGCCCCCGCCGGATCGGCGCGCTCGCCGCCGCCGGTGTCGCCGCTCTCGGAGCGCTGGCCGTGGTCGTCGGCAACCAGGCCGACGCCCAGCAGCCCGCTCCGCTTCCGATCGACCAGTTGCTCGGCCAGGAGTTGCAGGGCCAGGCCGCGCTCGGCCGGGTCCAGTCCCGGATCGCCGAGGTCGCCGACCAGAACCGGCTGTCCGCCGACAACCTGCGCCAGATTCTGGCCACCGACCGGACCGCCTGGCTGGACCGGGCCGGCAAGCTCTTCTACCGCGAGCCGGTCGCCACCGGCAGCGAGCTGAAGTCCGCCGCCGTGGCGTCCCCGCGCTGGGCGACGCAATCCCTCGCCGCCGCGACCGGGCCCGCCTTCGAGCTGCACAGCAAGCCCGGCTCCAACCGGGTCATCTACCTCGACTTCACCGGCCACACGATCACCGGTACGGCGTGGAACACCAACGGCAAGCCGGCCACGGTCAAGGTCGCGGCGTACGACACCGACGGGAACACCAGTAACTGGAGCACGGCCGAGCAGGACGTCGTACACGATGTCTGGGCGCGGGTGGCCGAGGACTATGCGCCGTTCGACGTGGACGTGACCACGCAGGAGCCGGCGGCCGCGGCGATCGACCGGAGCGGCTCGACCGACCAGCAGTACGGGACGCGCGTGGTGATCGACCCGGGCACCTGGTACCAGTCGGGCTGTGGATGCGGCGGGGTCGCGTACGTCGGCGTCTACGACAACACCAGCAAGCACTCGTACTACCAGCCGGCGCTCGTCTTCACGAAGGGCGTGGGTACCGGCGCGAAGAACCTCGCCGAGGCCGCGTCACATGAGGCCGGCCACAACGTCGGCCTCAGCCACGACGGTACGGCGTCGGTCGGGTACTACGCCGGACACGGAGCCTGGGCGCCGATCATGGGCGTCGGCTACTCCAAGGCGATCAGCCAGTGGAGCAAGGGCGAGTACTCGGGTGCCAACAACAAGGAAGACGACATCGCGGTGATCGGCCAGAACGGGCTGGCGCTGCGGGCCGACGACCACGGCAACGGCACCGGTACGGCGACCGCGCTCACGCTGGGCACGAGCGTGAAGGGCATCTACGCGAGCGACGCCGACGTCGACGTGTTCCGTATCGATCTGAAGGCCGGCACGTTCAAGTTCGCGGCGAACGCGGCGGCGACGGGAGCCGACCTGGACATCAAGCTCCAGTTGCTGAACTCCTCCGGGGCCGTCGTCGCCACGGCCAACCCGGCGGCCGGGCAGTCCAGCGCCGCGACGGCGACCGGGTTGAGCGCGAGCATCAGCCGCCAGGTCGCGGCCGGCCGCTACTACCTGAAGGTCGTGAACACCGGGTACGGCGATCCGCTCAACACCGGCTACTCCACGTACGGCAGTCGCGGCGCCTACACGGTGCGCGTCACCACCGCCTGACACCGAGCCACCCGGGGGGCGGGGCGGCCCCCCCCACCCCGCCCCCCCCCGCCGGGGGGGGGGCCCGCCCCCCCGGGCGGGGGGGGGGGCGCGCCGGCGAGAGGCACA
>NZ_JBSHBJ010000005.1:17692-185633 GCF_053611945.1 Kribbella sp. NPDC054772 | reverse complement strand
CCCCCCCCCCCCCCCCCGCGCCGCCGGCCCCCCACCGAGATCGACGGCCCCGGGTCTTTGGGGGGACCCGCCCGCGGGGGGACGTGAGGAGGAACCCGAAGTGATCACATTCCGCCGCACCGGCGCACTCGCGTGTGCTGGTGCTGTCGTTTTCGGAGGGCTGGCCGTCGCGCTCGGCGGCCAGGCCGATGCCCAGCAGACGCCGATCGACCAGTTGCTGGCCCAGCCGTTGGCCGGTGGCCAGGCGCTCGGCAAGGTCCAGTCGCGGCTGGCCGAGGTGGCCGCGCACAACGGCCTGCCGAGCGACCAGTTGCGACAGATCCTGGCCACCGACAAGACCGCGTGGCTCGATGCCGACAGCAAGCTGTTCTTCCGCGAGCCCGGTCTGACCACCGCGCAGAAGGCGCCCGAGGTCTCGCCGCGCTGGGCGCGCTCCGCGGTCGACGGCGCCACCGGTCCGGCGTTCGAGCTGCACAGCAAACCCGGCTCGAACCGCGTCATCTACCTGGACTTCAACGGTCACACCATCACCGGTACTGCGTGGAACGCGTCGAAGGGCGTCGACCCGGTCAACGTCTCGGCGTACGACACCGATGGTGACCCGGCGAACTTCAGCACCGCCGAGCAGGACGTGGTCCGCGAGGTGTGGGCGCGAGTCGCGGAGGACTACGCGACGTTCGACGTGGACGTGACGACGCAGGAGCCGCCGCAGTCCGCGATCGACCGGTCGGGTGCGTCGGACGAGCAGTACGGAACGCGCGTGGTGATCGACCCGGACACCTGGTACCAGTCCGGGTGTGGTTGTGGCGGCGTCGCGTATGTCGGGGTCTACGACAGCACCAGCCAGCACGACTACTACCAGCCGGCGTTGGTGTTCACCAAGGGTGTCGGGACTGGTGCGAAGAACCTCGCCGAGGCTGCATCGCACGAAGCCGGCCACAACGTTGGGCTCAGTCACGACGGGACCTCCACGGTCGGGTACTACCAGGGGCACGGCGCCTGGGCGCCGATCATGGGCGTCGGGTACTACCGCGGCATCAGCCAGTGGAGCAAGGGTGAGTACGCCGACGCGAACAACAAGGAAGACGACTACGCAGTTGTCGGCTCGCACGGTCTCGCACTGCGTGCTGACGAGGCTGGTGACACGGTCGGCGACGCTGCGGCGCTGACCGTCGGTACGCCGGTGTCGGGGATCATCGCCGCCGAGAACGACACCGATGTGTACCGCGTCGATGTCAGTGCCGCTGGCAACTACACCGCGACGGCGAGCCCGGCCGCGACCGGTGGCAACCTGGACATCAAGCTGGACCTACTGGACAGCTCTGGCGCCGTCGTTGCCTCCAACGACCCGGCCTCCGGACAGAGCGACGCCGGTACGCCGACGGGCCTCGGCGCGAGTGTTAGCGGCAGCCTTCAGCCGGGTACGTACTACCTGCGGATCGACAACGTGGGCTACGGCGACCCGCTGAACACCGGCTACTCGACGTACGGCAGTCGCGGCGCCTACACCCTCGGCATCTCGCCCTCCTGACCCCTGTGGGGGGGGGGGGTTTGTCGGGGCGGCCCGCCCCAAGCGGAACCGTTTGGGGGGGCGCGGGGGGGGGGGGACTCCCCCCGCTCCCCGCCCGTCCCGCTGGCGCGCCCCCCCCCCCCGCGGCACCCCCCCCGCCGCCCCCGGGGGGCGGGACGTCCCCGGCCCCCCCCCCCCGCCACAGGCTCATCCTTTGCGGGCGCAGCCGTCGTGCTGCGCCCCCACTAGCTCAGCGTCGTGCTGCGTGCACCAGCTCAGGTCGGCAGCAAGTGCCCCGTGGCGAGGTGTGCCAGTGCGGCTGCCTGATCGGCCAGGACCGCGTCGTCGAATCGGACGATGCTGGAGTGATTCGACGGCGCCTCCGCTGCGGAAACGTCGTCCGGACGTGCACCGAACATCGCGAACGTGCCCGGCACCTTCCGCAGCACCATCGAGAAGTCCTCGGCACCCATCAACGGGTTCGCCAACCGCTCCACCCGATCCGCTCCGAACAGCCCGGACAGCGACTGGATGGTCTCCTCCGTCCGCCCCGCGTCGTTCACGGTCACCGGGTACTGCGGGTCGAGTCGCGCGTCGACCGTGCATCCGTGCGCCGCCGCGATCTGCTCCGCCAGCACCGGCAACTCCCGGGTCAGCTGGTCGAGCATCGCGTCGGACAGCGTGCGCACGGTCGCCCCGAGGCGGGCAGTGTTCGGGATGACGTTGATCGCGACCCCGGCCTCCAACTGCGTCACCGTGATCACGACCGGGTCGAACACGCTCACCCGCCGGGTCGCATACGCCTGCAACGCGAGCACCAGCTCGGCCACCACAGGCACTGGGTCCACCGTTGTCGCCGGCATCGACCCGTGGCCGCCCTTCCCACGCACGGTGATGTGCAGCTGGTTCGAGCTGGCCATCATCGTGCCAGGTCGCAGCTGGAACGTGCCTTTCGCCGCCTGCGCCCAGACATGCAGCGCGTACGCCGCGATCGGCTTGTCACCTGTGGCTTCCAGCAGGCCTTCGCGCAGCATGTACCCGGCGCCGCCGAGCCCTTCCTCGCCTGGCTGGAACATGAAGATCACGTTCCCGCGCAGTTCCTCGCGATGCGCACTCAGCAGCCGCGCGGCGCCGACGAGACCCGTGGTGTGCAGATCGTGGCCGCAGGCATGCATGTTCCCGTTCTCGGCGGCGTACTCGAGGCCGGTCTCCTCGACTACAGGCAGCGCGTCCATGTCGCCGCGCAACAACACCGTCGGCCCGGGCGCACCACCGCGCAGTACCCCGACCACCGAGGTCACCTCGTTCCCGGTGGTCACCTCCAGCGGCAGGCCGGCTATCGCGTCCATCACCTTCGCCTGAGTCTGCGGCAACACCAGTCCGACCTCGGGCTCGCGATGCAGCTCCCGCCGCAACGCCACAAGCCCTGCGTGGAGCTCCCGACTCTCACTCACCAAATCCATCCAGCACTCCTTCCATCACCCCGCGCCGCCACCGTACCCACGCCCAAGCCCAGCCACCCGCCCCATCACCCACCAAGCACCCACCACTGTCCTCACCCAGGCCTCGGCCACCGCCTTCACCGCGCGTCGGCCACGCGTCCGCCCCGCCTGCCACACGTCCGCCGCGCGTCGGTCACCGTGCTCGCCATGTCCGAGCGGCGATGACTGTGGGCGTGGGCGGTCTACGCGATTCGGTGGAGTCCTCCTCTCGTGGCGTGAGGGTTGCTGTGGGCGGGGTGGAGGTTGGTGTTGGCCGGGCGGGCTGCCGTGGGTGGTGCGATGCCGGTGAGGGCCGCGTGGTGTGGTGGTGGGATGTGTCCGGCGGAGGGTGGCACCTGCTCAGCTGATGGTGGGGTTTGACGAGTGGGCGTCAGCATCTGGCGCGTGGGTGGTGGGAAAGCTAGAGCATTTGGGTCTGGGCCGAACAGGGCTGCGGATTCGGCGGAGCGGATCTCGTGGTCGAGGTGGTCGAGGATGTGGTCGGCGGTGGACAGGGACTTGGCGGTGGCGAAGCTGGGGGCGGTGAGCTCGTAGGCCTCGAGGTGCGTGAGGCCGGAACGCAGGGTGGTTTCCAGGCGGGATCGGGTGATGACACCAGGCGGCAGCTCCAGGTCGGGGAGGCGGGTGGAGTTGTAGACGAGATCGACCAGCAGGGGGAACTGACCGTCAGCGGTCTGACGGTTGAGGAGATCGAGGACCTCGCCGCGGCGGAGGCCGTTGCGGTTCTCCAGGTCGGCGCTGATCTTGCGGATAGCGGGCACGAACGCGGCGTAGTACCCCGGCGCCTGGACGGAATTGATGCCGGGAGCAACTCTGTCGATGCCTAGTCGGTGGATGTACTCGTCGAGATGATCGTGCGCCCAGGCTTCGGTGACGCCTTCCTCCAGTTGCCGGCTGCCGGGTTTGAGGAAGGCTTCGCGGGCCGACTCCTGGGTGGAGCCGGACGGACCGAGGAAGTGGGCGTGTTCGTGGAGCAGTGTGGCCAGGGACTCCCGGTAGCTGGCAAGGGTGGGGATGGCGTGATCCTCACCGGCGTGCTCGTACAGGTGGTGGATGGGATCGAGGATGGATTCGCGGTCGAGATAGAGCGTGCCGTCCCAGTGCGCCAGACCGAGCACACCGGCGGGTGCCTCGGCGATCCGCCCGTTCCACGCCGACTGGTCGGCCCCGGCAAGAACGCGAGCGGTCTCGCCGCTGGCGGCGAGGAGTTCAGCGGCGGAGGTCGGGACGGTAGGGCTGGGTGCGGTCGTCGCGGTGGTCACGAGCGGAACGCGATCGCGAGCCGGACGAGCGAGTCGGCAGTGCGTCGGAAGCGGGCCTGGTCGTGCGGATCGTCGGCGTCGGCCGCGAGCCGCCCGAGCTCGGTGATCAGCCAGTCGGCCCGAGCCTGCCGCTCGTCGACGGGCGCGACCGACGCGACTGCGGCGACTGCGGCGACAGGCGCGCCAGATCCGGCCGATGCGGCAGATGCGGCCGTCGCGACAGATCCGGCAGGTGCGTACGGCGTCGTACCGCTGGGGTGCTCCATGTGATGTCCTCCCGAGGTGTGAAGTCGGCGGAGAACATACGGAGATCGACCACGAAATCAGCGGCCGATTCTGGAGCTGTGGATAACTAGAAGAGCGTCGGCGGCTCGGTGGCGACCGGTTCGGGGAGCGGCGCCAGTGTGGGCACCGCTGCGGCGACAGTCGCGTGGAAGCGGCGCGCGAGGTTGAGCGCCTCGTCGTTGTCCGGGGTGTGCAGGAAGATCGTCGGGGAGCGCCCTTCGGACAGCCAGGTCACGACGAGTTCGACGAGGTACGCCCAGCCTTCGACGGTTTCGTGGACAGAGTCCCGGCCGATGTAGCGCACGATCGGGTGGCCGGTGAGCGCACGGGTCCGCCGGGCGACCCGCGGCTTCTTCATCCAGGCGTCGCGCTCGGCGAGGCTCGTCGGGCGGCGACCGAACAGCGTGCCCGTGTCGAACGGCACCCATTCTGCGTTCGCGCGGGCCAGCACGCGCTCCAGGTTGGCGGCCGCGCCCGGGTCCTCGAAGAACGCACGGTGGCGGACCTCGACGGCGTACCGGAACTCGCGGGGCGCGTGGTGCAGGAAGGCGGCGAGGGTGCCGAGGTCGGTGGGGGAGAACGCGGCCGGCAGTTGGATCCACAGGGCATGGTTGCGCGGGCCGAGCGGTTCGACGGCGCTCACGAACTCGCGCAGTTCCGCGTCGACGTTGGTCAGTCGTCGCTCATGGCTGATGACCTGCGGCAGCTTCACCACGAAACGGAAGTCCGGCGGTGTCTGCGCAGCCCAGGAAGCCACCGAGGACACGGACGGCGTCGCATAGAACGTGGTGTTGCTCTCGACCGCATTGCACCACGAGGCGTACGACCGCAGCTTCTCCCGAGCCGGCTGCGGCCAGGCGGGATGCGTCCACTGCGCACAACCGACGTGAAGCGGCATGGTCACAGCGCCCGGACGTACTGCCGGCAGACATGCACCCGCTCGAACCGCTCCCGCATCGAGGCCTCGGCCGACATCGGCGCATGCATGAACGCAGACACCACTTTGTCCACCCCGTCGGGCGCCTCAAAGCCGTCCGAGTCGTCCTGCCACGACTTGTAGACATGCAGATACCGGAAGCTCTCCACGAACCCCGACCGCTGGTACCAAGCGTTCGCCGACGCATCCCCACGCGTCCACGCATCCAGTACGCCGACCTTCAGCCGAGGCAGCACCGCCTCGAGCATCTGAGACGCCAACCCGCGCCGCTGATGATCCGGATGGACGGCGAGCACGTCGATCGTTGCCCGGTCCTCGAAGATCTCGACGTCCATCAGCCCGACGACCGTGTCGTCCTCGGCCGCGACGAGGCGATACGCGGGGTTCTCGAACGTGGGGCGGTCGACCACGACGTCGTCGAAGTACTCGGTGCCGAAGAAGCCGAGCAGGCGGCAGCGTAGCCAGCTGTGGGCGTCGGAGTCGCGGTACGCACGGATCTCGGTCATCCGGCGCCATGATGGCACGCTGCCCCGCGACCCGGGAGGGGTGCGGGGCGGCGTGCTGTCAGAACGAGGTCAGCGCTCGACCTCGCCGCGGATGAACTTCTCCACCAGGTCGCGGCAGACGTCGTCGGCGTACTGCTCCGGCGGCGACTTCATGAAGTACGAAGAGGCGGAGAGGATCGGGCCGCCGATGCCGCGGTCCTTGGCGATCTTGACCGCGCGGATGGCGTCGATGATGATGCCGGCCGAGTTCGGCGAGTCCCAGACCTCGAGCTTGTACTCCAGCGACAGCGGGACGTCGCCGAAGTTGCGGCCCTCGAGCCGGATGAACGCCCACTTGCGGTCGTCCAGCCAGGCCACGTAGTCCGACGGGCCGATGTGCACGTTGCGGGGCTCGATCTCGTCGCGCAGCTGCGAGGTGACCGACTGCGTCTTGCTGATCTTCTTGGACTCCAGGCGCTCGCGCTCGAGCATGTTCTTGAAGTCCATGTTGCCGCCGACGTTCAGCTGGTACGTGCGGTCCACGGTGACACCGCGGTCCTCGAACAGCTTGGTCAGCACGCGGTGCGTGATGGTGGCACCGATCTGCGACTTGATGTCGTCGCCGACGATCGGCACGCCGGCCGCGGTGAACTTGTCCGCCCACTCCTTGGTGCCGGCGATGAACACCGGCAGCGCGTTCACGAACGCGACACCCGCGTCGATCGCGCACTGCGCGTAGAACTTGGCCGCCTGCTCCGAACCCACCGGCAGGTAGCAGACCAGGACGTCGACCTGCGCCTCGCGCAGCGCCGCGACCACGTCGACAGGGTCCGCGTCGGACTCGGTGATGGTCTCCCGGTAGTACTTGCCGAGGCCGTCGAGGGTGTGACCACGCTGGACGGTGACGCCGGTCGGCGGCACGTCGCAGATCTTGATCGTGTTGTTCTCGCTGGCACCGATCGCGTCGGCGAGGTCCAGGCCGACCTTCTTGCCGTCGACGTCGAACGCGGCCACGAACTGCACGTCGCGGACGTGGTAGTCGCCGAACTGGACGTGCATCAGACCCGGGACGCGCTCCTCGGGCTTGGCGTCGCGGTAGTAGTGCACGCCCTGGACGAGCGAGCTTGCGCAGTTGCCGACGCCGACGATCGCTACGCGGATCGAGGTCATCTGGAATCTCCTTGAGTAGGCGGGTGGTGCTTGTCAGGGGGCCGCTGGTGCCGCCGCTCGCCGTCGATCAACTCGGACAGCCAGCGGACCTCGCGCTCGGCCGACTCCAGGCCGTGCCGTTGCAGCTCGAGGGTGTAGGCATCGACGCGCTCCGCCGTCCGGCTCATCGCCGCCCGGAAGTTGGCCAGCCGCTCCTCCATCCGGGCCTTGCGGCCCTCGAGGATGCGCAACCGGGTGGCCGGATCGGTCCGGCCGAAGAACGAGAAGCGGACGCCGAAGGTGTCGTCCTCCCAGGCCGACGGGCCGGCCTCGTGCATCGCGTGCGCGAAGTAGTCCTTGCCGTCGGCGGTGATCGTGTACACGATCTTGGGCCTGCGACCCGACTCCGGCGTCCCGGGGTCGGCCGTGATCAGCCCGTTGCGAAGCATCGCTTTCAGGCACGGGTAGAGCGAACCGAACGACAGCACGCGTCCCCACCCGAACTGGGCGTTGACGCGCTTGCGGAGCTCGTAGCCGTGCATCGGCGCTTCGTGCAGCAGACCGAGTACGGCGAGCTCCAGGACACCACTGCGGTTTCCCATGACTCACCTCCCTCGGTCCTAGTTTGTCATGACCTGATGTATCGGTTCGATACATCGCACCGCCACTGTAAGCAGACGCCAGGCCTGTGGACAAGCCCTAACAAAGTCCGCGTTTGTCAGCTATAAGGGCCGCCGCGCCCAGAAACCTGTTACGTCAGGCGCCGATCTGCGTTAATCGAATGACAACCCAGAGTCGTGGTCCAGGAGCGGAGGGTCATGGCCGACGTCCATGCCAAGCACGCCAAGTCCGATGTCGAGACCGACGGGGCGCTCGCCCGGCTGGCGCTGCGGTTCACCGCCTTCACCGAGAAATGGCTGCCGGACGCGTTCGGATTCGTCCTGGTCGGCACGTTCGTGGTGCTGGCGTTCGGCCTGCTCACCGGCGAACCGCTGCTGAAGCGCCCCGACGACCCGGCCGCGACCAAGGGCTTCGGGCTGGTCGACGCCTGGGGCATCGGGTTCTGGTCGCTGATCACGTTCACCCTGCAGATGGCGATGATCATCATCGGTGGGTACGCCGTCGCGACCAGCGGACCGGTCGCGCGTCTGATCACCCGACTGGCGCGGATTCCGAAGAGTCCACGGAGTGCGGTCGCGTTCGTCGCCGCGATCGCGATGCTGGCGTCGTACCTGAACTGGGCGTTCAGTCTGATCTTCGCCGCGATCCTGGCGCGCGAAGTGGCGCGGAACGTGCCGAAGGCGGATTACCGCGCGCTGGGTGCGATGGCGTTCCTTGGTCTCGGGACTGTGTGGGCACAGGGGCTGTCCGGCTCGGCCGCGTTGCAGGTGGCGAGTGCGAGCAGCAGTCCGCCGCCGGTGCAGGAAGTCATCAAGGCAAGCGGCCACGCGAGTGGACTGATCCCGCTCAGCGACACGATCTTCACCTGGCAAGCGCTCGTGGCGACGCTGATCGTGTACGTCGTCGGCGTCGGGATGGCGTGGTTCATCGCCCCGGGAGAAGGCACTGCGCGGACCGCGGACGACATCGGGATCGAACTCAAACCGCTGATCGGCCGAGGATCGGCATACAACGGTCAGCGGGAGGAGGGCGAGACGCGGAGGCCTGGTGACTGGTTGGAGCATTCACCACTGTTCAGTCTGCTGATCGTTCTGCTCGGTGCGGTCTATCTGGTCCGCTACTTCAGTGGGAAGAGTTTCTTCAACGCACTGGACCTCAACACGGTCAACCTGATCCTGTTCCTGCTCGCACTGCTGCTGCATTGGCGGCCGTGGCGGATGGCGCGCGCGGTGCGTGACGGTGCTCCCGCGGCAGCCGGCGTACTGCTCCAGTTCCCCTTGTACGGCGGGATCTTCGGGATGATCGCCTACACGGGGATCTCCGCGCGACTGGCCGGCTGGTTGGTGCACGCGAGCAACCAGTTCCTGTTCCCGCCACTCGTCGCGATCTATTCGTGCGTGCTCGGCATCTTCGTCCCGAGTGGCGGCAGCAAGTGGGTCATCGAGGCGCCGTACGTGCTGCAGGCTGCCAACGAGCTCAAGGTCGACGCGGGCTGGATGGTCGTCGTGTACGACCTCGGGGAGGCGAGCGCCAATCTGCTGCAACCGTTCTGGATGCTGCCGACGCTCGCCATCCTCGGCCTGAAGGCGCGGGACATCATGGGCTACACGTTCACGATGTTCCTGGCCTGCTTCCCCGCCGCACTGATCGCCGTGACGCTACTGGCGCCGCACATCACCTCATGACCCGGAAGTAGTCGAACTGCGCGGTCGCCTTGCCGTACTGCGCTTCTGTCTGCGTTGACGATCCCTGCGACACCAGTCCGATCCGAGGCGTCGTACCGGCGGGCAGCGTCCAGGCCGCACCCCACACCCAGTGCTTCCTGTCGGTGCTGGACGCAGCGCGGTACCGGTGCTCACCGGTCTGCGGTACGACGTCGTGCGCGAGCCGCAACCAGGTCGTCTCGGCCGGCGGACCGATCATCGCGCCGCCGAACGTGACGACAGACGGAGCGCCGACCGGAGTGAACCGCATCCGCTTGCCGAACTCGACGAAACGGCCGGTGCCACCGGCAACGTGGTCGAGCCGCATCCAGTTCTCGTCGTCCACATAGACCAGCAGACCGGCCTGCTGGTAGTTCCGCACGGTGTCGGTGCCGACGTCGAGCTTCAGCTTGGTCTCCACGACGAAGTCGCCAGTCGGCTGATCACGCAGCAGCAGAGACGCCTTGGCTGCTGTGTTGTTGTCAGTCAGGTCGTTCGTCTCGGTCTTCCACTGCAGTTCGCCGTTGCTGACCGTGGCGTCCGCACTGGTGTTCCGCCAGGTCCAGCCAGAGCCCAGTCCGCGCGTGAACTCGTCGGAGTACCGCTGGTCGACCTGACCGATGCGAGGAGTGGGTGCAGCACGCGTGACCGGCTTGTACAGAGGTGCGACCGAGAAGTTGCCGGCTGCACCGACCGGGCTCGCAGTACCGCCGGTCCGCGCGACCGGAACGGAGATGGTGGACAGGGCATCGCCGAGTCGGTCCTCGCTGAACTCGGCTGTCGCCTGGTGACCGCGGACCTCCAAGGAGACAGTGCCTGGGACATTCAGTGGAAGACGCGCGGTCCGCGTGAAACCGGTAGCTGTCGTCAGTCGGAGCTGGCCGTTGTCGATGACCGCAGTCGCGCCGCCTGCGGTCACACCTTGGCCGGATCCCGTCACGTCAACCTCAGCGCGTACGTCGCCTGGTACGGCGCTCGACGTGGTGACTGGGGAGGCCTTGCTCGACTCGCTCGGGCCGGCGCCGGCGTTGACGGCAGGCCAGCCGTCGATCCAGTCGAGGCGGTCCAGCAGCATCGGTCGGAGCAGCCACCCGTTGGAGTTGGTCACGAACGGGTCCGTCCGGTCGACCGCGTGGTACGCGAACCACTGCTGACCGCTCAGGTCCGTGACGATCGACGAGTGCCCCGTACCGACCCAGCGGTTCCCGTTCGACGCGACCACCGGCGTACCTCCGGTGCGAGACGCGTTCAGGTCGTTGCCGAGTCGATCCACGAACGGCCCGAGTGGACTACGGGATCGGCCGGCGAAGACGGCGTACCCGGTGGTCGGGCCGGCGCAGCAGTTCGAGGAGGAGCCGAACAAGTAGTAGTACCCGTCGCGCTTCACGACGTACGGACCCTCGAAGCGGTCGCGGGCCACGTCGGTGACGGCACCGACGGTCCGCAGTCCGTCAGCGGTCAGTCGTACGGCGTGGATGCCGCCGTTGTAACTGCCCCAGTACAGGTACCGCGTACCGTCCGTGTCCGTGAACTCGGCTGGGTCGATGGTCCACTGGAATCCACCACCGGACGCTGGCCGTGGCGCGACAACAGGTGCGCCGGAGTCGGTCCACGGGCCTGCTGGCGTCGGGGCGGTCGCCGCACCGATCGCGTAGTCCCAGTTGTCCGGCGTGGTCGTGGTGTTGTGGACGGTGAAGTACAGCACGTACTTCCCGTCGATGTAGCGGATGTCCGGAGCCCAGAACCCGCTGGTCGGGTCGGCCCAGGTCGGCCGGTTGTCCGCGCCGAACACCGAGCCCACCTTCTCCCAGTGCGTCAGGTCGCGGGAGCGGGCGATCTTGTACGAGTCGCCGTCGTGCCCGTCCTTCGCGTACGGACCGCCGGTCGAGTAGGCGTACCACCAGCCGTCCCGGCCCTTGATCATCGACGGGTCCGGGAAGTCGGCCGAGTACCCGGCGGTGACGGGGTTGGCGTAGCCGGTGGCCGGCGGGGCCGCGGCGTGGGTCACAGGCGCGGCGTGGGTGACGGACGTGGCCAGCAGACTGAGGCCGGCGGCGAGCAGTGAGAGGCGGATCACAGTCGTCAGCCAAGGCCAACCTTGCAACGTTGTAAAGGGTCAGTACTCCGGTGCCCGTAGACCACTTTTCGCTTGGGAGACCCGGCGTTGCTACGATCCGGAGCGGATTCGGGCCCGTTACCACACCCACCGTAGTCTGTGGGGCAATGACTTCCGCGAGATCGTCGAGGATTGCACTGTGAGTGAAGCTCGTAGAAAGGCCGCCCCGACCCGCCGGCGCAAGAAGCACTGGGCGCTGCGGGTCCTCGGGTGGTTCGCCGCACTCCTCTTCCTCGGCGTCATCGCGGGCTGCGCGGCGTTCTTCATCATGTACCAGACGACGAAGATCCCGGACCCGAACAAGGAGTTCGCCACCAACACCACCACGGTGACGTACGCCGACCAGCGGAACCCGCTGGGATCGTTCTACGAGCAGAACCGGCACACGGTGCCGCTCGCCCAGATCCCGAAGTGGGTGCAGGACTCGGTCATCGCCGCCGAGGACCGCACGTTCTGGACGAACCCCGGTATCTCCCCGTCCGGCATGGTCCGGGCCGGCGTGAACATCATGCGAGGTGAGCAACTGCAGGGTGGTTCGACGATCACCCAGCAGTACGTCAAGGTCATGTACCTGACTCAGGAGCGGACGGTCTCCCGCAAGTTCAAGGAACTGTTCATCGCCACCAAGCTGGGCCGGCAGCAGGATAAGAGCAAGACCCTCGAGGGCTACCTGAACACGATCTACTTCGGTGAGGGTGCGTATGGCATCTCCGCCGCGGGTGATGCCTACTTCAAGAAGTCTGACCCGAAGACGCTGAGCGTTCCGGAGTCGGCTCTGCTCGCGACCGTGCTGAACAACCCGACCCTGTTCGACGTCAATGACCCCGATCCGCGGACCAAGAAGCGGATCATCGACCGCTACAAGTACGTGCTCGACGGCATGCAGCAGATGGGCACGATCACCCCGGCCCAGGAGAAGCAGTACGCCAACAAGCTGCCGACGCTCAACCCGAGGGAGAAGAGCAGCCGCTACGGGGGTCCGAACGGCTTCCTGCTCGACATGGCGCGCAAAGAGCTGGTGCGCCTCGGCTTCGACGAGGACGCGATCACCGGTGGCGGTCTGAAGGTCACCACCACGTTCAACTACCAGCAGCAGAAGAAGATCCTGCTCGCCGCCAAGAACGAGCACCCGGAGAAGACCGGCGGACTGCACGTCGGGATGGCCGCGGTGCAACCCGGCACGGGCCAGTTGCTGGCGATGTACGGCGGACCGGACTTCCTGAAGAGTCAGCTGAACTGGGCGACGACGAAGGCCAGACCGGGTTCGTCGTTCAAGCCGTTCGCGTTGGCCGCGGCGCTCGAGCAAGGGAAGTCGCTCTGGGACGTCTATCAAGGCGACAGTCCGATCGTGGTCCAAGGGCAGAAGTTCGGTAACGAGCTCAGCACCGACTACGGCGACGTCACGCTGATGAAGGCGACGGAGCAGTCGATCAACACCGCCTTCTACGACCTGGTCGACAACGCCATGGAGGACGGGCCCTCCAAGGTCGTCGACGCTGCCGAGGCGGCGGGTGTCCCGGCAACGAAGACACTGGAGAAGGACCGGAAAGCCCCGGCCACCGTGCTCGGCCCGGACGCGTACGCCTCGCCGGTCGACATGGCGAACGCCTACGCGACGTTCGCTGCCGACGGCAAGTACACGCCACTGCACGTGATCAAGGAAGTCCGCGGCCCGGACGGCAAGGTGCTGTGGTCGGACGCGCAGGTGCTGAAGCAGCAGAAGGATGCCTTCGATCCGGAGATCGCCAAACTGGTGAACTTCGCCCTGCAGAACGTGGTTCAGAAGGGCACCGGCGAGGGCGCCAAGGATCTGGACCGTGCGGTCGCCGGCAAGACCGGTACGGCGGGTGGCGTCGCCGTTGAGGACCGTGCGAAGAACAAGGCGTGCGATGGCTGTAAGGAGGGCTCCGCGACGCTGACCTCGTGGTGGACGGGCTACACGCCGCAGGTGTCCACGTCGGTGCTGTACCGGGCCGGCGCCACTGGTGAATCGGACCTCGACCCGTACAGCGACGACCCCGCGTTCTTCGGTGGCAACTGGCCGCTGAAGACCTGGCTGGCGTTCATGAAGTCGGCCCTCGAAGGTGTGCCCGACGCGGAGTTCGCGGAGCCGGACAAGGACCAGATCAAGGACACGTCGACCCCGACGTTCACGCCGCCGACGAACACGCCGACGAACACCCCGCCGCCCAGCACGCCGCCCCCGAGCACCCCGCCGCCGAGCACACCGCCGCCCAACACGCCGCCCCCGAACACGCCGACGGACAAGCCGACCAAGACGAAGCCGACGAAGCCGACGACGACCCCGGTCTTCCCGTCACTACCGACCGGCGGGGCGACGACCAAACCCACCGACACTCCGCGAACACCCGGCGGAGGCCAATAGCTCCACCAGAACGGCACCCCACCCGGGGTGCCGTTCTTGTTGACGGGGCCGGACCGGCTGGCACGGGGATGAGGGACGATAGAGGCGTGACTCGGGTGGACTGTGGTGTGCGGTGGTGTGGGCGTGTTTGAGCGCTTGGCCGTCGGTGAGCCCAGGCCCGGGCGGGCTCGGCGGGCTCGGGTGGACGGGGTCGGCTGGAAGCGGTGGATGCCGACCGCGCAGGCCCGGGAGGTGCTCGGGTGGTGGCTGGTCACCCGGATCGGGCTGTTCTTACTGTCGATTTCGGCGCCGTTGCTGTTCAACCGTGGCAGTGATTACCCGAACGTCTGGCGCGCCTGGTTGCAGTGGGACGTTTGGCACCTGAAGGCGGTCGCCGAGTTCGGCTACAACCATGGCGAGCCGTCCGGTGCGCCGCTGGCCGCGTTCTTCCCGGGGTTCCCGTCGCTGATGCGGCTGGTCAGCTACACCGGCATCGGGTACGTCGCCGCGGGCATCGTGGTGTCGGCGGTCGCCAGCGCGGTCGCGGGTGTCTATCTCGCGCGACTGGCGCAGTACGAGTTCCCGGAGCTGAAAGGTATCGGGCCGAACGCCGCGGTCATCTGGTACTGCGCTCCGGTCGGGGTGTTTCTCGCCGCGGGGTACACCGAGGCACTGTTCTGTGCGTTCGCCTTCCCGGGCTGGCTGGCCGCTCGGCAGGGGCGCTGGGCCCGCGCCGCGATCTTCGTCGCGCTGGCGTCGACCGTGCGGGTGTCCGGGCTCTTCCTGATCTTCGCGTTGCTGGTCGAGTTCCTGACCTCGAAGAAGCGGGACTGGCTGTCACTGCCCTGGCTGGCGTTGCCCGCCGTACCGGTGCTCGGCTTCATGGCGTACCTGAAGCAGATTCACGGGTCCTGGTTCGCCTGGCAGCAGGCGCAGGAGAAGGGCTGGGCGCGCGAGTTCACCTGGCCGTGGACCTCGCTGATGCACACCGTTCAGGCCGCCAGCACGGGCCACTTCCCGGCGGACCGCAGCGACTGGACCTGGATGTTCCGCGCCGAGCTGGTCGCCCTCTTCGTCGGGCTGATCCTCCTGGTCTGGCTGTTCTGGCGCCGCTCCTGGGGCGAGGCGGCCTGGGTCGCCGCCACGCTGGGCGCCTTCTGTACGTCGTTCTGGATCTACTCGCTCACCCGCGCCACCCTGCTGATGTGGCCGCTGTGGATCGGGCTGGCCGTCCTGTCCAGACGCAAACCGTGGCTCGGCCGGCTGTACCTGGGCGTGGCGATCCCACTGGCCGCGATCTGGGCGGCCGCCTTCTTCACCGGCCGCTGGTCCGGCTGAGGAGAACCGGGGCCTGGAGCCCGCCTTTGTCCGGCATGTGGACAGTTCTGGGCGAAGGCAACCCTCGGGAGGGTTCGGACGTCGATAGGGAAGAAGGGGTGGCAGTCCGGGCGGGGACCGCCACCCCTCATTCGCCAAGAATCCGGCGGAGCCTCTCAGGGGCAGGCTCCACGGCGACACGATCGAGGGCGACGGCAGCAGCCGTCGCCCTCGCGTCGTCTGTCAGCCCCAGTTGCGGTCGATCGACTGGGACGGGGTCGGGCTCGGCTTGGTCGCCGCGACCCGCTTGTCGCTCGGGTGCGTCCCGGTCTCGACGCCCTTCAGCGTGCCCAGGAGCTCGATCTCGGACAGCGTGACGCCGTCAGCGCCCGCCGCCGGGGTCAGCACCAGGCGGTACTGCGTGTACGCCTTGGGAGACGCGACACTGAAGGACCTGGTGTACGACGCCCACGCCCATTTCTGATCGGTACGCCGGTCCACCGTCGTCCACGTCGTACCGTCGTTGGATCCTTCCAGCGTCCAGGCGGACGGCGCCGTACCGGTTGCGCCGCTGGTCAGCGTGTACATGCCGACCGGGCGGCCCTGCGGCAGGGCGACCGTGACGGTCGGCTGCGCGCCGGGCAGCGTGACCTGCGTCTTCGAGTCGTTGTCGATCAGCGTCGAGACGTCCGTACCGCCCGCACCGATCACCGCGCCGGTGTCGGAGGTGGAGTCCCGCCACGTCATCGGGTCCTCGCCCGGAGTGGTGATCGACGGCGGGGCGTCGTTGCGTCCGGTGCCCCACTTGGTCGGCTGGTCGGTCATCTCGAACTCGATCTTGCCGCCGTTCGCGATCAGGTCGTGCGGCAGCGCGGTCGAGGTCCAGTTCTTGCCGTTGACCTTGACGCTCTTCACGTAGATGTTCTTCGCGGAGTTCTGCGGCGCGCTGACCACCAGCTTCTTGCCGCCGGCCAGTCGGATCGTCGCCTTGGTGAACAGCGGCGAACCGATCGCGTACGACGGTGAACCGACCTGCAACGGGTAGAAGCCGAGCGAGCTGAACAGGAACCACGACGACATCTCGCCGTTGTCCTCGTCACCCGGGTACCCCTGGCCGATCTCGGACCCGAGGTACAACCGGGACAGCACCTCACGCACCTTCTCCTGCGTCTTCCACGGCTGCCCGGCCACGTCGTACATGTAGGTGATGTGGTGCGACGGCTGGTTGCTGTGCCCGTACTGACCCATCCGGACGTCGCGGGCCTCGAGCATCTCGTGGATCGTGCCGCCGTACCCGCCGGGGTGCAGCGCGTCCTCGGGGGTGCTGAAGAACTCGTCGAGCTTCTTCGCCAGACCGTCCCGGCCGCCGTAGATCGCGGCCAGACCGGCCCCGTCCTGCGGTGTCGAGAACGCCATGTTCCACGCGTTCGTCTCGGTGTAGTCGTGACCCCAGTCCTGCGGGTCGAACGTGGTCGGCGAGTTGCCCCAGACTCCGTCCGGGCCCTTGCCCTGGAAGAACCCGACCGTCGGGTCGAACAGCGTGACGTAGTTCCGGGCCCGGTTCAGGAAGTACTTGTAGTTGTCCAGGTACTCCTGCTTGCGTGGGTCGTTCCGCTTCGCCTGGTCGTAAAGCGCCTTCGACAGGTTCGCGATGCCGTAGTCGTTGATGTAGCCGTCCATTGACCAGCTGAAGCCCTCACCGGTGGTGTTGGCCGTGTAGCCGTTGAACGTGGACAGGTCCATGCCCTTGCGGCCGACGTTCTGCGACGGTGGTACGACGGACGCGTTCTTCACCGCCGCGTCGTACATCGCCGGGACGTCGATCCCCTTGATCCCCTTCAGGTACGCGTCCGCGAAGGCGACGTCGGACGACGTACCGACCATCAGGTTCGCGTACCCCGGTGACGACCAGCGGGAGATCCAGCCGCCGTCCTTGTACTGCTGGACGAACCCGTTGACCAGACTCGCCGCGTCGTCCTGGGAGAACAGCGAGTACGCCGGCCACACAGTGCGGTACGTGTCCCAGAACCCGTTGTTCACGTAGGTCTGGCCGGCCACGATCTTCGAGCCGGTGGTGGTCGGTGTGTCGGTGCCGACCTTGGGGGAGGTCGGCGACGCGTACGTGATCACCGGCTTCGACGCCGTACCGGTGTTCTCGGAACCGTTGTTCGGGTAGAGGAACAGCCGGTAGAGGTTCGAGTACAGCGTGGTCAGCTGGTCGGCCGTCGCGCCCTCGACCTCGATCGTGCTGAGCTTCTTGTCCCACTGCTCCTGCGCGGCGTCCTTGACCTGGTTGAACTTCGAGCCCTCGGGAAGCTCCAGCTCCAGATTCTTGCGAGCCTGTGCAGTACCGATCAGCGAGGTGGCCATCCGCAGCTGCACTTGAGTGGTCTTGGCGTCGAACATGAAGTAGCCGCCGACGTTCGCGCCGCCGCCGTTGGACAGTTTGCCCGAGGCAAGGACCTTCTGGTCCACGACGCCGTACACGAACAGGCGGCCGGCGCCGTTGGACAGTCCGCTCTTGATGTCGGAGTACCCGGTGACCACGCCGGTCGCTGGGTCGAGGGTCAGACCGCCGCTGTTGTTGACGTTGTCGAAGACCAGCGACGCCTTCCCGGCGGGGAAGCTGAACCGCAGCATCGCCGCGTGGTCGGTCGGCGCGATCTCGGCCGCGTTGCCGTTGTCGAACGTGACGCCGTAGTAGTACGGCCGGGCGATCTCGTTGTCGTGGCTGAACGACCACGCGCGGGCCTTGCGATCCGCGGTCGGGGTGTCGGCCGTCGACGGCATCACCTGGAACGTCTGCCGGTCACCCATCCACGGGCTCGGCTCGTGGCTGATCGACAACGCCTGCATCGTCGGCTTGTTCGCCTCGTTGTTGCCCTTGGCGTAGTCGTACAGCCAGGAGGTCGAGCCGGCGTTCGTGACCGGCGTCCAGAAGTTGAAGCCGCGCGGTACGGCGGTCGCCGGGAAGTTGTTGCCGCGCGAGAAACCGCCGGTGGCGTTCGTCCCGCGGGTGGTCAGCGCCAGGTCCGACGGGTGCTTGGCCGCGGTCTTCTGGGCGGCCAGGTCCGGGTTGATCGCGGCGGCGATCCGGATGTCGTCGAGCCAGCCGCGGAAGTCGGCGGGGCCGGACGGCTTGTCGTACCCGACCAGGATCCGGGTGATCGTCTTGCCGGCGGCCACCGCGCCGAGGTCGGCCTCGACGTTGTTCCACTGGTTCGTGGACAGCGCCTTCGAGTCGCCCTGGCCGCGCGGGCTGAGCTCGAACCCGTGGTGGTCCTTCGCCTTCAGGTCGCTCAGATAGGTGCCGTCGGAGAACGCGAGGTCGAGCGCGGCGTACGTGCTCGGATAGCTCAGGTCGCCTTCGACGTGCTCGGGGAAGATCTTGTACGAGAGACGGGTGTCCTTACCCACCAACAGGTCGACGTCGGAGATCTTGTTCCAGGTGTAACCACGACCCTTGCTGTCCTGATGACCGGCGTACCGGAAGGACTTGACGCCGGTGAAGCCGACGCGGGCGCGGGCGTTGTAGGCGCTGGTCGGGCCGGAGTCCAGCCGCGACTCCGCGACCGGTCCGGGCGGCGGCAGCGGGTCGCCGTTCGAGAGGTACCAGTCGGCGAGCTGGACGATGTTCTCGCCGTGGTTCAGCGTGACGTCCAGCTTGAAGTACGTGTACGCCGTGGTGTTGGCGAAGCTGTACTCCCTGGTCTGGAAGCGGTTCTCGAAGCTCTGGTTCGTCTGGGTGTCCAGCGTGGTCCAGGTGGTGCCGTCGTTCGAGCCGGACACGGTCCAGTTCTTCGGGTCGCGACCGTCGGCGTCGTTCGCCGAGGTCAGCGCGTACTTCTTGATCACCACCGGGGCCGAGGTCTGGTAGACCAGCCAGCCGGTCGGCTGGAACACCAGCCACTTGGTGAACTTGTCACCGTCCGCGGCGTTGCTGGCGATCTCGCCGCCGCCGGTGTTCTCACCGCTGGCGGTCACCTTGGTGACCTTGTCCATCTCGCTGCCGCCGATCCCGGTCGGCGTCGGGCCGCGGACACCGTCGGTGCGCGGCTTCCCGTCCGGTCCGGTTTCGACCGCGTCGGTGTAACCCGGCTGCGGCTGCCCGGGCTCGAACGAGGTGAAGTACGACGAGCCGCTGACGACCTCCTGCGCGGAGGAGGGGACGGCATGTGCTGGCGTCATGGCAGACGACATTGTCACAACTAACCCGAGAGACGCGACGAGCCCCAGGGGGCGGCGGAGATCCATCTACGCTCCTTGCACACGGCCGGCACCACGGGACGCCCCCGTCCGCCGGTGTGGGTCCGCGGCCCCGATGACAAGGTTGTCAGCCCGCGCCCGGCCGTGATCGTCTCCCGCCGATCACTCCGGGTCAAGACCTCGTCGCAGTCGGTTCGCCTCGTGGCCGGGAGTTTTCCACAAGTGGCAACGCGATCGTGGTGCGACAGGCACAGGCGGTAACTACAGTTACCTTGCGCGGTGCCGGTCCCGGCGCCGCCACGTCGCGATCTCGGGAGGATGTGTGGCTGTGGAACGAGCCAAGCTCGTCCGTCGGCAGCACACCCACCTCCTGCTGCCGCACGCCGCGCTCGACAACCCGCAGCGTGCCTTGTTCGAGATGGCGCTCCGCCCGGCCGGATGGATCCGGGACGAGGAGCCGCCGTCGACGCTGTCGTTGCAGTGGACCAAGGGGCTCGCCGTTCTGCGGTTGCAGACGCTCGGGTGGTTCCCGCTGCTGGTGACCGCCGGGCCGGTCGGGAAGACCCTGGCCGTGCACCGTGACGCGATGGCCCGGCTGACGTCAGCGGTCCTGGGCAGCGGCGGCAAGACCTTCACGGATCAGCAACTGGTGGAGTACCTGCCGCAGGCTCAACAGCGCTGGCAGCGGGCGCTGGCAGAGCGGCAGCGGCTGACCCGTGCGCAGCAGTTGCTGGAGGCACGCCGGTGCGCGAACTGCGGGTCGTGGTCCGACATGTCCGCGACGCACTGCGCGGGCTGCCGTCGTCGGTTCACCTCCGCCGACGACGCGCTCCGGGACACGAGTGCGGAGCGCGCCGGTGCGATCGCAGACGAGGCTGAGGCCGCGCTGGCGGACCTCGCGCGCGGCGTGATGCTCGAGCGGCTGAACGGCGTACGGAACGACATCGCATGACTGAGACGAGGGTCGCGACGCGGCAGACCGAGCAGTGGGGCTGGGAGTACCGGGGCCGGGAGGTCGTGGTCGTCGAGCACCAGGAGCCGCCTGTTCCCGCCGTACCGCCGCCGTCGGAGCTCGCCAAGCTCGAGAGCCGGCGGGCGACGGTGACGCGGCTCAGCCCGGTCCTGGTGTGGGCGGTGGTCGGGGGCGCCGTACTGACGGTTGTGGTGGGCGTCGTCGTACAGCCGCTGTTGGCGCTGGTACCCGCGGCGGTCACGCTCGGGCTTGCCTGGCTGCGGTGGGGGTGGCCGGAGCAGTTGCGGCGGGCGGCGGCTGCTGAGCATCAACGGTGGCTCGAAGAATGCATCGACACGATGGACGAGTTCGAGCACGACGTACAGGCCTGGCAGTTCGAACGGAGCGAGCAGGAGCGGACCAAGACCTCCCAGGTCGCCGCGACGCGTCCGTGGGTGCCTGTCGGTCCGGCGACCAAGGAGCGCGTCGATCTGTACGGCGGGACCGCCGCAGGTTGGCGAGCCGCGGTGCTGGCGATGGGCAGCTCGCTGATGAGCGCCGGCGGGCGGCTGACCGTCCTCGACCTCACGCAGGACGCGGTGGTGGAGCCGCTGCGTCGCATGGCCGAGGAGTACGGCGCACCGATCCAGGCGACCGTGGTGCCGTCCACGGACACGTCGCCGAACCTGCTCGACGGTCTGAGCGCTGACGAGATCGGTGTGGTGATCGCGGAAGGGCTGCGTGGAGCCGAGCCCGAGCAGTCCGAGTCGCGCGGTGTGGATGCGGCGTTGGTGCAGCAGGTCGTGGAGTGTCTGACGGACGCGCCGGTGACGTTCTCGCGGCTGCATCTGGCGTTCCAGGTTCTGCAGCGTCAGCTCACGCCGGATCAGCGCGGGGAGCTATCGCGGGGCGAGTTCGCGGCGTCGACCGATCTGTTGAGCGAGTCGGCGCGCCGGTCCGCGGAGGCGCGGTTGTTCCGGCTGGCCGCGGGCGTGAAGCGGTTGGCGTCCGTCAGCGGTGATCTCGCGATGGACGGGCCGGACATCTCGTTGCGGGTAGTGCAGCTGTCGCATCGTGAGTCCGAGCTGACCGCATCGTTGCTGCGGCACCTGTTGTTCCAGATCACGATGGTCCGGATTCAGCGTGGCGAGCTGTCCGGGCGCGGCGAGCGGATCGTGCTGATCGCGGGTGCGGATGCGCTGGCGCGACCGGAGCTCGAGCGTTTCGACAGTCTCTGCCGGCGGAACGGTCTGCGGCTGGTGCTGCTGTTCGCGCATCTGCGGGACAGCGCGGTCGAGTTGCTCGGCGGCGGGGACGCCGTACTGTTCATGCGGCTCGGCAACGCGAAGGAGGCCGAGCAGGCCGCGACCTTCATCGGGCGGCAGCATCGGCTGGTGGCGAGCCAGTTCACGTATTCGCACGGGACGAACACGTCGGAGTCGACTTCCGACAGCACGAGCCGCAGCAACAACGCCTCGACGAGCGAGTCCCTCGGCACGCAAACGTCGGACAGCCGGCAGGCCACCTTCGGATTGCTCTTCAGCCGACGGCACCGAGGCGGCAGCAAGAGCAGCGGCGAGAACTACTCGTCGAGCACCACCGGCGGTACGTCGTGGTCCGAGTCGACGTCGACCTCGACGTCCACGGGGACCAACGAGAGCACCTCGGTCGGGTACCAGCGCACATACGAGTTCTCGGTCGAGCCGACGGTCCTGCAAGGGTTGTCGCCGACCGCGTTCGTGATGGTGGACCCGCTCGACCCGGCCAGCCCTCGACTCGGCGATTGCGACCCGCGCCTGGGCGCTTCATGATCCCGCGCTGGCGGATCACCGAAGTACCGCTCATCGGTTCAGAGGTGACCCAACGGCTGACCGGACTGCGGCGCGGGCTGCTGCCGACCCTGAGGTTGCAGGCGTCGGCGGGCCGGCCGTTCAGTTGTTGCTGGACGCGCACGGTCGCGAACGGGCCGATCGAGATACGGGTGGGGATCGAGCCGGACGCGACGGGCGGGGTCGCCTATCCAGCCGGGGCTCGAGCGGTCGCTGCGCCAGACGCCGAGTTCTCGAATTGGGTGGCGGTCGACGGCGCGCACGACGTACTCAGTGCCCTCCCCGAGGCGGAGATCGAGCCGGCCGGAACGCTGGAGGATCTGGTCGAGGTCTTGCCGGATGCCCCGTTCGCGTGGCTGATCCGGGCCGCGCCGGTCGTCGGCGAGGAGCAGGCGGAGCTGCTCGACGATCTGCATTTGCGGATGACGATCGGGCTCGACCGCGAGAAGATCTCCGGCCGCGAGGCCCTCGAACTCGAACGCAACCGAGCGCGTTACCGCGACTTCTCCACAGCCCAGGGCGGCCTGTGGACAGTTGAGATTCTCGCCGGTGGCCTCGACGAATCCACAGCGCGGTTGGTTGCACAGACCTTGGCCGGTGCAGCCGACCTGCACTCCACGCCGTACAACCTGACGGCAACCACCACCCAGCCGACGGCATCCTTCCCGGCGACCGGTGAGGTGTTGGCGGCGATCGCTCGGCCTCCCGTGCGCGAGATCGCCGGCGTTCGTGCTGTTGAGCAAGTGCGCTTCGATCTGACGCCGGAGACACCTGCTGACGGCATCCCGCTCGGCGACGTCATCGACACCGCCGGCCGGGTCGTGTCCACGATGACGGTCTCGACCGACACGCTGAACCGGCACGCGTTCGTCGCCGGCGCCACCGGCTCAGGCAAGTCGCAAACGATCCGGCACCTCCTCGAAGGTCTGTCCGCGGCGTCGGTGCCCTGGCTGGTGATCGAGCCGGCGAAGGCGGAGTACGCCGGAATGGCCGGCCGCCTCGGCAGCGATTCATCGGTCGCGGTCATCCGCCTGGGCGACCCGGACGCCGTACCGCTCAGCCTGAACCCGCTCGAACCCGAGCCCGGCTTCCCGCTGCAGACGCATCTGGATCTCGTCCGCGCACTGTTCCTCGCCGCCTTCGAGGCCAACGAGCCGTTCCCGCAAGTGCTGAGTCAGGCGTTGACCCGGTGCTACACGTCGTACGGCTGGGACCTGGCGTTGAGCGAGCCGGCAGGCGCCCCGCAGTACCCAACGCTCGCCGACCTGCAAACCACCGCGCGCGCAGTGGTCGACGACATCGGGTACGGCGCCGAGCTCGCCGCTGACGTCCGCGGCTTCGTCGACGTCCGCCTCACCTCGCTCCTCCTCGGGACACCCGGCCGCTTCCTCGGCGGCGGACACCCGCTGGACGTCGGCGACCTCCTCAGCCGGAACGTCGTCCTCGAATTCGAAGACGTCGGCGACGACCAGGACAAGGCGTTCTGCATGGGCGTCGTCCTGATCCGCCTGATCGAACACCTCCGCGTCCGCCGTACGACGCCGACCGGCCTGCGCCACGTCACGGTCGTCGAAGAGGCCCACCGCTTGCTCAAGGCAACCACCGACGGCACCGCCGGCCACGCCGTGGAGATGTTCGCCGGCCTGCTCGCCGAGATCCGCGCGTACGGCGAGGGCCTGGTGATCGCCGAACAGATCCCCAGCAAGGTCATCCCCGACGTCGTCAAGAACTCCGCCCTGAAGATCCTGCACCGCCTCCCCGCCGCCGACGACCGCGAAACCGTCGGCGCCACCATGAACCTCGACGACCCCCAGTCCCGAGCCGTCGTCTCCCTCCCACCCGGCCAAGCCGCCACCTTCACCGACGGCATGGACCGCCCCGTCCTCCTCAAAGTCCCCCACGGCGAACTCAAAGAACGCCGCGCCCCATACCCCCCAACCATCGCCACCACAACCACCCGCACCCCCGCCTGCGGACCGTCGTGCCGGGAGACGCCCTGCAGCATTCGCGAGATCGGCTCCGCAGCCGCCGTGCTGAGCAACAACCCCCGATTGACGGTGTACGTCGAACTGCTGACGATCGCCCACGTCGCGGGACTGGCCCGTCCGGTGCCCATCGCCGCTAGTCTCCCGGCCGATCTGCCCGCGCGTGTCCGCGGGTGTGTCGTCGCTGAGGCCGTCACACAGGCGGTCGCTGGTCGGTCTCATCTCATCCGGGCGGACTATGCACCGCAGACGTTGGCGGAGCATCTTGCGCCCGTCGTCACACGATCCCTGGTGGGGGACGCTCCGGCCTGTTCGGTCGCCTCGGAGACGCGGTGGCAGGCAGGCCGCTACCGCTTCGCTGACATCGCAGAGACTCTCCACTCTTGGTCCGGTCCACGCGACCGACCGCACCCACTGACTACTTCGTGGCGCGATCGCGGTCTCGCGCTGACCGGCTCGACGATCCAGGAGCAACTCTTGAGCTACGCGCTTCGTCCGAGCAGCCGGCTGCCGGCGGCAGACCTTCTGTGGGGCGGAGGCCGGCTGGCGGCAGCGATCGAAAGTCTTTCCGGTGCGGCCGACCCGCTCACGGGACTCGTCGATGCCGCCCGTTTCCTGCGTGTCCCCGACAACTGGCATCACCACACCTTTCGGCTGGCAACCACAGCAGACGGTCCACTTTCATGACCGGCGTGCGGGTCTTTCCCGGATGGAGCGATTGGACAGCTGCCGAGACCGATCTGTTGGAACGCCTACCCGAGAAGGCCGTCAGCGAGCTCGGTGTGGCGTTCGCGGCCGCGGTCGAGTGGCACGACGGACAGTGCAGGCCGGCCGGCGAGCCCTACTGGCAGCATCTGCTGCAGGTTCTGCAGGTGCTGGCGACCGGGCTCGAGGTGAAGGACGTCGACCTGTTGCGGGCTGGGCTGTTGCACGACGTGGTGGAGGACACCGCTGGGAACCGGGCTGATCTCGTAGCGAGGTTCAGTGAAGGTACGGCGAGATTGGTCGACGCCGTCACGATTCCGGAGGTCGGTGCGGGCGAATCGAAGGATGCCGTGCGTACGGCGTACCTCGGCAGGCTCGCCTACGCGTCGCCCGACGTACTGCTCTTGAAGCTCTCGGATCGTTACAGCAATGTCCAGCGACTGCACACGCATCCCCGCGTGGCGAAACAGCGCTCGTACTACGCCGAGACGGTTGAGCACTTCGTGCCGCTGGCGCCTGTGGACGATCGGCTCGGGGCGCTGTTCACCGCCTGGGCAGACGCCTACTCCTATCTTGGTGGTCCCGTCGAGACGATCGAGACCGCAGACAAGCTCGCGGCGGCTCTCCATCGCGAGCAGGTCGACAAGAGCGGCTCACCATATGTCGCTCATGTCCGCGGTGCTGCTGCCATTGCCCGTGCCAACGGTGCAACTCCACACCAGCAGATCGCGGCGCTGCTTCACGACACGGTCGAAGACACCGACTCCACGCTCGCTCAGCTCGACGACCTGGGCGTGCCGGATTCCGTCGTGGAGATGGTGGATGCCCTCACGCGCCGGCCCGACGAGTCTCACGTCGCCTACCTGACCCGACTCGTTCAGACTCCGAGTGCCGTTCTGGTCAAACGCGCGGACATCCAGCACAACAGCAGCCCCGAGCGCCTCGGCCAACTTGACGAGGCGACCCGGCAGCGACTGCGCGCCAAGTACGCCCACGCGATCGACGTACTCGCGAAGGCGACCAATCGCCATGGATAGGCCAGGCCGTCGCAACGTCGAGCAGTCCGACGTCGCCTCCCCGCCGCCCCCGGAGGCGATCACCAGTACGCCGGACCATGACACCGCATCGGTCGGGGACGAGACGCCTGGCCTCCCCGAGGCAACACGCTCGGAGCCAGACCGCCCGCGCCCTGAGCCCGAGCCGGACCGGTCCGAGCGGCCGGCGTACGAGGCTCGCGCATCGGAGCAAGCAGTGGAGTCGAACTCCTCATCGACTGATCGAACGGCTGACTCCCGTGTAGAGCAGGAAGATCCGTTCGCGTCGTACCCGCCCGAGCTCCGCGCCCACATGCACCACGACGACACGCTGTCCCGTCTCCAGTACGTCAGTAAGCAGGAACCGGAACCAGTCGTCGACGCTCAGCAGACGACACCAGCGACAGACGAGCCATCGCACCCCCGAGTCGACCCGCCCACCGCACCTTCGGGCGAGGCAGAAGCTGTGACTGTTGAAGCTGGCGACACTGAGACTGCCGGAACCGATGAGCCAGATGTTGCTCAGCTCCCCGACGGCGCCGACGAGCCCGAGTCAGTTGCCGAACCCGACGTCGCAGCCCGGCTGGCCGAGCTGGACAAGCGGTGGGATACGTCTGAGGCCGGATTGCCACCCGGTCCGCTGCCGGAGTCCGCTCAATCGCTCGACACGGACGCCGTCGACTCGATGGACCCCGACACCAGACGCGGTCTCGAGTACGAGGGCGCCGAGGAGTACATCGCCAAGAACAAAGACGATCATCCGTGGCTCGAACCCGCAACCGATGCCTCGCCGGCCGTCCAACGCATCTTCTCCGCCATCGACCAAGGCTCCGGCCACGCCCACATCCGCCACGGCCCAATGGGCGACGATCAGCTCTACGCCGACCGAGTCGCTCGTCTCCAAGATCCCGCCCAAACGGATACCGTCAAGCGTGAAGCTGGTGTCGATGGGCTGAAGCCGAACAAGATGCACCGCTGTAGTTGGGAGGCCACTCGGATCCACGACGCAACGGCATTTGCCGCGGCATTTGCTGCTGCGGTGGAGCTCCCGGAAGTGCAATCTGCCTTGGCCACGCCGCTCGGATCGACCATCGAGCCGCCGGACACAGTCAAGGTTCCCATTGCAGAGCTTCTTGGACCTGACGGCCACAAGTTCTGCTCGGGTTATCGGCTGGAAGGTGGTCCTGAGGCGATGCAGAGCCGCAAGGAATGGCTCCAGGCCCACGCGCAGGGCGGGGACCTCAGCAATATCCCTGAGCCACGGTCCGAGCGCATCGAGTCGTTCGAGGGCGGTCACGCCGTAATTCGCTTCAAGCCCAATGACAAGGGTTACGAGATCGGCACCCTGTTCGTTGAGCCACCGGCACCTGAGAACTAGGAGGACGAGAGATATGCCGTTGATCGAGAGGTATTGGCTCGACGACAAGTCCGTGCCGTTCGGGACGCTGCTGAGGTACTTGGAGAAGTACTACAGTCCCGAGATCCACCACGACAACTTCGAGTTCCTGCTCAGCCGGGCGAGGCTGGGCGATCCGGCAGACGCCGGCATGGCCACCTTCAAGGACGAACTGAGCCGGCTGTTGAGGGGTGATCGGGAAGGTCTGCACCCGAAGGCGATCATCACGGCGGCGGAGTACGACGAGTGGGACAGCGACGACGAGTTCCTGGCTTGGTTGTGGCATGAGCTTTATCCGGAGGAGGCGGTGCCGGCTCCGGATGGTACGGGCGCTGAGTGACGAGGTGTGTGCGGGCGGTCGTCGGTGCGGTGGAGGCGTGGTCGCGGGTGGATGGGTGTGGGTAGGTTGAGGGGCATGGACGAGCGTGTGTTGGTCACTGGGGCCTCGGGGTTTATTGGGCGGGGTGTGGTGGCTGCCTTGCGGGGGCGGGGGGTGGCGGTGACTGCGGTGGATCGGGAGCCGCCGGATTCTTCGTGGGACGACGGGGTGCACGTGGTGACGGGGGATCTTGCAGAGCAGGAGACCTGTGTGGCGGCGTTCGAGACGCGGCCGACCAGCGTGGTGCACCTCGCGGCGTTGACGTCGGTACTGCGGTCGGTGGATGCGCCGATGCAGACGTTCGCGCAGAACGTGACGATCACTCAGGTGCTGCTGGAGTTGTCGCGCGGAAGCGGCGTGGACCGGTTCGTGCTCGCCTCGACCAACGCGGTCGTGGGTGATGTGGGTACGTCGACCATCACCGCGGACCTGCCGCTGCGCCCGTTGACGCCGTACGGCGCGACGAAGGCGGCGTGCGAGATGCTGCTCTCGGCGTACTCGGGAAGCTACGGCCTCGCGACTGCCGCGCTGCGGTTCACGAACGTGTACGGGCCGGGCATGTCGCACAAGGACAGCTTCGTACCGCGGATGATGCGGGCCGCGCTGAGCGGGACCGGCGTCCGGGTGTACGGCGACGGCGAACAGCGGCGCGACCTGGTCTTCATCGACGACGTGGTGAGCGGGATCTTGCTCGCGCTCGACAACCGGTACGACGGTCGCGCGATCATCGGGTCCGGCCGCTCGATCAGTGTGCTCGAGATGATCGAGACGGTTCGCAAGGTGACGGACTGTCCGGTGCCGGCCGAGCACGTCGAAGCACCGGCCGGTGAGATGCCGGCGGTGGTCGTGGACATCACCAACGATCTCGGCTACCAGCCGGCGGTCTCGTTGGAGGACGGCCTGGCGCGGACGTGGCAGTACTTCCAACAGCAGTGAGACTCAAAGCAACACTGAGGAAGCACTGGTTGCTCGCCATCTTCCTGGTGGCGGGCATCTTTCTGCGAGTCCTCGCAACCGTCGCGTACCGCCCGGCGATCGTCTACACCGACTCCATCCAGTACCTGACGAACATGGGCAAGCTGAGCCCCGATCAGCTGAACCCGATCGGGTACGACTTCGTGCTCGGCCCACTGGTCTGGATCGGCGGCCTCACCTTCGTCGTCATCGTCCAGCACGTCGTCGGACTCCTGCTCGGCGTCGTGATCTACGCACTGGCCCGCAGACTCACCGTCTACCGCTGGCTGGCCGCGGTCGCCGCCGCGCCGATCCTGCTCGACGCCTACCAGGTGCAGATCGAGCAGAACATCATGGCCGAGACCACGTTCGACGTGATCCTGGTGGCGATCCTCTGGCTGCTGCTCGCCAAGGGCGTGCCGGGCTGGCGTCGCGCGGCCTTCGTCGGTCTGCTCGTCGGCGCCGCGTTCGCGGTCCGCGCGATCGGCCTGGTGCTCCTGATCCCGGTGGTCCTCTACCTGGTTGTCGTCGGCAACGCCTGGCGCAAGCGCCGCATGGACGTGGTACGCCGTACCGCTGCCGCCGTGGCGGGCTTCGCTGTCGTCTTCGTCGCGTACGCCGGCTACTACCGCGCTGACACGGGCCGCTGGGGTTTCACGGGTGCCGAGAACCAGATCCTGTACGGGCGGACCGCGACGGTCGCGAACTGCGAGACCCTCCCGCTCAACGAGGGCACCAGACTGTTCTGCCCGAAGGAGCCGCTCGGCCAGCGCCTCGGCGTCGACAACTACGCCCACAACCACTACGGCGACCCGAACTGGCCAGGCCCGCTGCCACCCGGTACGACGAAGCGTCAGCTGGCCACCGAGTTCGCGCATCTCGTCATCACGCACCAGCCGCTCGACGTGACATGGGCTGCTCTGAAGGACTTCGCGAAGGGTTTCGCCCCGACACGCACCAGCTCACCCGACGACGTACCGCTGGGTCGTTGGCAGTTCCAACTGACCTATCCGAACCTCAAGGACCCCAACACCGCGAAAGCGGCAGTCAAATGGGGAGGGTCCGAGCCGCAGGTCTCCCACGGACCTGCGGTCATCCTGCGCGGCTACCAGCTACACGGCGGCTACACGTCTGGCACGTTCCTCGGTCTGTGTGTGCTGATCGCACTGGCCGCAGTCGCTGGGCTGGGGCGCGCAAAGCAGTCACGTCTCCGCTCGGCTGCACTGTTCCCCGCAGCGGCCGGCGTGCTCCTTCTGCTCGGCTCAGCAGCGTTTGAGTTCTCCTGGCGCTACCAACTGCCGGGACTGGTCTTCTTCCCACTCGCAGGTGCGATCGGTCTCCGCGCGATCCTCGGCAAGGACCAGGCCCGGCCTGCGATGGCGGACTACCCGGATGCCGTGGATTCCGAAGCGGCGAAGGACTTCGGCGAGCACGAGTTCGCGCCGGTGGTCGTCGTCATCGCGGCGTACAACGAGGCCGGCGGGATCGGTCCGGTGCTGACCAACATGCCTCGGACGTGTGCCGGCCTGCCGGTCGATGTCCTGGTCGTGGTCGACGGCGCCACCGACAACACCGCTGAGATCGCTCGCGAGCGCGGGGCCTCCGTCTGCGTTGCTCCGAGCAACCGTGGTCAGGGCGCGGCGCTCCGGCTCGGGTACCACCTGGCGGCCGCGGGCGGAGCGGAGTACGTCGTCACGACCGACGCGGATGGGCAGTACGACAACGACGAGCTCGAGACGCTGATGGAGCCGATCCTGCTCGACCGGGCCGACTTCGTCACCGGGTCGCGGCGGCTCGGGGCCGAGGACGCGGACAGCCGGCTGCGCTGGGTCGGCGTCCGGGTGTTCGCGGTCCTCGCGTCGGTCCTGACCCGGCGGAAGCTCACCGACACGTCGTTCGGGTTCCGCGCGATGCGGGCCGAGCTGGCGACCGCGGTCACGCTGCGTGAACCGCAGTACCAGTCGTCGGAGCTGCTGCTCGGTGCGCTGGCGCTCGGCGCACGCGTCGTCGAGCTGCCGATGACGATGCGCCGCCGCGGTGACGGGAGCAGCAAGAAGGGCCCGGGCGTCGTGTACGGCGCCAACTACGGGCGGGTGATGACGACTACGTGGCTACGGGAGTACGCGCTGGGCCGGGCTCGGAAGAAGCGGTCTCGGGCTTGGCGAAAACCAGCCGATCGAACAGTACGAACTTCACGATGAACAGCAGCGCATAGGTCGCGAAGTACGAGCCGGTCACCCAGAGTGTCTTCCAGACGTGGGAGTCGAGGCCCCGCACCAAGTGGTCGGTCAGCGAGGTGACGAGCGCGGCGGTCACGGCCGAACCGATCACGATCAGCGTGTACGGCAGCTTCTGACCGCTCCGGCCCCAGGTCCACCGGCGGTTCAGGACGTAGTTCGGGACCGCGCCGGCCAGCCAGGCGACCAGGGTCGCGACGAGGGCCGCCGTACCGAACCAGTAACAGAGAGCGAACGCCAACTGACTCACCACGGTGGCGACCACGGAGGACGCCGAGTACTTCGCCCAGAGCGACAATCGGGCACGAGTGGGCTTGACCTTGGTGAGAGCACGCATCGGGGCCTATTCTGCACCCCCGCACCGATGGACGGCAGTCCGCCGAAGATTCTCAGCCGATTACCAGCGAATAGGTGGGGCCGGTCACGTTACTGGAGCGGGTACTCGGGATAGGAAGGACTGTGACGACTTTCCCCGACGGAAGGCGGCCGAGCCGTGCGCGTACTCGTCCTGGGCGGTGACGGCTACTTAGGGTGGCCGACAGCCCTGCACCTCTCCGACCGCGGCCACCACACGGCCGTGCTCGACAACATGGCCCGCCGCGGTTACGACCGTGAGCTGGGCGTCCAGAGCCTGGTCCCGATCGAGGATCTCGATGCCCGGGTGGCGGCCTGGAAGGAGGTCTCCGGTCAGGAGATCCCGGCGTACACCGGTGATCTGCTCGACGCCGACTTCGTCTACCGGGTACTGCGTGAGTTCCAGCCGGACGCGATCGTGCACTTCGCCGAGCAGCGCGCCGCACCGTACTCGATGATCGACCGCGAACACGCTGTGTACACGCAGCACAACAACGTGGTCGGCACGCTGAACCTGATGTACGCCATCGCCGAGACGAACCCGGACATCCACCTGGTGAAGCTCGGCACGATGGGCGAGTACGGCACGCCGAACATCGACATCGAGGAAGGCTGGCTGGAGGTCGAGCACAACGGGCGCAAGGACCGGATGCTCTACCCGAAGAAGCCCGGCTCGTTCTACCACCTCAGCAAGGTGCACGACTCGCACAACCTCGAGTTCGGCTGCCGGATCTGGGGAATGCGCGTCACCGACCTCAACCAGGGCGTGGTGTACGGGCAGCAGACCGACCAGACCGTGCGGGACGCCCGGCTGGCGACGCGGTTCGACTACGACGCCGTGTTCGGCACCGTGCTCAACCGGTTCTGCATCCAGGCCGTGCTCGGCGAGCCGCTGACGGTGTACGGCGCCGGCGGTCAGACGCGAGGCTTCCTCGACATCCGGGACACCGTGGAGTGCATCCGGCTCGCGGTGGAGAACCCGGCGGACGCCGGTGAGTTCCGGGTCTTCAACCAGATGACCGAGAGCTACTCGGTGTCGCAGCTCGCCGATCTGGTCGCTGAGTGCTTCCCCGGCCCGGTCCAGGTCGAGCACTTGGAGAATCCGCGGGTCGAGCAGGCTGAGCACTATTACAACGTCAAACACACCGGCCTGGTCGGGCTCGGTCTCCAGCCGCACCTGCTGTCGGAGACCCTGATCGAGTCGATGTTCGACATCGTGTCGGCCAACAAGGACCGCGTCGACCCGGCCGCCCTCCTCCCGACCGTCCGCTGGAAGGGTCACCTCAAGCAGTGAGCCTGGCGTTGGAGCCCACCGTTCAGCGGTGGGCTCCAACGAGCAGCGTCGGTAATACGGCCAGGAAACGGTCGCGGCGGCCGCGGCGGGACTGCTCCGCGAGCCAACTGTCGGCGTCTTCCTGGGTGATCAGCGCTTTCTCGACTGCCGCTGCGGCGGCTGATTTGAGCTGCGGCGCCAGCTGCTTGTGGTCGGTGACGGCCTCCGTGTGGACGGTGACCTTGACGTCGTGGAATCCCGCGTCGAGGAGCAGGTCGCGCAGCATTCGGGTAGCGCGCGGCGAAACCGTGCGCGACTCGAGGCCGAGGCAGATCACGTCCGTCAGGTCCTGGTCGGAGCTGTCGATCAACAGGAAACCGTAGTCCTGTCCGCCCACCGCGATCCGTCCGCCGGGACGGAGTACCCGATGGGCCTCGGCGATCGTCGGCGCCGGGTCCTCGAGCAGGTGGAAGAGCCGCAGCGCGCGGTACCCGTCCATCGACTCGTCCTCGAGGGGCAGGTCGTCGGAATGTGCCACGTGAAACATTGCACTAGGCGCCCGCCGACGCGCGGCCTCGACCGCTTCGGGATCGGCGTCCACCCCGGTCACCTTCAGGCCCTTCTTGGCCAACTCCGCCACCGCGTGCCCCGCGCCGCACGCCACATCGACGCAGCTCGCACCGCGTTTCAGCCCCAGCACCCGGTACGACGCAGCGCGCAACTCCGCCGCCCCGGGACGTTCCTCGATCTGCTCCAGAAAGCTCATACGGTCCACGCTGCAACTTCAGGTGGACCTGAAGTCAATCCATCGACACCTTGTCGAAGTCCGTCGTCGTGTACCGGACGTCGACCGTGACCTCGTCGCCGACCGCCGGCGGGGCCACCGAGGACGGCAGGAACAGCATGCTCGCCTGCATGTGCGGCGGCTCGGCGAACCAGCGCTGCTTGCCGTCGATGCTGAACGGCGACAACGCCATCCCGGCCGCGTCCAGGCTGCCCTTCGCCATCGCGATCGCGCGCTGCCGGACGGTCGCGGCCGCCGTCGGGGCCTCCAGTCCGACGCCGTGCGCCGTACCGCCGGAGACGATCAGGATGTGGCCGTCGCCGCTGACCCGGCGCTGCCGGTAGCCGACGCGTTCGCCGCGCCGTACCGAGTGCACGTCCAGAACGGTTGCTCGGACGGACAGCGCGCCGCGGTCACCGAGCCACAGCCCGGTGCCCATCCGGAGCTTCACGTCGTCGCCGATGTCACCGAGCTTCTGCGCCGGGACGTGCGACACCCACAGCGGGCTCTTCCGTACGTCGAGGGCCGCCTTCGCCAGCTGCTGCGCCTCGCGGAGGTTCGCCGACGTACCGCCCGCGCCCATCGGGAAGTGCAGCGACCAGCCCTCGAAGCGGATCCGGTCGAGCGCGTTCAGCAGCATCGTGTGCCGCAGTTCGCGGGCGCCGATGCCGTGCCGGCGCATCGAGGTCATCACCTCGATCAGCACCCGGCTGCCGGCCGGGATCGACACCAGGTCGGCCAGCCGGCTGACCGTGTGGATCACGTTCCGGCTCTGCGGCACCTCGAGGAACGGCCGCCACGGCGACAGCACCACGATGTCCTCGCGGGGATCCGCGGGAACCTCGAAGTACGTGCCGACCGCGACCGTCCGGGCGCCGAGCGCGCGGGATTCCGCGAGCAGGCGCTGGTTGCCGAACCCGTACCCGTTGCCCTTGGCGACCGGGACGATGTCGGGGTTCCACGTGGAACGCAGGTGATCACGCCAGCGATCGGAATCGACGTGCAGGACTAGGGGCATGGTGTCAACGCCGTCTCATGTAGAGGTCGAATGCGGTGTAGAGCGCCTTGTTCAACGGCAGATCCCACTCACCGACGTACTCGACGGCCTCGCCGCCGGTCCCGGTCTTGAACTGGATCAACCCGACGTGCGGGTCGTTCGGGTCCAAGGTGTCGGTGATGCCCCGTAGGTCGTACACGGACGCACCCGCCGCGAGTGCGTCCGACATCATGCGCCACTGGACCGCGTTCGATCCGCGCACGTCGCGTTTGGCGGTCGAGCTGGCCCCGTAGGAGTACCAGGAATGACCGCCGACCCGGACCCAGATCGTCGACGCGACCAGGTCGCCCTCGTGGTGGGCGTTGTAGATCCGGAAGTCACAGCAATCGGCCGGCTGGTTCGCCATCGCGGCGTACATCTTCTCGAAGTACGGCAGCGGCCGGGGAGTGAAGTGGTCGCGGTGGGCGGTCTCGACGTACAGGGCGTGGAAGGCCTTGATGTCCTCCGGCCCGCCCTGCGTCACCTCGACGCCGGCCTTGTCGGCCTTCTTGATGTTCCGCCGCCACAGCTGGTTCATGCCCTTCAGCAGGTCGTCCGAGCTGCGGCCGCCGAGCGGAACCTGGAAGACGTACTGCGGTTGTCCGGCCGCGAACCCCTCCGCGAGCCGGGGCGCCTTCCAGCCGAGTTTGCGCAGCTGCTCGGTGACGGTCGCGCCGGACGGCTCGATCACGTCCGGCCGGACGTCGCCGAGCTTCGGCTGCTGGCCGCCGGCGATCGCGTCCTTGATGGTCTTCGCGGTCCAGCGCCGGGTGGCGACCGGCGGACCCATCCGGATGCCGAACGCGCCGCGCTCGGCCAGGTGCGCGGCCAGCGGACGCAGGTAGCGGCCGAGGTCGATCGCATCCCAGTCGATCACCGGACCTTCCGGCAGGTAGGCGAGGTACCGCTTCACCCTCGGCATCTGCCGGTACAGCACCAGGCCGACGCCGACCAGTTCGGCCGGGTTCGCCGGGTCGTACCAGCCGAGTGACTCCGCCTTCCATTCACTCTTCACCGCCGCCCACCCAGGGGTCTGCAGGAAGCTCGCCGCCGGCTGCGCCGCGATGTAGGCGGCGTGCTCGTCGGCCGAGATGGTCCGAATGCTCAAGTCACTCACGGGTGGTCACAGTACCGGCCCAGCCGCGGGAACCGTAGCTGAGCCGGTGTCTGATCACACCTGTGCGAGCAGCGTCGCGGACAGGTCCCACAACCGAGTGGCCGACTCCGGATCCAGGGCGTACGGCGCGACTCCGGTGTTCTCGCCCGGGACGTTGGGCAGCGCCTCGTTGTTGTCCTCGAAGTACTTGCCCGTCACGCCCTGGACGAGCGGCGAGGCGGCCAGCAGCAGCGAGGTCGCGGCACCCTGCTCGACCGTCTTCCAGCGGAACTGGTCCCACTGCTGCTGCACGTCCTCCGGTACATATCGCTGGAGCGCGGTCCGGATCCCGCCGGGCATCAGTGCGTTGACCACGATCCCGTCCGAGGCCCAGCGCTTCGCCCCTTCGATCGCGAACAAGATGTTGGCGGTCTTCGACTGTCCGTACGCCGCCCACGGTTCGTACTCACGGTTCTCGAAGTGTGGGTCGTCGAGGTCCACGTCCGAGCGCAGGTGCGCGCTCGAGCTGACCGACACGACGCGCGCGTCACCGGCGGCCGCGAGTGCGTCGTACAGGCCGAGGGTGAGTCCGAAGTGGCCGAGGTGGTTGGTCGCGAACTGGTGCTCCCAGCCCTCGGGTGTCCGGTTCAGCGGCTCGGCCATTACGCCGGCGTTGTTGACCAGGATGTGCAGGGGGCCGCTCCAGCTCTCGGCGAACGCGCGCACCGAGGCGCGGTCGGCGAGCTCGATCGGCGCGACGAAGACGTGGTTGTTGCCGGTGCTCTCGATGATCTGACCGGCGACGCGCTCGCCGGCGGCGGTGTTCCGGACGGCCAGCGTCACCTCGGCGCCTGCCGCGGCGAGGGCGCGGACGGTCTCGACCCCGATCCCGGACGCGCCGCCGGTGACGACCGCGCGCCGGCCGCTCAGGTCGACTCCGGCGATCACCTCGGCGGCGGTGGAGTCGTAGCCGAAGGGGGTGGTGAATCTGCTCATCAGCGTCTGTCCTGTTCTGCGAGCTAGGCTTAACCGGAGGAGCCTCCGGTAAATCCAGTTAACCGGAGGAGGCTCCGGTTCTCAAGTTCGGCTAGGTTTGGTGGTCCGGGAGGGGAGGGGACATGAGCAGCACGAGCGAGCGACCGCTGCGCGCGGACGCTCAGCGCAACCGCGGCCAGATCCTGACCGCGGCCTCGCAGGCGTTCACGAAGTGCGGCCTCGAGGCGACCCTCGAAGGGATCGCGAAGGACGCCGGCGTCGGCATCGGCACCCTCTACCGGCACTTCCCGACGCGGGAGGCGCTGATCGAAGCGGCGTACCGCAAGGAGCTCGCGTCCGTCTGCGACGCGGCGCCCGAACTGCTCTCGGAGCTGCCGCCGGCGGAGGCACTGCGGGCCTGGATGGACCGCTTCATCGACTACATGGCCCGCAAGCTGGGCATGGCCGACGCGCTGCGCGCCGTGATCGCCTCCGGCGCCGACCCGTACGCGCACAGTCGCGACCTGCTGGTCGGCGCGATCAAGCCGATCCTCGACGCCGGCGCCGCGTCCGGTGACCTGCGGTCCGACGTGACAGCTGACGACGTACTACTAAGCCTGAGCGGTGTCGGCCTGGCCGCGAGCGGTCGGCGGGAGCAGGCCGACCGTCTCCTCGACCTGCTGCTCGACGGTCTGCGGTACGGCGCGTGAGACGGAAGGTGGCCCTGGTCACGGGGTCCGCCTCAGGCATCGGAGCGGCAACGGTACGGCGGTTCGCCGCGGACGGGATGACCGTCGCGGTGCACTCGCGATCCAGCCGGGACGCGGGGGAGGCGCTGGCCGCGGAGCTGGGCGGTTCGTACCACCAGGCTGACCTCGCCGACGACGCGGCGGCGCAGGCGCTGGTGCCCGAAGTGCTCGCCGCGCACGGGCGCCTCGACGTACTCGTGAACAACGCAGGGATCAGCTGGCCGGTCCCGCACGCGGACCTCGACGGCCTGACCGCGACCGACTGGCGCCGCCTGCTCGACGTCAACCTGATCGCCCCGTGGCTGCTCTGTACTGCGGCCCTGCCTGTACTGCGGGAGTCGGGCGGCTGCATCGTCAACGTGACCAGTCACGCCGGCGTCCGCCCAAAGGGCAGCTCAGTCGCGTACGCCGCATCGAAGGCCGCGCTGAACCACATGACCAAGTTGCTCGCTGCCGCTCTCGGGCCCGACGTCCGAGTCAATGCGATCGCCCCAGGCCTCGTCGACACACCGCTCACCGAGTCGTGGACCGAGGCCCAGGACCTGTGGAAAACCTCCAGCCCGATGGGCCGCGCGGCGCAGCCGGCGGACGTCGCCGACCTGATTTCGGCAGTTGTCCACAACTCCTATCTGACCGGTGAAGTGATCCTGCTCGACGGCGGCCTGAACCTGCGCTGATTCTGTCGGCGGCGGCTTCTACGATCGCGGGATGTCTTTGGGTCGAGACTTCCGTCGGTTGTGGTTCGCGTTCACGGTCAGTGCCTTCGGATCGGCGGTTGGTCTCGGCGCCTTGCCACTGGTCGCCGTCCTGGCGCTCGACTCGAGCACCCTGCAGGTCTCGATGCTCGCCGCGATCTCCGCGGTGGCCGGCGCCGCGCTCGCGTTGCCGATGGGGGACTTCATCGAGCAGCGCCGGAAGCGGCCGGTGATGATCGCGGCGGACCTTGTGCGGTTCGCCGCGCTGGCCTCGGTGCCGATCGCGGCCGCGTTCGGCGTACTGACTTATCTACTGCTGTGCGTGGCGGGGGTGCTGCAGGCGGCTGGGACGATCGCGTTCCAATCGGCGAGTGGGGCGCACCTGAAGGCGCTGGTGCCGGCCGAGGGACGGGCCGAGGCCAACAGCCGGTTCGAGCAGACCAACTGGATCTCGCTGAGTATCGGTCCGGCGGTCGGCGGCGCACTGGTCAGTCTGGTCGGTGCGACGATCACGCTGGCGGTCGACGCGGTGTCGTTCCTCGGGTCGGCGCTCGGCATCCGGCGGATCCAGGCGCCCGAGCCCGAGCCGGTGAAGCGCGAGGGCCGCGCCGACTTCACCGCCGGCTGGCGCTACATCCTGCGGCATCGGGGCCTGCGCGCCCTGTTCTGGAACTCGCAGTTGTTCGGCGGGCCGGCCATGATGATCTCGCCGTTGCTGGCCGTCTTCATGCTGCGCGACCTCGGACTCGCCGCGTGGAGCTACGGCGTGTTCCTCGGTATCTCCTGCATCGGTGGGGTGATCGGCGCGCGGATGGCGCCGCGGCTCACCAAGCGGTACGGGCTGCACTGGATGCTGCTGGTGTTCGGCGTACTGCGGGCCCCCTGGCTGCTGCTGCTCCCGCTGGCGCCGCCCGGGTGGGGCGGGTTCGTCCTGCTGACGCTGGCCGAGACGGCGCTGCTGGTCGGCGCCGGCGCGTTCAACCCGTCGTTCGCGACGTACCGGATGGAGGTGACCGAGGACGCGTACATGGCGCGAGTCGTGGGTTCGTGGTCGATCAGTTCGCGGTGCGTGCAGCCCGCGTTCATCGCGCTCGGTGGCGTGCTCGCGACGCTGGTCGGGACGCGTGGCGCCCTCTGGGTCGCGGGGATCGCCTGCGCGCTGAGCGCCGTACTGCTGCCTTGGCGCGCTGCTAAACCAGCTGCATTGCCTGAGCCAGCCTGACGATCGGGCCCATCACCCCGTCGGGCTGACCTTCGAGGTACGTCGCCGCCTCGTCCGGAGGCAGCACCAGGACGTCGGTCACCTGCTCGCCGTCCTCGGGGTTGGTCGGCTCCTGCTCGATCACGGCGTCTGCGACGAAGTTCGCCCAGTACGAGACCGGATGCGGCAGGTGCGGACGGTACGGCGCGGGGCGGCGGTGATCGGCGCGATGCGCACCCAGCCAGGTCATCGGCCCGGTCAAGCGGGCGCCGGCCTCCTCGAGCAGCTCACCCTCGACGAGCTGCTCGATCGTCTCACCGGGTTCGCGGGTCCCGCCGGGGAGGAAACGCCAGCCGAGGTCGTTGGCGCACACAACGATTCCGCCGGCGGTCCGGCAGACGACGTGGACGTTGCTGATCAGCTCGTCCTGCGGTTCCTCGAGCGTGTACCGAACGTCGAGGTCGCCCCACTCCCAGTAGCCGGAGGTGAACAGTTCGGGGAACCGGTCCGACCAGGGCTGCATAGCCTCATTCTGCGCTACCGTCACAGGCATGCCGCAGTCAGACCCCGAGCCCGTCCCGGACGCCGATCCTGTGACCACGTCCGAGACCGGCTCTGACGCGGAATCCGGGAACGACGCCGCCGCCGAAGCGACGCCCGAGCCGAAAACCGAGCCGAAGACCGAGGCAGAGCTCGCGGAAGAGGCGGAAGCCAAGCAGCGTGCCACGGTGGCCCGCTTCCTGTGGTCCTGCGCCTGGCTGACCGTCCTGGCCGGCGTCTTCCTGATCTCCGGCATGGCCCAGAGCTACCGGAGCTACAGCGCCCTCGCCACCCTCGGCGCAGTCGTGGTCGTCCTCTGCCTGCTCGCGCTCATCGCCGGGTACGTCGCTTGCGCGCGGACCACGATCACCCTGCGGACCCCCGTCCTCGGCCGCATCGACGTGTTCCAGGTGAGCACGCTGGTCGTGGCGATCGCCGTCATCTGCGGCCTGCTCGTCCCGGCCACCAACTCGTCGGCGCTGGCGCTGCTCCTCCCGTGGGCCTTGACGTACTGGATGCACGGCCTGGACCGCGTGAAGAGCGAGGCGCGGCCTAGCTGAGGTTCCGCCTAGCTGAGGTGCGTCCGAAGGTAGTCGAGGTCGGCCTTCTGCCCGTTGTTCGCGGTCGGGGTCTCGACGACGACCGGGGCGCCGGCCGCCTGGACGACCGCAACGATGTCGGCCGGGTCGATATGACCCTCCTCGAAGTTGCTGTGCCGGTCCGCGCCCGAGCCGAACTCGTCCCGTGACCCGTTGGCGTGCACCAGGTCAATCCGCCCGGTGATCGCCAGCACCCGCTCGACGACCGTCGGCAGCTCCTCACCGGCCGCGTGGAAGTGGCAGGTGTCCAGGCAGAATCCGACGTTCTCCAGCCGGTCGTTGCCGGACGCCTGCACCGCGTCCCACAGCCGGGCGATCCGCTCCAGCTGGCGGGCCATCGCGTTCTCACCGCCGGCGGTGTTCTCGATCAGCAGCGGCACCGGGAGCTCCGCGCGCTCGATGCACTTGCGCCAGTTGTCGAACCCGGCCTCCGGGTCGTCCTCGTCGCCGACGTGCCCGCCGTGCACGATCACGCCCTTGACGTCGATCTCGGCCGCCTTGTCCAGCGTCTGCTGCAGCAGCTTCCGGCTCGGGATCCGGATCCGGTTGTTCGTGTTCGCCACGTTCAACCGGTACGGCGCGTGCACGTACAGGTCGACGCCCGCGGCGGCGGCCCGCTCCTTGAGTGCCTCCTCGCCGTCGGCGTAGGCGAGCTTGGGCGCCTTGTAGTCCTGCGGATTCCCCAGGAAGAACTGCACCAGGTCAGCACCCCGATCGGCCGCCTCGGCCAACGGGTCGTCCTGGTCTACGTGCGCACCCAACTTCACAGTCATGACACCACCCTAGAACCGCCCACGGACAAGTTCAGGAACCCCACCCGGGCGACCGGGTCACCTTCCGCTCGTCGGTCGTCGGTTCCTGCACCGCACGCCCCTCGAACTCTGTGGACAACACGATGTGCGTGTTCATCTCACCGTGCTCCCCGAGCCGCTCGAACAGCCCCTCGAGATGCCGCATCGACGTCACGCGAACCCGCAGCATCGAGCACGAGTTGCCGCTCAGCTTGTGGATCTCGAGTACTTCCGGGAAGTCCTCCGCGCGCGTCGTCTTCAGTAGGCAGCGCCCCGTCGTACAGCGCATCTGGACGAAGGCGGACAGCGGTTGGCCGGCCTTCGCGGGGTCCACCGCGGCGCGGTAGCCGGTGATGACGCCGGCCTCTTCGAGGCGTCGTACCCGGTCGGCGACGGCAGGTGGGGAGAGGTTGACGCGCTTGGCGAGCTGGTTGAAGGACAGCCGGCCGTCCGACTGCAACGCGGCCAGGATCTGCCAGTCGGTGGAGTCCAGTTCGCGCTCCTGAAAGGTCATCTCCCCAGAACACCTTCGATATCGGTACTCCACAAGGCCTGACGCCTTCCTTCGACCATTCTTCGGGGGCGCGCGCCTTTCTAGCGTTGTGAGCATGTTGTTCCCCGTCGTTCTCGCCGCCGCCCTGATGAACGCCGCGATGGTCGCCGCCAGTGCAGTCAGCGCCATCCTGATCGCCGATGACCTCGGCCCCGCACTCGCCGGTCTCCCCAACACCGCCGGTGTCCTCGGCACTGCCGCCGGCGCCATGCTGGTCGGCCGCTGGACAGCCCGCCTCAGTCGCGCCCAAGCGCTCCGCACCGGGTACGGCGTGGGCGTAGCCGGCGGAGCGCTCACCGTCCTCGCCGCAGTGGGCGCACCGGTCGCCCTACTCTTCGTCGGCATGTTCCTGCTCGGTGTCGGCAACGCAGCGAGCCTTCTGTCGCGGTACGCCGCAGCAGACGCCGTACCGCTTGCTCGGAGGGCACGGGCGATGAGCACCGTCGTCTGGGCCAGCACGATCGGTGCGGCGGGCGGACCGTTCCTGATGGCGCCGTCACAGTCGTTCGCCTCCGGATTCGGACTTCCGGCGATCGCGGGGCCCTTCCTGCTCGCAGTGGCCGCGGTGTTCTCCGCACTCGTCGCTTCGACGTACATCCGGCGTACCGACTCCGCTGACGTGCTCCAGGTGCGTCAGGACTCGGCAAAGCGACCTGTATTACTGGCTGCGGGTGTGATGGTCGTGGGGCACGTGGTGATGGTGTCGCTGACGAGCGCTGTACCGGTTCACGCGCACCAGCACCACGAAGGGCTTGGCGTGCTCGGGGTCATGCTGTCTGTCCACACCCTGGGGATGTTCGCGCTGTCGCCGCTGACGGGCTGGTTGATCGACCGGTTCGGGGCGCGGGTCGTGATGCTCGCCGGACTGGTCGGTTTGCTCGCGTCCGCCGTACTGATGACGCAGACCGGACTGTTGTTCACGCCTGCGCTGTTCCTGCTCGGGTACGCGTGGAACCTCTGTTATCTCGGAGGCAGTGCACAGCTCGGATCGGCTGAGTTGGAGAGTCGCGTCGAGTCGTCGATCTGGACTGTCGCGGCGCTGGCCACCGCGGCGTCCCCGTGGCTGTTCACACTCGGCGGGTTCCCGGTCCTGGCCGCGGTCTCACTCGCTCTCGCCGTACCGCTGCTCGTCCTTGTCCTGGTCCGGATCAGTCGCCACGGCCGCCACGACCTCGCTCCCGCGGACCCACCTCACGCGAATCCCGCGACCGCGAGCGAGACCGTGCTTCCTGCTCCCTGACCTGATCCGGTGTGAGCCTCGCGCCGGGTGAAAAGGGTCCGTGGGCCTCCAGGATGCGTTGCACTTGCTCAATGTTCCGCTCGGCGCGCTCCCGATCCCGCTCCGCGATCTCTCGTGCCAGCCGCTCACGCTCCTCCGCCCGCGTCTCCCGCACGGGTTGCGGCGGCGTGTAACTGCCGAACGCTTTCCACGTCTGCTCGAGCTGCTTGCCGTACGAGATCAGTGTCTGGGCCAGGTCGATCGCGGTCCGGCCGTCCCCGAACACCCTGTTCCCCAGAGTGACCAGGCGCTGGACGCTGCCTTTGCCCGCCTGGTTCGGGCCGTTCTGGATACGGTCCTCGAGCGATCGCTTCAACTCCTGGCCGATCCGGCCTTCGCGTTCCTCGATCCGCCGGCGGGCCTCGGCGAGGTGCTGGTGCTGCTCGGGGCCCGTCCGCTCGCGCGCGATGCTCTCGGCCCGGTCGAGCGCCTTGCGCTCGCGCTCCCGCAGCTTCGCCAGCTGCTTCTTCCGCGCCTCGCGGTCCAGCCTGGCCTTGCGCTGGTACTCATTCTCCGGGCTCATTGTTGAACAATCCTCCGCGCGGTTCGGCGTCCTGAGGTCCGACGGTGAGGTCATCGGACGCCCGCGCGGGCGGTGTGGCCGCGTCCGGCCAGACGTTGGCAGCTTGGCGGCAACAGGCCTGTGGATATGGTCAAGTGGCCGTCCGGACGCTGGTATTCTCTTGGGTGTGGCCCGGTCCATCGACCGGGCTCATTGTTTGGCGCCGGTGGCAAGTGCCGGCGCGAAGCACACCGCATCGCCCTCCTGCCACGGAGAGACCGTGGCCGCCAAGTCCGAAGGAGGTGGAGTTCGCGCATGCGTCGTTATGAAGTCATGGTGATCCTCGACCCGGAGCTCGATGAGCGCACCGTGGAGCCGTCCATCGACCAGTACCTGAACATCGTCCGCAAGGAAGGTGGCACGGTCGAGAAGCTCGACATCTGGGGTCGTCGCAAGCTTGCTTATGACGTGAAGAAGAAGTCCGAAGGCATCTATGCCGTCGTCGACCTGACCGCCGAGCCGGCGGTCGTGAAGGAGCTCGACCGTCAGCTCACGCTGAACGAGTCGATCCTGCGCACCAAGGTCATCCGGCCGGACCAGCACTGAACCTGGGGTCGTCAGCAGCCATCGGTACTGTCGGTTCCAGCCGCTACTGATAGCTGTAGACACAGCCACACCCGATAGCAGGAGGAACGGCAATGGCAGGCGAAACCGTCGTCACACTGGTCGGCAACCTTGTCGACGATCCCGAGCTCCGGTTCACGCCGTCCGGTGCCGCCGTCGCGAACTTCAGAATCGCGTCGACGCCACGGACGTACGACCGGCAGTCCGGGGAATGGAAGGACGGCGAGTCGCTCTTCCTGAGCTGCTCCGTCTGGCGGCAGGCGGCGGAGAACGTCGCCGAGTCGCTGCAGCGCGGTATGCGCGTGATCGTGCAGGGCCGGCTGAAGTCCCGTTCGTACGACGACCGTGACGGCAACAAGCGCACGGTCTTCGAGATCGACGTGGACGAGGTCGGTCCGAGCCTGCGCAGCGCCACCGCGAAGGTGACCCGGGCGATGCGCTCCGGTCCCGGCGGCGGTGACGGTGGCGGCGGTGGCGGCTTCGGTGGTGGCGGTGGCAACCAGAACCAGGGTGGGGGCTACGGAGGCGGCGGCCAAGGTGGCAGCGCCCCGCAGAACGACCCCTGGGCGACCCCGCAGGGCGGTGGCGGCCAGTCCGCCCCGCAGAACGACCCCTGGGCCAGCCAGGGCGGCGGCTCGATGGAGGAGCCCCCGTTCTGATCGGCCCGCAAGAACCAGTCAGTGACCATTCCGGCATCCGTGCCGGGCTCTGGAAGTAGGAAGAGAGCACCACAATGGCCAAGATCATTCGGAAGCCGAAGAAGAAGGTCTGCGGCTTCTGCAAGGACAAGGCGACGTACGTCGATTACAAGGACACCGCGCTGCTGCGCAAGTTCATCTCGGACCGCGGCAAGATCCGCGCCCGCCGGGTGACCGGGAACTGCGTGCAGCACCAGCGCGATGTGGCCACCGCTATCAAGAACGCTCGTGAGGTGGCCCTGCTGCCGTACACGAGCACGGCTCGCTGAGGGAGGCACGGACCATGAAGCTCATCCTGTCTCAGGAGGTCGAGGGCCTCGGGGCTCCCGGCGACATCGTCGAGGTCAAGGACGGCTACGGCCGCAACTACCTCGTCCCGCGCGGCCTGGCCATCGGCTGGACCCGCGGTGCGGAGAAGCAGATCCAGACGATCAAGCGGGCGCGTGACGCCCGGGCGATCCAGGGCAAGGAGCACGCGAGCGAGGTCAAGAACCAGCTCGAGCAGCTTGCCGTGACGCTGGACGTGAAGGCCGGTGACACCGGCCGCCTGTTCGGTTCGGTCACCCCGGCCGACATCGCCGGTGCCATCAAGGCCGCCGGCGGCCCGCTGGTCGAGAAGCGCGCGATCGCGATCGCGTCGCCGATCAAGACCACCGGCAAGCACCAGGTCTCCGTGCAGCTGCACCCGGAGGTGGCCGCCACGGTCCGCCTCGAGGTCGCGGCCGGCTGACCTCAGCGCCGAGAAACCTTCAGCGCCGCAACACCAACACCAAGGCCCGCGGTCCCGTCAGGGATCGCGGGCCTTGTCGTTCGCAGGGCTTGTCGTTCGGCGGGGGCCTACCGTTGCACGACGGTCGGCCAGTCCGTGGGCTCCGGCTCGGACGACTGACCGTCCTGTTGGGGCTGCACGACCGTCGGCCACTCGGTCGGCTCGGGCTCGTTGTTGTCGGCCAGCGCCCGCGCGGACGGCACCAGCAGTACGCCGACGGCCGCCAGCGCACTCAGGACCCGCGTCGCGCGCTTCACTTGGCCACCGGGTCCAGCGCGTACAGGACCGAGTCGTAGACGACGATCGCGTGCCGGCCGGCGATACCCCACGGACGGGTCGGCGCCGGGTCCAGCGGGTGCGGCGTGCGGCCGGGAGTCACGGCGTACATCTTGCTGCCGATCGTGCCGTAGATCAGCGAGCCGGTGATCGACAGCGGGTGGAAGTCCTGGAGGATCTTGGCCCAGGGGTTCGCCAGGTTGATCAGGCACTGACCCCAGGCGGCGATCTTCCGGTTCGGGTCCGGCACCCAGTCCCAGGACTGGACGTCGCTCAGGCTCGACGGCGAGCAGACCGCGACGACCTTGCCGCTCGCGGTCGACTGCACCGTGGGAATGATCTTCTCCGGGTCCTTCGTTGACCACGCCACCAGGGCGTAGTCCGGGCTGGCTGCCAGCACCTGCTGGATCTGCAGCGCGCCACCCGGCTTCTGCGGTTCCACCTTCTGCAGCTGCTTGTCCGGCGCACTCCAGAACAACGGCCCCTTGTACAGCCCGATCAGCGCGCGATCGCCCTCGGCGAGCAGGACCGTCGACAACCGCAGCTGGTTCTGGACGGCCTTCAGGACACCGCCGGACACGACCATCGACCCGGCGTCCTCGCCACTCAGCACGATCAGCGGGGACTTGCCGAGGAACTGCACCTTCGCGCCATCGGGCAGCTTGAGCTGCTTCGGCTCCGCGCCACCGCCGGCCCAGTAGATCAGGGTGTCCTGCGTGGCGACCGCGACCACCAGCTTGTTGTCGATCGTCGTGTAGACCGGCGCTTCGGCGTCCTTCGGCACCTTGTCCTGCCACAGCACCTTGCCGTTGCTGTCGAAGACCGCGACCTTCTGGTCGTTGGTCAGGATCGCGACCTCGGTGCCGTCCGGCTTGATCGCGGGCGTGCTGTCCTGGGCGAGGTCGACCGACCAGCCGGCGTGCGTCGAGAAGCCCGGCGGGACCGTCCCCGGGGAGAACTCGTACGGTTGCACCTCCGGGCCCGGCAGCGACGGCAGCAGCGGTGACGCGGTCACGGTCGGCTTCTTGTGCAGGTTGGGCTTGATCACCGCGACGTACACGATGGTGCCGAGGACGAGCACGCAGCCCGTCACCATCGCGACGACGATCGGCCAGATCGGCTTCTTGCCCCCGCCGCGGCCGCCGCCCTCGGGTTCGAGGGCCTCGACCTGCCCGTCCGGGTGGATGATCAGCGGCCAGGAGGCGCCGTCGGACTCGATCGCGGTCGCCTTCACGGCGCGGCCGAGCTGGGCCGCGCGCTCGCTGACGAGCTGGATGGAGGCCTGGCGCGGGTCGTGGTGGTTGACCGGGTGGCTCCGGCCGGCGATCTTCACCTCGGCGTTGTGGTCGTCGTACAGCCGAATCGTGACCTTTGGCCAGGAGGGGACCTTCTCAGCCACAATGACCTCTCATTCCCGCCACAGATCTCCCTCGCTCATCCGGCTCCGACGTCCTCGTTCTAGCATGTCCACCGCACGAGGCATGCCACGGATTCCGGGCACGCAGAAACCGCGCGGGCCCGGCGGCTCGACTGACCCCGACAAGGGGGTAGAAACATCCTCGCCTGTGGATGGGTCACGAAAGTACACCCGGAAAGCGAGAGAATACTGTGGGCGACAGCCTGTGACGCACCGCGAGAGGAGGGGCCATGACGCAGAACCCGTGGACACGAGACCAGTCTCCGGGTCCGCAACAGCCGTCACCCGGCCCGACACCTCAGCCGGACATCACCCCGCGAGGGCCGTCCGCCCCGCAGCACGGGGTGCCGGCGCCCGCGGAGGATCAGCGCCTGCCCAAATTCGCGATTCCGGTGGCGGACACGTTGTGGTGGGTCGGTGTGCACGGTGGCGCCGGCGAGACCACGATGGCGCAACTCCTCCCGGGCACCCGGGCGGCCAATCACCGGTGGCCGATTCCGCCGCCGCCGGTGCCGACCCCGGTGATCCTGGTGGCCCGCACCCACGGCTCGGGTCTGCGCGCCGCGCAGCGCGCCGCGATCGAGTGGGCCTCCGGCGTCGTGCAGGGGGTCGCCGTCCTGGGCCTGGTGCTGATCGCCGACGCACCGGGACGGTTGCCACGGGTCCTCGACGACTTCGCCGACATCGTCGGTGGGGGTGTTCCGCGCGTCTGGGACATCCCGTGGATCGAGGAGTGGCGCAGAGGGGAGGCTCCGACGCCTGACAACACCCCGGACGAGGTTTTCGAAGTCCTTGAATCCATCTACGCACTTCGCGCGTCAAACCCAGCGGACTACCCCGCCCCGTACTGAAAGGTTTTCACCCTCATGATGTTCGTTCACCACCTGGTCACCGAAGTCAACACGGTGTTCCCGCTCGAGGCGCCGCCCGGGGTCGAAGGCGGCCTGACCAAGGTTCTCGGCTGGGTCAAGTGGATCGCGTACATGGTTTGTACTCTCGGCATCCTGATCGCCGGCGGCATGATGGCCGTCGGTCAGCGCCGCGGTGAAGGTGGCGAGCACGCCGCCCGCCTCGGCTGGGTGCTGGCGGCCTGCATCGTGATCGGCGCGGCGACTGCCCTTGTGGACGCTCTGAAGTGATCCTGACCCGCGTCAACCTGCTGGGAGGCTGATCGCAGGTGGGACTGTTCAGCAGGAACCCGGACTCCGATGACGATTCCGACGGCGAGAAGACCAGCTTCCTCGAGGAGCGTGGCTTCATCGCGTCGGCAATCGTCATCGGAGCGGTGCTGATCTGCCTGGTGGTCTGGTTCATGGCGTCCGGCCGGGACGACACCCCGACCGCGAACCCCAGCCAGTCTCCGAGCACCGAGGCTCCTACCGGACAGCCCACCGAGCCGACCGGCCCGCCCGCGACGCCCGAGCCGACCGAGCAGCCGACCAAGACGGCGCCGCCCCCGCCGAACAACCACACCGGTGGCTGTCACGACCGGAGCCCGGAGCAGCGCATCCCGCGCCTGGCCGCCCCGGCCGCGGTCACCTGGCAGTTCGAAGGCGAGATCCTGGTGCCGATCCAGGCCGCCAGCGGTCCCGCGGCCACCAGCCCGGGCGGCGTGCGTTCGTGTTTCGCGCACTCGCCGACGGGGGCGGTGCTCGCGGCGATGGTGGTGCTCGGCCAGATCCAGAACCCCGAGGTCAGCCTCGACGTCCTGCGGACCCGGGTGCTGCCCGGTCCGGGACGGAACGCAGCCATCGCGGCGGCGAAGGAGCAGCTCAAGACGCCGCCGACGCCGGGCGGTGAGGTCCAGTTCGCCGGCTTCAAGGTGCTCGACTACCCGCCGGGTGCGACCCGGGCGATCATCCAGGTCGTCGCCGACCTGAACCACAAGGCGTACGGCGCGTTGCCGATCACGATGCAGTGGTCCCATGGCGACTGGTACGCCGTACTGCAGGAGGACGGCACCTTCAACGGCTCGGTGGAGCCGGACATCCTGTCGAGTCTGAACGGCTACGTAAGGTTCAGTGGTGCGTCATGATCGCCCTCGGATGCTCGAAGTGGCCCTGGGACTGGGACGACTGCATCAGGGACGGCCTGAAGATCGCCCTGCAATGGGCCTTCGGCAAGTTCTTCGACTTCATCTTCCAGGCGATCGCGAACATCGTCGTCGCGGCCGTCGAGGCGGTCCTGAAGGCGGTCGGCCTGCTCTGGGTCTACATCAAGACCCCGAACATCGCCGAGAACACCCCGGCCCTGTGGGTCCAGGAGCACACGAACTTCATCATGGTGTTCATCGCCTCGCTCGCGGTGATCGTGGGCGCGGTCCAGATGGCGATCTCGCACCGTGGTGAGCCGGCCAAGGAGATCCTCCGGTCGTTGATCACGCTGGTCGTCGTGACAGCCTCCGCGACGGCCTTCGCCGGGACGCTGATCTCGGCGGCGGACGGGTTCTCGAGCTGGATCATCGACCAGGCGCTGGCCGCGAACAACCACGACTTCGCCAAGGCGCTGGCCGAGACGATGACCGATCCGCTGAAGAGTCCCGGCGAGCAGTTCGGCTTCGTGCTGGTGATCTTCGTCGGGATCCTGATGGTGATCACCTCGATCATCCAGCTCTGCCTGATGATCGTCCGCTACGGGATGCTCGTGCTGCTCGTCGGTGTGCTGCCGTTGACCGCGGCGGCGACCAACACCGAGATGGGGATGATGTGGTTCAAACGGGCCCTCGCCTGGCTGGCCGGATTCATCATCTACAAACCGGTCGCCGCGCTGATCTACGCCACCGCGCTCTACCTGATGTCGACGCCGGACACCAAGGGTGCACCGGAAGGCACGCCGCAGACCCTCAAGATCATCATGGGCGTCACGATGATGATCGTGGCAGTCGTCGCACTGCCGGCCATTCTCAGATTCGTCTCGCCAAGGACGTCTTGACATGATTCCGCTCGGTGCAATCGATTGGGCCGTGGGTCTGCTGAAGACAGCGCTCGAGAAGGTCCTTGTGCCCGGTATGGAAGCGATGATGCAGCGCGTGTTCCAACCAATTCTCGACGCGATCTCATCGGCCGTCGGCACCCTGATGAGCACGATCGCCACCTTCTGGATCTACGTGCCGACACCGTCCATCGAGGGCGGTACGCCGGGTCAGCCGGCCAACGACTCGGTCAGCTGGATCTGGTCGCACACGCAGTTCATCACGCTGTTCATCGCCGCCATCGGGTTGGTCGTGGGTGCCATGCAGATGGCCTGGACCCAGCGCGGGGAGTCGGCCCGCGAACTGCTCCGCTCACTGATCACGCTCGCCGTCGCGGCGGCGTTCTCGATCGCCGTCGCCCAGGCGCTGATCTCGCTCGGTGACAAGTTCTCCCAGTGCATCGTCAGCTCCGCGCTCTCCTCGAACTCGGGGTGGGTGCCGAACTGTGACGAGATCGGCTCGGGCGACGCGAAGGCGTTCGGCGGGAAGATGGCGCTGGTGCTCGGCTTCGCCGCGGTCGCGGCGCTGGCCGGCTCGCCGCTGCTGATCGGCATCATGATTGCCGTCGGCATCCTCTGCGTGGTCGCCGGCGTGATTCAGATCGTGCTGATGGTCGTCCGCAGCGCGATGCTGATCCTGCTGCTCGGCGTGCTGCCGATGGCGGCCGCCGCGACGAACACCGAGATGGGCCGAACATGGTTCAAACGGATCATCGCCTGGATCCTCGCGTTCATCCTGTACAAACCGGTGGCGGCGATCGTCTATGCGACCGCGATCAAGCTGGTGGCCAACGACAACGGCCCGCTGAAGTTCGACATCACGAACGCGGAGGACGTCGGCAGCCTGGTGATGAACGTGGTCACCGGTCTCACGATGCTGGTGCTCGCGCTGTTCGCGCTGCCGGCCCTGATGCGGTTCATCGTGCCGATGGTCGCGGCCACCGCGGGTGGTGCCGGCGCTGGTGCGCTCGCCGCGAAGCTTTCCCCGGTCATGGACAAGATGGCCCAGTCGGCCAACAAGTCCGCCAGCGACAGCGGCAGCGACAGCGACGGCGGTGGGGATGACGGCCCGAGCGGCGCCCAGAACGTCGGCCGCGCCCAACAGCAGGCGCCGAGCGGCGGCGGTGAGGGTGCCGCCGGCGGCGGCGAAGGCGCGGCTGCGGGTGGTGAAGGTGCTGCCGCAGCCGGTGGCGAAGGCGCGGCTGCAGGCGCTGGCGGTGGTGGCGCGGCTGCCGGTGCAGGTGCCGGAGCTGCTTCTGCAGCACCGCCAGTGGCGGTGGCAGTGGCCGCCTACAAGGTAGGCAAGGCGGCCCACGACGGCGCGAAGCAGCTCTCCCACGAGGGCATGGGCGACCCCGATGCCGGCGGTGGGGGCGGTGGCGGCGGTGGCGGCAACCCGTCAGGCAGCGACCCGAACCAGGGCGGCCAGCCACAGGGTGGCGGAGGCAACCAGCCGCCGCCGCAGGGGCCACAGGGCGCCAACGACGACCCACCACAACCACCACCATCGTCACCACCACCACCGGACGGACCAAGTGGCAGCGGCTGAGAACGTACGACGCGCACCTCGCACCTACGGCAACTGGCGGCAGCCAGCCTCGGCGGGCATCGCCGGGCTAGGCATGCTCGGCACGGCCATCATGATGGGCGGCCTGCTGGCGGTGGTCATCGCGACGATGTCCGGCGGTATCGAGGCCGCCGTCGTCACGCTGCTGATCGTCGGAGTCGCGCTGCTGCTCCTGATGAGCAAGGACAAGCACGGCCAGTCCGCGCTGCAACGGATCTCGACCCGTATTGGATGGCAACGAGCAAAGATGGCGAAGCACAACATCTACCGTTCCGGTCCGCTCGGCCGGACCGCATGGGGTAAATTCCAGCTCCCCGGTCTGGCCGCTTCCTCCCAGCTCAGCGAGTACCAGGATTCGTACGGGCGCCCGTTCGCGCTGCTCTACTACCCGGGCACGCGGCACTTCACGGTCGTGATCAACGCGGAGCCGGACGGCGCCTCGCTGGTGGACGAGGAGCAGGTCGACGTCTGGGTGGCGCACTGGGGACAGTGGCTGGCGTCGCTGGGTCACGAGCCCGGCATCGTCGCCGCGTCGGTGACGGTGGAGAGCGCCCCGGACACCGGTATCCGGCTGCGCCGTGAGGTCGGCTCCAACATGATGGACGGTACGCCGCCGATCGCCCGCGCGATGCTCACCGAGGTCGTGCAGACCTACCCGGAGGGCTCGGCGCTGGTCTCGGCCCGGGTCGCCCTGACCTTCAAGGGCACCGACCGGAGCGGCAAGCGGCGTAAGGAAGACGACATGGGCCGCGAGCTCGCGGCCCGGCTGCCCGCTCTCACCCAGAGCCTGAACGCGACCGGCGCTGGTGCCGCCAGGCCGGTCACCGCGCAGGAGCTCTGCGAGGCCATCCGGATCGCGTACGACCCGGCGTCGGCCGGGCTGATCGACGAGGCCCGTGCCCAGGGCATGCCGCCCGAGCTGCAGTGGACCGACGTCGGTCCGGCCGGCACCCAGTCGTTCTGGGACAAGTACCGGCACGACTCGGCCTGGTCAGTGACGTGGCAGATGTCGCAGGCGCCGCGTGGTGAGGTGTTCTCGTCGGTGCTCTCGCAGCTGGTCGCGCCGCACGTCGACATCGACCGCAAGCGGGTCACCCTGCTCTACCGTCCACTGGACGCCGGTACGGCGGCCCGGATGGTGGAGGCCGACAAGCGCAACGCCTCCTTCCGCGCCAGTACGTCGAGCCGCCCGTCGGCCCGTAGCCTCGCCGAGGCGCGCGCCGCCGACCGCTCCGCGCAGGAGGAGGCCCGCGGCGCGGGTCTGGTGAACTTCGGCATGGTCGTGACCGGCACGGTGATGACTGCCGAGCAGATTCCGGACATGATCGCTGCGATCGACAACCTGGGCGCCACCGCGCGCGTCCTGCTCCGGCCGGCGTACGGCTCGCAGGACTCCGCGTTCGTGGCCGCCTTGCCGCTGGGCGTCGTACTGCAGAACCACCTGGCTGTGCCGGCGGGTCTGCGGGAGTCCCTATGACCGAAGCAAGCACAGTGACCGCTGGGGAGTCACAGTGAGCCAGAAGAAGCAGAAGAAGCCCGTCGACCCGACCCGCCGGGGCAAGCGGCCGATGCCGCGTGGCTGGCCCGGCCCGGGTGGCGGCTACTCGACGTACCTGCAGGCGCCGCAGGAGTGGCGCGGTACGACGGTCCAGGTCTGCGGGATGTGGCCGTTCTCGGCCGGCACGGGCAGCCCGATGGTCGGCGTACCGATCGGACGGAACATCCTGTCCGGCGCGACCATGTGCTGCGACCCGATCAGCTGGTTCATGCGGGCCAAGCTGATCTCGAACCCGTCGATGTTCGTGCTCGGCAAGCCGGGTCTGGGCAAGTCGACGATCACCCGGCGGATGGCCCTCGGCCTGGCCGGGTACGGCGTGATGCCGCTGGTGCTCGGCGACCTGAAGCCCGACTACAAGGACCTGATCGAGGCCCTCGGCGGCCAGGTCATCCAGCTCGGTCGTGGCCGTGGGCACCTGAACGTGCTCGACCCGGGCGAGTCCCGGGAGGCGGCGCTGCGGCTCACCGGCAAGGCGCGCGAGGCGATCCAGGCCGACGCGCACGGCCGCCGGCAGACGATGGTCTCGGCGCTGATCTCGATCATGCGGTCCGCACCGCCGAACGACCGCGAGGAGACCATCCTCGACGAGGCGCTCAAGGTCCTCGACGAGCGGTTCCAAGGTACGCCGGTCCTTCGCGACCTGCTCCAGGTCGTCCAGGACGCTCCGGACCGGGTCCGCAACGTGGCCCTGGACCGCGGCAGCCTGGACCGGTACCGGCAGATCACCGAGGGACTCGAGGCGTCGCTGATCGGTCTGGTCGGTGGTGGCCGGCTCGGTGAGATCTTCTCCGAGCAGACCGACAACCCGATGCAGCTGGACCGGCCGGTCGTCTTCGACGTGTCCAACATCGACGACTCCGAGACCAGCCTGCAGGCCGCCGTACTGCTGGCCTGCTGGTCGTACGGGTTCGGCGCGGTCGCGGTCTCGCAGGCGCTGGCAGACGCCGGCCTCGAGCCGCGCCGGCACTACTTCGTCATCCTCGACGAGCTGTGGCGGGTGCTCCGGGCCGGCAGCGGCCTGGTCGACCGGGTCGACGCGCTGACCCGTCTGAACCGGCAGCGAGGTGTCGGGATGGCGATGATCTCGCACACCATGTCCGACCTGCTGGCGCTGCAGAACCCCGAGGACCGGATGAAGGCGAAGGGGTTCGTCGAGCGGTCCGGCATGGTGGTCCTCGGCGGTCTGCCGCGGGCCGAGATGGAGAACCTGAACGAGGTCGTCCCGATGTCCGGCGAGGAGCAGAACATGCTCATCGGCTGGCAGGACCCGCCCGCGTGGGACCCGGCCACCGGCAAGGAGGCCGCACCTCCGGGCCGAGGCAACTTCCTGATCAAGGTCGGTGGCCGCCCGGGCATCCCGGTGCACGTCAGCCTGACCACGGTCGAGCGCGAGATCAACGACACCAACAAGCTGTGGAAGACCGGCGAGGACGGCAAGCCGCTGAAGGTGGAGGTCGCACCGGACGGCACCGAGGCCGTCGTCGGCGAGTACAGCCTGGACGACCCGGCACTGCTGCCGCCACCCGACCCGACCACTCGCGTGGTCGCCAAAACGGGAGTTGACGAGTAATGGCCCAGGGCAGGAAGAGCACCGGACCGGGCGGCCTGTCGCCCGAGTCGATCATGATCTTCGCCGCCGTCGGTGTGCTCGCGCTGGTGGTGTTCTCCCTCTTCGGCGCACTGAAGGTCGCAGCGGCGATCAACGGCACCATCGTGGGCGGGAACCCGTTCAACGCGATCGTCGACCTGATCAAGGGGCACATCGCCTGGTCCGGCGCGGCCACCGGCGTCCTGATCCTCGAGCTGGTCGTGCTGTTCGGTCTGGTCGGCACCGGCTTCTGGTACTTCCGGAACCGGCAGGCGTCGGTCGGTCGCGTCGACCGGCAGGCGCAGCTGATGTCGAAGCGGTCCGAGATCTACAAGCTGACCCGCGAGGGCGCGCAGGAGAAGGCGAACTCGCTCGGCGCCGGCCACGCGGGCCCGGGCATCCTGATCGGCCGGACCGTCCGGGACAACCTCGAGGTCTTCGGCAACTGGGAAGACATGCACGTCGACATCTGGGGTCCCCGTACCGGTAAGACCACGTCGCGCGCGGTGCCGGCGATCCTGGACGCGCCCGGCTGCGTGATCGCCACCTCGAACAAGCGGGACATCGTCGACGCGACCCGCGGGCCGCGCTCGGACAAGGGCCCGGTCTGGGTGTTCGACCCGCAGGAGGTCTGCGAGGAGCCGAACACCTGGTGGTGGAACCCGCTCAGCTACATCACCGACGAGACCAAGGCCCGTGAACTGGCCGAGCACTTCGTCGCCTCGCAGCGCCAGGTGGGCGCCCAGACCGACGCGTTCTTCGACGCCGCCGGTACCGACCTGCTCGCCGGTCTGCTGCTCGCCGCCGCGGTCGCCAAGCGGCCGATCACCCAGGTGTATTCCTGGCTGGCCGACCAGCGCAACGACGAGCCGGAGCGGATCCTGCGCAACACCCCCGGTCTGCAGCTGTCGGCGGATGCGCTGTCCGGTGTCATCAACGCCCCCGACAAGCAGCGCGCGGGCGTCTACGGTACGGCGCAGCAGAGCGCGCAGTTCCTGGTCAACCGCAAGGTCACCCGCTGGGTCATCCCGAACGGGCAGAACGACAACCGGCCTCAGTTCAACCCGCACGAGTTCGTCCGCCAGGGCGGCACCCTGTACAGCCTCTCCAAGGAAGGCGCCGGTACGGCCGGCCCGCTGGTCACCGCCCTCACGGTGGCGGTCGTGGAAGCGGCCGAGCAGTACGCGCGCGGTTGCCCGATGGGCCGGATGCCGAGCCCGCTGGTCGGCGTACTCGACGAGGCCGCCAACGTGTGCCGGTGGAAGAACCTCCCCGACCTGTACTCGCACTTCGGTTCCCGCGGCATCGTGCTGATGACGATCCTGCAGTCGTGGGCGCAGGGCCAGGAGTGCTGGGGCGACCACGGCATGCAGAAGCTGTGGGGTTCGGCGAACATCCGGGTGTACGGCGGTGGCGCGGCCGACGCGTCCTTCCTGGAGAACCTGAGCAAGATGATCGGCGACTACGACATCAGCTCGAACTCGGTGTCGTACAACGAGGGCAAGCGCGGCACCAGCCAGCAGGTCCAGCGGCACAACATCATGGAGGTCTCCGACCTCGCCTCGATGCCGCCCGGTCGCGCGGTGGTGTTCCCGTCCGGTATCCCGGCGACGCTGGTGAAGACCGTCCCGTGGTTCACCCGGCCGGACGCCGGTGTCGTGAAGGCGTCGCTGGCGAAGTACGATCCGGGAGCGTCGTCGAGCGTCCCGGCGAGCAACAACCCGTGGGTGGCGGCAGGCAGCGGTCAGCAGGCGCCCGCGCCGCAGCGTGGTCCGGACCGACCGGTCTGGGAGCAGAACGAGGGAGACAACCGCGGTGGATGGTGAACAGGAGCTCTTCTACCCACACGTCGCGGCGTTCGTCGAGGACCGGCTGATCTACCTCTACACCCGGCGGCTCGGGCAGCAGTTCATCTGGTGCCCCGAGTGGTACCGGCACGCGGAGGCGCTCAGCCGGCTGGACTCGATCTGGCGCGCGTGGGAGCACCTGCGGCTCGACCCCGCGACCGGTATGTCGGTCTGGTGGCGCGACCACGCGGACCCGCACATGATGTCGCTGCTGGACCCGGACGGCCCGTTCGCCGCCTGCCGGAACAACCAGCACACCGACTACCCGATCCCGCCGCTCCCGGTCCAGGAGCCGCCGGCGGGCCTGTTCTTCGACCAGCGCCAACCGAACATTCGTAGCGTCTGACGATGTGGAGGTGGGGCAACCTTCTCGTCGCTTTCGCCGCCGAGCTGGTTGCCCTCGGCATCTTCGCCTGGTGGGGCTGGGCCACCGGCGGTACGACGCTCACCCGGTGGCTGCTCGTCCTCGCGCTCCCGCTGGTGACCGCGATCGTCTGGGCGCTGTTCGCGGCGCCCACCGCCAAGCGCACAACGCCCGTACTGCGCTGGACCGTGAAGGTCCTCGTCTTCGGCCTGGCGGGCGCTGCCCTGTGGAGCCTGGGCCACCCGCTACTCGGCGTCGTCTTCGTCGTTGTGGTCGCCGCGAACCTGCTGATCATCCAGCTCCAGAAACTGGACGCGAACCTACCGTCGACCTAGAGGTCGAGGTCGATGTTCACCCGCTGCTGCGCCTTCTTCTTCTGCTGCGGGGTGCGCGCCAGGTCGCGGCGATGCAGGCTGTCCTGCGGAGCCTGCGCCTCCGGAGCTTCCTGCGGTCGGTTGCGCACCGCGCCGGCGGCGGGTGCCTGCTCCTCGCGGGCGTTCGCCCGGTGCTGTTCCGCCCGGTCGTCGTACGCGCGCGCGGCGTCGATGTCGGCGTTCACCTGGTAGCCCTCGAGCTGGCTGGCGCGCACGTTACGGCGCCCCTCGGCGCCGAGTTCGGCGGCTCCACGCGCATCCGGGTTGACGGCGGCCTCGTCCTGCTTGTGCTGCCCGCGGGCCTGCAGGTCGAGCTCTCGCTGTTGCCCACTCGCCGCGAGGCCGCGATACCGATCGGCCGTCGCCGCCGCGTCGTCGGCGAAGGCGATCTCCCGGGCGCGCCGGGCCTCGACCACGTCGGTCCGGTTGCGGAGTTCTTCTCGCGCCTGCTCATCCGCCGCGTCCAGGTCCAGCTGCTCGGCACGCGCCACCTCGTCCTCGGCGTCGTGACGGGCCTGCACCTCTTCCTCGGCGCGGCGCTCGGCGGCGTCTTCCTCGGCGAGGTCGTGGGTCGGGGAGTTGGCTGCCTCGGTACGCAGTCTGGTGGCTCGGCGCTGGCTGGCGGCCTCGGTGTCGTCGTCGCCCTGCTCGCGCTGGTCGAGCTCGAGCGACTCGGACGTGCCGTCGTCGGTGTCGGGCATGCCCCGCTCCTTTCCTCCCGCAACACGATGCCGTACCGCAGGGTCAGCGGGTAGCTCCGGTGACCAGCCAGTCGTCGCGGCGCTCCCGGAGGGTGAGCGTGAGGAAGCGCAGCAGCATGTACCCGCCGAACGCCCACCACAACGCTACGATCCCGCCACCGAGCCACAACACCGCCAACGCGAGCGGCACGTACAGCGCGAGTGCCACGACCCCCGCGAGCGCCAGGTACCGCCCGTCCCCGGCCCCGATCAGTACGCCGTCCAGCACGAACACGACCCCGTTGATCGGTTGCCACAGCGCCGACACGATCAGGACGGCCGCGAGCGTACGCCGTACCTCGGGATCGGAGGTGAACCACGGGACGTAGAGGTCGCGCAGCCCCCAGAGCGCCAGACCACCGATCACCCCGGAGAACAGGCCCCACCACATCATCCGGCGGGTGATCGCCCGGGTTCCCGCGACGTCACCCGCGCCGAGGGCCCGCCCGGTGAGTGCCTGCGCGGCGATCGCGATCGCGTCCAGGGCGAGCGCGAGGAAGGACCAGAGCGTGAACGCGACCTGGTGCGCCGCGACCGACGTCGTACCGAGGGCGGTCGCGACGAAGGTCAGCAGGATGATCGCGGCGCGCAGCGTGAGCGTCCGGACGATCAGCGGGACACCCATCTGCGCGGACGCCAGGATGCCGGGCCGGTCGGGTCGCAGTTTCGCCCCGTCGCGCCGGGCGCCGCGGACGACCACCACAACCAGCGCGATGCCCGCTCCGGTCTGGGCGAGCGCGGTCCCGAGGGCCGAGCCGGCGATGTTGAGGTGCAGGCCGTACACCAGGAGGACGTTCAGCGCGATGTTCGCGAGGTTGGCGGTGATCGCGACGACCATCGGGGTCTTGGTGTCCTGCAGGCCGCGCAGTACGCCGGTGGCGGCGAGCAGGAGGAGCATCGAGGGGATGCCGAAGCAGGAGATCCGCAGGTACGTCACCGCGTAGTCGGCGACTTCGGGCGACGGGTCGAACGCCGCGATCGCCTGCGGTGCGAGCACCAGCCCGAGCAAGGCCAGTACGACGCCGAGCAGCAGCGCCAGCCACAAGCCGTCGATGCCCTGCGCCAGCGCACCCTTGTGATCGCCGGCGCCGATCCGGCGGGCGACCGACGACGTGGTCCCGTACGCGAGGAAAACGCAGATGCCGACGAGGGTCTGCAGGATGGTGCCCGCGACGCCGAGCGCGGCGAGTTGCGGCGTACCCAGGTGGCCGACGATCGCGGAGTCGGCGAGCAGCATCAGCGGCTCGGACACCAGCGCGAAGAACGCCGGGACGGCCAGCCGGAGGATCTCCCGATCCTGTTCACCCACCCACCGTCTGCGTCTCACCGGAGCGAGGTTACCCACGCCTGACCCCGGCTTCCGAAATTCGTCTCAGACTTTTTCTCCTCCACAGTTGTGCACTGGTGAAACCGCAGGTCAGAGCCAGGTTGTGAGTACTTGCCCACAGATATCCACAGGGTTGTGCCCAACCTGTGCACAGCCCTTCCCGGGGTTATCCACGGTTCTTCCACACCCCCTGTGGACGACTGAGTGGCTATCGGTGACAGGACCGGCGTACGGTCGCGAGGCTGGTGCCGGGAGCAGCGCCGAAACTGTCGGATGGCGTGGTTATGGTTCGAGCAGGTGTTCGAACCCGGCGCGCGGCCGGGCGGTGGCGACGAGGAGGTCGGGCGAAGTGAGCGTGGCGGAGTTCCGCGGGGGCCAGGACGACGGCCACGAAGAGCGCAGTCCGGCGATGGGCTTCGACCGCACCCCTCCCCAGGATCTGGCGGCCGAGCAGTGCGTGCTCGGCGCGATGATGCTGAGCAAGGATGCGATCGCCGACGTGATCGAGACCCTGCGCGGCACGGACTTCTACCGGCCGGCGCACGAGTCCGTCTTCGACGCGATCACGGACCTGTATGCGCGGGGCGAGCCGGCCGACGCGATCACCGTCGCGGCCGAGCTGACCAAGCGCGGCGACATGGCCCGGATCGGCGGCGCGCCGTACGTGCACACCCTGGTCGCGTCGGTCCCACTGGCCGCCAACGCCAGCTACTACTCGCACATCGTCCGCGAGAAGGCGATCCTCCGCCGGCTCGTCGAGGCGGGCACCAAGATCGTCCAGCTGGGGTACGCCGGTGAGGGCGAGGTCGACGATGTCGTCGACGAGGCGCAGGCGGAGATCTACTCGGTCACCGAGAAGCGGACGACCGAGGACTACGCCCCGCTGAAGGACATCATGGAGGGCGCCCTCGACGAGATCGAGGCGATCGACTCCCGCGGTGACGCGATGGTCGGCGTACCGACCGGCTTCACCGACCTCGACGAGCTGACCAACGGCCTGCACCCCGGCCAGATGATCATCGTCGCCGCGCGCCCCGCGATGGGTAAGGCGCTCGCGCTCGACACCCCGCTGCCGACGCCGACCGGCTGGACGACGATGGCCGAGGTCGCGATCGGCGACCTGCTGCTGGACGCCGACGGCCTGCCGACCACGGTGGTCGCGGCGACCGAGGTGATGGTCGACCGGCCCTGCTTCCGGCTGTCGTTCTCCGACGGCAGCACGATCGTCGCCGACGCCGAGCACCAGTGGCGCGTCGAGGACGGCGGCCGACCGGTGGTCTGCACGACCGCCGACCTGTACACGGCGATGTCGGCGAGTCCCGGGCTGACACCGTCGATCCCCGGGTCGGCGCCCCGGCAGATCACCGGCCACGGCTTCCCGGCCGCGCTGCACGGCGAAGGCGAGCGCCGCCTCGAGTGGGTCGACCCGGTGGACAGCGTGCCGGTGCGCTGCGTCGAGGTCGACAACGCCGAGCATCTGTACCTGGCCGGCAAGACGATGATCCCGACCCACAACTCCACCCTGGGTCTGGACTTCGCCCGCTCCTGCTCGATCAAGCACGGCCTGACCTCGTGCATCTTCTCGCTGGAGATGAGCCGTAACGAGATCACCATGCGTCTGCTCTCCGCCGAGGCGAAGGTGCCGCTGCACCACATGCGCAACGGCAAGATGACCGACGAGGACTGGGCCCGGCTGGCCCGCAAGATGGGCGAGGTCTCCGAGGCCCCGCTCTTCATCGACGACTCGCCGAACCTGACGATGATGGAGATCCGCGCCAAGGCCCGCCGCCTCAAGCAGCGCCACGACCTGAAGCTGATCGTCATCGACTACCTCCAGCTGATGACGTCCGGCAAGAAGGTCGAGTCCCGCCAGCTGGAAGTCTCCGAGTTCTCCCGCTCGATCAAGCTCCTCGCCAAGGAACTCGAGCTCCCGGTCGTAGCCATCTGTCAGCTCAACCGAGGCTCCGAACAACGCTCCGACAAACGCCCCATGGCCTCCGACCTCCGCGAATCGGGTTGTTTGACCGCGGACACCCGGCTGATGAGGGCCGACAACGGTGCGGAGATCTCCCTCGGAGAGCTGCTTGCGACGGAGGCGCGCGACATCCCGGTCTGGTCTCTCGACGATCGACTGAAGCTGGTGCCGCGCACGCTGACCCACGCATTCCCGAGCGGCGTCAAGGAGGTCTTCCGGCTGAAGCTCGCCTCCGGCCGCGAGATCAAGGCGACCGCGAACCACCCGTTCCTCACCTACAACGGCTGGAAGCCGCTGGGTGAGCTCTCGCCCGGCGCTCGGCTGGGCTCACTCCGGCACGTGCCGCCGCCGCTCGACGTCAAGCCGTGGGACGAGGACGAGCTCACCATGCTCGCTCACCTGCTCGGCGACGGCTCGTTCGTCAAGCGTCAGCCGATCCGCTACGCGAGCATCGACGAGGCCAACCTGACCGCGGTCGCCGAGGCGGCCCAGCGAAGGTTCGGCATCACGGCGGTTCGCGACGAGTACGCCGCCGCACGCGTCACCACGCTGCGCCTGCCGGCGCCGTACCGACTGGCTCGCGGGAAGCGCAACCCGATCGCGGCCTGGCTCGACGGTCTTGGTCTCTTCGGGCTCCGCAGTCACGAGAAGTTCGTCCCGGAGGGCGTCTTCGGCCTCCCGAAGGAGCAGGTCGGCCACTTCATCCGCCACCTCTGGGCGACGGACGGATCGGTCCGCTGGGACGACAAGGCCGGCCAGGCGCGTATCTACTACGCCAGCACCAGCCGTCGCCTTGTCGACGACCTGGCGCGCCTGCTGCTCCGGCACAACATCTTCAGCCGCATCAAGACTGTGAAGAAGGCTGGGTACCGCGACGCATTCCACCTGTACATCTACGGTGCCGAGAACCAGTTGCGGTTCTGCGACGGCATCGGCGTCCACGGCCTTCGCGGGTTGCAGGCGCTGGAGGTAGCGACGGCTCTGCGCGGGATCAAGGCCAACACGAACCTGGACACTGTGCCGCAGGAGGTCTGGTCCCAGGTGCGCGAGGTGCTTGCCGAGCGCAAGGTGACGCACCGCGAGTTCGCGGCCGCGATGGGGACGCAGTTCTCCGGCTCGACGATGTGGAAGCACGCGCCGAGCCGGCAGCGCCTCGCGAAGGTTGCCGACATCCTCGACGACGCCGACCTCGAGGTCCTCGCCACCAACGACATTTTCTGGGACACGATCACGTCGATCGAAAGCCTCGGTGAGCAAGAGGTGTACGACGCAACGGTCCTAGGCACCCACAACTTCGTCGCCGAGGGCATCGCGACTCACAACTCGTTGGAACAGGACGCGGACGTCGTCCTTCTGTTGCACCGCGAGGACGCCTACGAGCGGGAGTCGACGCGGCCGGGTGAAGCGGACTTCATCGTGGCCAAGCACCGTAACGGCCCCACCGCCGACGTGGTCGTCGCGTTCCAGGGCCACTACTCCCGCTTCGTCGACATGGCCCACGACGGCTGACGAGTGTCCTGGCGGATGTGGACGAGGATCGCGAGGGTTGCGCAGACTGCTGCGACGACGAGTAGTACGGCGACCGCTACCGCCAGTCGGAGAAGGCCGTCGGCGGAGGTCGGCGCGGCGAAGTAGAGGCTGCCGAGGCCAGCAACGGCCACGACCTCGGCGAGCACCGGGCCGGTCGAATTCAGCGCGGAGACGGCCGACGCGAGTGCCGGTTCCACCCGCGACGTGATCTGTGCGATCAGCGGGCTGTATCCGGCGGCGTGTCCGGCGCCGGCGGCCAGCAGGAGGGCCGTGGAACCGAGCGGGTTCCACCCCGCACGAGAGACGAGCACCAGCACGAACATCCCGGTCGCGTAGACCAGCGGGCCGACGATCGGCAGGGCGCGACGCACCCATCGCGGACAAGCGCTCCAGCCGAGACTGACCACGCCGAAGCCGATGGTGTACGGGATGAAGGCGAGCCCGGCCTGCAGCGGCGTGTAGCCGAGATACGACTGCAGATGCAGCGTCAGCGTCAGCAGGAAGACGGTGTAGCAGCCCATCACGATGCAGCAGGCCACGAGCCCGAGCTGCAGATCTCTCCGCTTCAGTGCCGTGAGGTCGAGGACCGGATGCGGGGCTCTGGCTTCGTAACGGCCGAAGATGCCCAGCAGCAGGCCACCGCCGGTGAGTACGAGCCAGGTCCACGTCGGCCAGCCGTGGGATCCGCCGAAGATCAGGGGGAGTGTGATCGCAGTCATCGCCGCCGTCAGGAGCCCCACCCCGGCCAGATCCAGGCGCTCCGGCTCGCCTCGCGGGGAGCGGGGGAGTCGCCGCACACCGACGGCGAGTACGACGACGCCGATCGGGACGTTGATCAGGAACACCGGCCGCCAGGAAAGACCGAGCAAGTCGGAACCTGCGATGAGCCCGCCGCAGATCTGGCCGAGCGCGACGCCCAGCGCGAGCACCATGCTGTACAGACCGATGGCTCTGCGCCGCGAGGCCCCTTCCCACTGGAGATGGATGAGCGAGAAGACCTGTGGAGTCAGCAAGGCGGCCCCGACGGCCTGAGCGATGCGGGACGCGATCAGCATCGACGGACTCACCGAGATTCCGCATAGCAGCGACGCCGCGGTGAACCAGCCGAGACCGGTCAGGAACGCCCGCCGGTGACCGATGATGTCCCCGATCCGTGCACAGGTGACGAACAGGACGCCAGTGGTCAGCAGGTAGCCCGACACGACCAGTTGGATCTCGGCGTCGGTGGCCTGCAGACCGCGGCGAATGGTCTGCGCCGCCACGGAGACGATGGAGGCGTCGATGGACGCCATGGCCTGCCCGGCGAGCAGAACGGCAAGCATTGAGCGTCGGTGCGCAGCGGTTCTCACAAGCTCAAGCCTCTGCCGAACCCTTGGCGACGGTCTTGAACGAATATGCGGATCCCGGCAGCGGTCGAATTGTCCGTGCGCCCCGATAGATTCCACAGTGTGCGCAGGACCAGAACAGTGGCGGCGAGTCCGTACGCCGTGATCCGGCAGGTCGAGTGCACCGACGACCATGTCCGCTGGTCGCCGCCCGAGCAGGCAAGCGAGGCACACCTGGTCCTGGTGTGGCGCGGCCGGTTCCAGGTGTCCTCAGAAGGTCGGCGGATGACCGTTGACCCGACCAACGGCTACCTAGAGGCGCCTGGGCGGGAGAGCCGGTTCTCGCACCCGGCCGGTGGTGACGTCTGTACGTCGATCGCACTGCCGGAAGGGCAGCTGACCGAGGGGATCGACGCGAGCCGGACGCCCGCTGTTCGAGTGGACGCCCGGCTCGAGTTGGCTCACCGGATGCTGTTGCGCGCCGATGCCGACCCGGACTTCGAATTCGTCGAGGCGGTCGTCGCTCTGGTCCGGCTCGCGCTGCGCCGCGAACCAAACGACCGATCGGCGCCCGGACGCTACGACCTCGCGGATCGTGCGCGCGATGCGATCCTCGCGGACGAGCCGACCAGCTCCAGCCTGATCGCCCTCGCCGAGGCGCTGGACACCTCGCCGTCGCACCTGAGTCGCACGTTCCACCACCATGCGGGGATGAGCCTCAGCCGATACCGCAACCGCGTCCGGGTGAGCCGGGCGCTGCAGCGGCTCGCCGAGGGCGAGACCGACCTCGCCGGCCTCGCGATCTCCCTCGGCTTCAGCGACCAGGCGCACCTGACCCGCAGCATGCGCCGAGAGCTGGGACAGACACCGCGGCGAGTCCGCAGCCTGCTGACCCCACCGCGCAGCTGAGTCGTCAGAACGGCTGGGAACCCAGACGTTCGACGGCGACGAAGACGGACAGGGCCAGGAGTACGGCGTTGATGGCGACGCTGGAGTACTCCGCGCGGCGGGAGTGGGTGATGATCGCGCCGAGCATGACGACGGCGAGGCCGATGGCTGCGGTGGGGACGAGCCAGGGGGCGATGTCGACGACGCGGGGGAGGATGAGGCCGATGGCGCCGGCGATCTCGGCGATGCCGATGACCTTGATCAGTTCGATCGGGAACGGGGCTGCCCACCCCATCCGGGGATTGCCGGCCAGCGAGGCCTTCGTCGCGGGCACCTTCATGACGCCGGACATCAGGAACATCGCGGCGAGCAGTCCGGAGACGATCCAGACGGTGACGTTCATGCAGCGATCGGCTGGGCGTCGCGGAGCGGTTTGAGGGCGCCGGCCCATGACTCGAGCTGGTCGAACAGGACGGCCGCCTGGTCGACGTACTGCGGGCCGGGGGTGAACTCGCTGAAGTTCTCGAAGTCGGTGAAGAGTGAGAACGACAGCTGCTGACGGACGTCGGCGATCTGCAGCTCGGCGCTGATCCCGCGCAGGTGCTCGATCGCGCGCGACCCGCCGAGCGAGCCGTACGCCACGAATGCGGCCGCCTTGTTGTTCCACTCGCCGTACAGGTAGTCGATGGCGTTCTTCAGGACGCCGGACGTCGAGTGGTTGTACTCCGGCGTGACGAACACATACCCGTCGTACGCCGCGATCTTCTCGGCCCACGCCTTGGTGTGCTCACCCGCGTACTGGCCGATCGACGGGGGCAGCGACTCGTCCAGGTGCGGCAGCGGGTAGTCCAGCAGGTCGATCAGCTCGTACGTCGCACCGGTCCGGTGCTGGGCCTGCTCGACCACCCAGTCGGCCACTGCCTTGCCGTTCCGCCCGGGGCGGGTGCTGCCGAGGATGACCGCGATCTTCAGGTCGCTCATCGCGACGACTCCTTCAGGGTAGTGATGACTTGAAAGTTCATGTCACTGGCCACCATAGGCCGGTTGACGTGAACGTTCAAGTCATTGCGTCGCTGGCTATGCTGCACCCATGGGCACTGAGGCAGCGCGGGAGGCGGTGGAGCCGCGCTGGCTGAAGGCCGACGAGCTCGATACCTGGAAGACCCTGCAGCTCACGATGGCGCTGCTGACGACCGCGCTCGGCGAGCAGCTCCAGCGCGATTCGAATCTGAGCTTCCTCGAGTACTACGTCCTCGCCGGCCTCTCGGATCAGCCCGAGCACACGATGCGGCTCAGCAGCCTCGCCGTACTGGCGAACTCCGAGCTCTCCCGCCTGTCCCACCTGGTCCGCCGCCTCGAGAACCGCGGCCTGGTCCGCCGCGAGCCCGACCCGAACGACGGCCGCTTCACGAACGCGATCCTCACGCCCGAGGGCTACGCGGAACTGGTGAAGGCCGCGCCCGGGCACGTCGAGCTGGTCCGCAAACTGGTGTTCGACCCGCTCACCGAGTCCGAAGGCCGCGCCCTCCAGAAGGCCATGGCCAAACTCCTCCCAGGCCTCCTCGGCGACTGCTAGTGTCCTGAGTCGGCGGTTCGACTCAGGACACTAGCGCGACCGCCAGCGTTCGGCTGAGATGGATTCTTGGGCGAGGAGGCGGAGCGAGGCGATCAGGGTTTCGCCGAGGATGGTGCCGATGACCACCGACTCGGCCAGCTGGTCGCGGGTGGGGTTTGCGGTGACCGCGTCGATCTCGACCTGGGTGAAGCGTTCGACGGCGTCGGCGTAGGTGTCCAGGTGGGCGACGAGGTTGTCCTGGCCGAGGGTGCGTAGGGCGGCGACGGTGTCGATGAGCGTGGCCAGCGCGGGAGCCGCGGGATCGACGGACCAACCGCGCTCCGCGATCAGCTCGGTGACCTGAGTGGCGGCTGCGGTCCGGGCCTCGTCGGTCGCGTTCAGGCGGCGGGTCGGGGTGAGGGCGCGGTGTGCGCGGCCGATCTGCTCGTGCAGCGGTTCGGTGTCGGAATCCAAGGACTCGAGGATCTCCTTCACGGTGGCGACGGGTACCTGGGCGAGTTCGATCAGCGCGCGGATGAGGCGCAGCCGGCGGATGTGCGTCTCGCCGTACGACGCCTGGTTCGGGCTGCTGAGTTCGCCGGCCGGGAGCAGGCCCTCGCGCAGGTAGTACTTGATCGTCGGCACCGGGACGTCGGTGGCCTTGCTGAGTTCCCCGATTCGCATCGCTTGCCTTCCTGTTGTCTGTGATGGATAGTATCAGTATCCATAAACGGATACCTGAACTATCTATTAGAGAGGCAGTGCTGATGATCCCCGTCGTGCTGATCCTGGGGACTCTCGGGTTTCGGGCGCTGGGTGCGCTCGGGGTCCGGCGGTTCGCGACCTGGCCGGCGAGCGCGGCGCACGCGATGGCGGTGATGCTGCTGTTCACCGCGAGCGCGCACTTCGTCCCGGCGAGCGTGACGGTGATGCCGAACCACGCCGACATGGTGCGGATGGTGCCGCCGTTCCTCCCGTACGCCGGTGCGCTCGTCTACCTGACCGGCGTACTCGAACTGCTCGGTGCGGTCGGCCTGGTCGTCACCGCGACCCGCAAGCCGGCCGGCTACGCACTGGCCGCACTGTTCGTCGGACTGCTGCCCGCGAACATTCACGCCGCGGTCGCCCACGTGCCGTTCGCCGGCGGCGAGGCGACCCCACTGTGGCAGCGCATCCCGGAGCAGATCCTCTACCTCGCCGTCGCGCTCTGGGTCGCGCGGACGGCAACCATCACCACACCAGCCAAGGAGCGCGTGTTCGCATGACCGATGCATCCCGCACCATCGCCGGCGTCATCCTGCTGACGATCGTGACGATCCAGTTCGGCGGCTACTTCATGACCAAGATCGTTCGTGGTCAGGTGCCGATGACCGAGTTCCAGAAGTCGTTCGCCCGGGCCGGTCACGGCCACGCCGGTGTCCTGGTAATCCTCAGCCTGGTCGGCCTGTTGTACGTCGACCAGACCGGCCTGACCGGGTTCTGGCTGTGGGTCGCCCGCCTCGCGATCCCGGCCGCGGCGATCCTGATGTCCGGTGGCTTCTTCGCCTCGTCGGCCGGTAAGGACCGCAACCGACCGAACCAGTTCCTCTGGGTCCTCTGGCTCGGCGCCGCATCTCTCGCCGTCGGCGTCCTGACCTTGGGAATCGGCCTGATCACCGCCTGAAAGTGCTGAAAGCTTGGCGGAGACGCTCGCCGGCCTCGGCGATGAGAGCGGACGTTTCCGGGGTTGCCTGGTCGACGGTGAACGGCCCGAGGGCCGCGACCGCGGCGACCTGGGTCAGTAATAGCGCGGGGGTGTCGGCGCTGAAGCGGACGGTGCAGGAGGACGGGCCGAGCGGCTCGACGATGCCGCGGACGACGCCTTCGAAGGTCGAGGTGACCGCGGACGCCGGCGCCTCGACCGTCAGGTGCACCGAGTGCTGGTACTCCGCCGACACGAACGACTCCCGCAGGTACGACGGCCCGTCCAGCACCCGCGGCGTGAATCGGTGTAGCACCGCTGTCACTCCGGAGATCCGGTCGACCCGGAAGATCCGCCAGTCGTCGCGCTCCGGATCGAAGGCGAGCAGGTACCACCGCCACGCCAGCGTCAGCAGCTGATGCGGCTCCACCCGCCGGCGCGTCGTACCGCGGGCCCGGCCGTGGTAGTCGAAGGCAACGATCTCGTGGTTCCGGCAGCACCGCGCGAGGACCGCGAGCACGCTCGGATCCACCTGCGGTATCTCGGGACGCGGGATCGCCTCGGCTGACGAACTCACGGCAGCGAGCTGCGGCCGGAGTCGCGAGGGCAGCACCTGCTCCAACTTCGCGAGTGCACTCATCGAACTCTCCGCCATCCCGCTGACCCCGCCGCCGGCCGCGCCGACCAGCCCGAGCGCGACCGCGATCGCTTCGTCGTCGTCCAGCTGCAGCGGCGGTAGATGGGTCCCGGACCCGAGCCGGTAGCCGCCCGCGGTCCCGGTCGTCCCGGTGACCGGGTAGTCGAGCGACCGGAGCCGGTCGACGTCCCGCCGTACCGTGCGCTCGGTGACGCCGAGGCGGTCGGCGAGCTCGTGGCCGGACCACTCGCGACGGCTCTGCAGCAGCGAGAGCAGCCGGAGCATCCGGCCGGGCATGTCTTTGCGGGCGCTCATCCACCCATCATTGCTTGCGGACAAGATGTGTCCGCAAGGGCTTCTAGCGTGATGTTCATGATGCTCACGACGACAAGCACGGGGTACGACGAGGCGCGGCTCGGGTTCCAGCGGCGGGACCCACATCGGCCGGCGGTGATCTTCCCGGTCAGCAGCGCGGTCGAGATCGAGGAAGCCGTGCAGTATGCGAACGTCCACGATCTCCCGATCGCGGTGCAGGCGTCCGGTCACGGTCTGAACGAAGGGCTCGACGGCGGCGTGCTGATCGCGACCGGCGGGTTCAACGGCGTGACGGTCGACGCCGAACGGAAGACCGCCTGGATCGAGGCCGGGGCGACCTGGCGGGACGTGCTGACCGCAACAGCGCCGTACGGTCTCGCGCCGTTGTCCGGGAGTGCGCCTGGGGTGGGCGCGATCTCGTACACGCTCGGTGGTGGTCTCGGTCTGCTGGCCCGTCGGTTCGGGTACGCCGCCGACCACGTCCGCCGGATCGAGGTGGTGACCCCGGACGGCGTACGCCGGAACGCCGAAGACGACCCGGAACTGTTCTGGGCCCTGCGCGGTGGCGGCGGGAACTTCGGTGTGGTGACGGGGATCGAGGTCGACCTCTTCGACGTGCCGACCCTCTTCGGCGGCAGCCTGTACTTCGACCTCGCCGAGCACCCGTCGGTGCCCGAGGTCTGGCGGGAGTGGACCCGGACCGTCCCGGACGAGGTGACGTCGGCGATCGCGATCCTGCCGATTCCGAACATCCCACAGGTCCCGGAGCCGGTGCGCGGAAAGTACGTCGCGCAGGTGCAGCTCGCGATTCTTGGTGACAACGGTGAAGAGCTGATCAAGCCGCTGCGCGCGATCGGTGCGCCGGCGCTCGACACCGTGGGCGAGCTGGCGTACGTCGACTCCGGCCGGATCTTCGCCGAACCCGACCGCCCGGGCAGCTACAGCTCACGCAACGTTCTGCTGAGCGACCTCGATGCGCTCGAGACGTTGCCCGAGCTCGCCGGTCCAGGCGCGCCGAGGACGCACGTGATCGGCATTCGCCACCTGGGTGGTGCACTCAGCAAGCAGCCCGAGATCCCGAATGCGGTCGGTCACCGCGAGGCGGCGTACTCGCTGATTGTTCTGAGACCGGATGACGGTGCGGTGGATCAGCGGATCCTCGAGCCGTGGCGCTCGTCGACGGTCGGCCGGTTCCTCAACTTCAGCTTCGGGAAGCTCACGGGCGAGGAGATGGCGCAGGCGTACGACGCCGGTGTCTACGAACGGCTCACTGACCTGCGGGAGAAGTACGACCCGCAGCGTCGGCTCTGGGCGAACCACTCGCTCTAGCGATCAGTTCCTGGACGAGTGCACCCTTGCCCTCGACGTAGGCGGTGCGGTCGGTCGTGAGCAGGTGCGCGAGCTCGCGTTTGCGATCGGCGTACCGCTCGCGATCGCCAGCGTTCGTTCGTAGGTGATCGCGCAGGACGACGTGGTCCTGGTGCGCTTTGTTGCCGTCAACAACGACGTACAGGTGGTGGTAGTGCACCGCGTCCGGCGGAAGTGCGAACGCTTCCCGTCCCGGGATGCCTTGGTTGCCCTCGTGCGCGTAGCCGGCCGCGGTCAGCCGCTCGATCGCGGTCGGTACCAGATCGGCGGCGGGAACGACGACGTCGACGTCGATGATCGGCTTCGCCGCGAGATCGGGCACAGCCGTGCTGCCGACATGCTCGATGACGTGCGGGACATCGCCGAGGTACGGCGTGAGTCGCGCCCGGATCGCCGCGAACCAGACGGGCCACTGTGGGTCGTACTCGACAACCTCGGCGGGGACGATCACAGCGCGGCTGTCACGTCGACTTCGACGAGCTGCCCCGGGAAGCCGAGCTGGGCTACACCGAGCAGCGTGCTGGCCGTGGTGAAGGCAGGGCCCAGGGGAGACGCGTTGAGCTGCGTCCACACGGCGGAGAGGTGTTCGCGATCGGGACTGGCGACGTAGATCACCGTGCGAACGACGTGCTCAGGAGTCGCGCCCGCCGCCTCGAGGGCGGTCCGGATGTTCGTGATCACCTGAGCGGTCTGTCCTTCGAGTCCGCCCTCGGCCAGCTCACCCGTCGGCCGCAACGGGCACTGCCCGGCCAGGTACACCAGCGTGTCCGCCTGCACGCGGGTCACGTGGTGGTACCCAGGCGTCGCATGCAAGCCGTCGGGGTTGCTTCGCTCGATCGTCACGTCCCGAGCCAACGTGATCTCTCAGCTCCGGGTCAACAGATTTAGCACGTACTTCCGCTGCCAGGGCGTCTCGACCGCGCGCTTGTCGTAGTGCTTCCGGACGTAGTCGACGGCCTGGTCGGCAGGTACTCCGTCGAGCAGGACGAGACACGCGAGCGCGGTGCCGGTCCGGCCTCGGCCGCCCACGCAGGCGAACTCGACCCGCCCGGTCGCGGTGTGTTCCAGCGCCTCGCGGAAGATCGTCAACGCGTACGCCGGATCCGCCGGCAGCCGGAAGTCGGGCCACTTCACCCAGTGGGTTTCCCACGGGACGTCGGGCGGTTCCTTGCCGAGCAGATACACGCCGTACGTCGGAAACGGCGCTGCCGCCGAGCCGTGCCGCAGACCACGTCCGCGGACCAGCCGACCCGACGGCAGCTCCATCACTCCTGGTGCGTCCTTCTCCCAGTGACCCACGGGGGTCACGCTACAAGGCGCTCCTCGGTGGATGTCGAGAACAGATGCAGTTTGTCGGGGTCCGGTGCCAGGTGGACGACCGTGCCCTTGTCGTTGTGCAGCCGGGTGCCGATCCGGGCGATGATCTGCTGGTTCTCGGTGTGCTCCGCGCTGCCGTACAGGAACGCGTCCGAGCCGAGCTCCTCGATCACCGCGACCTTCACCGGCAGACCTTCGTCGGCGAGGTGCAACGCCTCCGGCCGGATGCCGAGCGTCAGCGTCTTGTCGTCGCCGGCCTTGGCCAGCAGCTCACGGGCGATCGGGACCACGTAGTCGCCGATCTTCGCGCCGCCGTCGGTGATCTGCGCGGTGATCAGGTTCATCGCCGGCGACCCGATGAAGCCGGCCACGAACTTGTTCCGCGGCTTGTCGTAGAGGTTCAGCGGCGTGTCCACCTGCTGCAGTACGCCGTCCTTCAGCACGGCCACGCGGTCGCCCATGGTCATGGCCTCGACCTGGTCGTGGGTGACGTACACGGTGGTGACGCCGAGCCGGTGCTGCAGTTCGGCGATCTGGGTGCGGGTCTGGACCCGCAGTTTCGCGTCGAGGTTCGACAGCGGCTCGTCCATCAGGAACACCTTCGGGCTGCGCACGATCGCGCGCCCCATCGCGACCCGCTGCCGCTGCCCACCGGACAGTGCCTTCGGCTTGCGGTCGAGGTACTCCTCCAGACCGAGCAGCTTTGCAGCCTCCTGCACGCGCTGCGCCCGCTCGTCCTTGTGGATGCCCTGCATCTTCAGGGCGAACCCCATGTTGTCGGCCACCGACATATGGGGGTACAGCGCATAGTTCTGGAACACCATCGCGATATCGCGTTCCTTCGGCGGGGCGTTGGTGACGTCCCGGTCGCCGATGAAGATCGCGCCGTCGTTCACTTCTTCGAGTCCGGCCAGCATTCGCAGTGCCGTGGACTTGCCGGAACCGGACGGGCCGACGAGCACCATGAACTCGCCGTCCTCGATGTCCAGATCGAGCCGGTCGACCGCGGGAAGGTCGGTGCCCGGGTAGGTCCGCGTGGCGCCCTTGAACGAGACAGTTGCCATGTCGCGCTTCCTTTCTCCTGTTGGCTGGAACGCGGCCCGGCCGACTTACATTCCCGCGTGAACGAACATTGACAAAGAGGATTTTTACGTACAAACTTTTTTGTGTGATGAGAGACGTGATGCACCTGGAGCAGCTCGAGCAGGCCGAGGCCCTGTTCAAGCCGCAACGGATCGAGGTGCTGCGGCGGCTCGCGGAGCCGGCCACCTGTGGCGAGGTGGCCGAGCAGCTCGGCCAGACCCCGCAGCGCGTCTACTACCACGTCAAGCGCCTCGTCGAGGCGGGACTGGTGACCCTGGTGGACGAGCGCAAGGTGCGCGGGATCCGCGAGGGCATCTACCAGGCGACGGCCCGTTCGTACTGGCTGTCACCCACGCTCGTCGGCCGGATCGGCGGTCTCCGCCGGGCCCGCGACGAGCTCAGCCTCGGCTACGTCCTGGACCTGATGGAAGAGGTCCAGACCGACATCGCCGCGTTGGACCGGTCAGCTCCGGAGCTGCCGTCCATCGGGGTGTCCGGTGAGATCCGGGTTCCACCGGACCGGCGGCGGGAGTTCTTCGAGGACCTGCGCGGCACGCTGCAGGACCTGTTCTCGCGCTACGGCGGTTCCGAAGGTGACGCCTTCAAGCTGGCCGTCGCGTGCTACCCCAAGGGAGACCAAGACCATGACTGAACCGCTCATCGTGCAAGTGCGCGCCCAGGCCGGCCTCGACGAGGTCCGGCAGGCGCTCACCGACCCGAAGGCCCTGAACCTCTGGCTCGGCGAGTACTCGACCGTCGACCTGCCGGGCACCTTCGAGTTCTGGGGCCGCCACATCCCCGACGGCGACGCCCCGCACCAGCGAGTGCTCGCGTACGACGGGAACACGCTGAAGCTGGCGTGGACTCTCGGCGGCGAGGAGACCACGACCGAGATCACCCTGATCCCCGAGAGCGACACCGCCACGGTGATCAAGGTCGATCAGAGTCATTTCGACTTCGCCGACGCGATCAGTGGCGCGAACATCCGCGGCGTACTGCAGAGCTTCTGGTCGCTGGCGCTGGCGAACCTCGTCGACCACCTGGCCGGTCGCGAGCTGACCACCCGGCCGGACTTCACCTCGACGGTCTTCGAGGGCGAGGCGCTGATCGACGCAGCGATCGCGGACGTGTACTCGTCGATGACCGACTCGGAGCGGGCGTCGGCCTGGATGGGCTATCCGGTCGGCATCGACCTGGCCAAGCGCCGGTTCGCGATGGGCGGGTTCGACGTGAACCCGGGCGTCGAGATCGTCGACCTGGTCGAGGGCCGGAAGATGTCGATGGACTGGGGCGACGGCGGGATCAGCACCTGGGAGCTGGAGGACTCGGGCGGCAAGACCCGGCTGACCTTCGTGATCAGCGGGTTCGACGAGGACAACCCGCCGTACGGCGCCTGGATCGGTTGGCTCAGCGGCGCTGCGGCCCTGCGCCGGTACCACGAGCTGCCGGACTGGGACATCTACGCGGCCTAGAAGTACGGGCCTTCCGGGCGGATCGAGTCGCCGATCAGGTCGAGCAGGGCCGTCACCGCTCTGCTCGGTCGCCGTCCCGCGAGGGTCACCACCGACAGCGTCCAGCTCAGCTCGGCGTTCTCGATCGGGAGCTTGGCGACGCCGGGCTCGTCGGGCAACTGCACATCGGGTACAACGCCAACGCCGAGCCCGACCCGGACGTAATCCGGAATCGTCGTCAGTTCCGGTACCTCGACCTGGATCCGCCGCGGCGATCCGATCGCCTCGAACGCGCGGTCGACCATCTTCCGGTTCCCGAACCCGGTCGGCATGTCCACGAACCGCTCGGCGGCGATCTCCTCCAGCCGTACGGCGGGTCTGCGCGTCAGCCGGTGCTCGGCCGGCAACAACGCGACGAACGGGACGGTCGCGATCTCGCGAACGTCGAGACCACTGAGCTCGGGCTTCGGCAGACCGAGCAGCGCGACGTCGAGCCGGCCGTGGCGTACGTCGTCCGCGAGGCCGGTCGAGCCGGTCGCCGAGGTGGCGACCTGTACTTCGACCAGCGGGTACTTGCGGTGAAACGCTCCGAGCAGGTCGGCCATGCTGACCAGGCTGAGCCGGGCGAGGGTTCCGATCCGGATGCTGCCGCGTAGCCCGGTGGAGGCTTCCTCGACCGCCGCGCGGGCCCGGTCGAGGGCTTCGAGCGCGGCCTTCGCCTCGGGCAGCAGTGCCTGGCCGGCAGTCGAGAGCACGACCCGCCGGGTCGAGCGGTCGAAGAGCGTCGTCTTCAGATCGGTTTCGAGCGCCCGGATGGCAGCCGACACCGTCGACTGGACCGTGTACAAGCGTTGCGCCGCCCGGGTGAAACTCAGCTCCTCCGCGACGGCGACGAAGTACTCCAGTTGGCGACTGTCCACAGGTAATTATCGGAGTTCTCGATAAGAGCCTGCAAGAACTTTCGTTGGACTCGATAGATGATCTGGCCGCACGCTGGAAACATGTCCACCATGACGTTGTCGCGAGCCGGTGAACGGATCCGGCTCGCTGCTGCCCCGGGGTTCTGGGTGATCGCCGCGGCCTTCCTCATCACGATGGCCTTCTCGACGATCCCGACTCCGCTCTACGCGATCTACCAGCACCGGGACGGGTTCCCGACGTACGTGATCACGGTGATCTTCGCCAGCTACGCGGTCGGAGTGATGGCGTCGCTGTACCTGGCCGGGCATGTCAGTGACTGGCTCGGCCGACGGCCGGTCGCACTGGTCGCGGTGCTCGCGGAGGTGTTGTCGGCGGTCATCTTTCTGACCTGGTCGACGGTCCCGGGCCTGCTGGTCGCGCGGTTCGTCTGCGGCATCGGGGTCGGTGTGCTGACCCCGACCGCCACGGCGCACATGTCCGAGCTGCGGCAGGTCGCGCGGCCCGGCGAGGACCCGAGTCGCTCGGCGCTGATCTCGAGCATGGTGAACCTCGGTGGGCTGGCGTTCGGTCCGCTGATCGGCGGTCTGCTGGCCGAGTACGTCGGTGCGCCGCTGGAACGCCCGTACGAGATCTTCCTCGTGCTGATGGTGCTCAGCGCGATCGGGATCGCGCTGGTGCCGGAGACCGTGCAGCGGTTGGACGAGCGCCCGGCGTACCGGCCGCAGCGGGTGGCGGTGCCGTCGTCGGCGCGGCCGCTGTTCTTCGCGTCGGCGATCGGGGCCTTCGCCGCGTTCGCGATCTTCGGGCTGTTCACGTCGCTCGCGCCGACGTTCCTGGCCGGCGTACTGCACCACACCTCGCGGCTCCTCGCAGGTGGGGTGACGTTCGCCGTCTTCATCGCGGGCGCTCTCAGTCAGGCAGTCTTCGTTCGCCTGGCCCGACCGGCTCAGCTCCGGCTCGGTCTCGTCGCGATGTCCGTCGGCCTGGTCGGAGTCGCCGCGGGCGGTCTGATCCCCAACCTGTACCTGTTCGTCATCGGCGGCGTCGTCGCCGGAGTCGGGGTGGGTCTGGTCTTCCGCGGCGCAGTCGCGACGGCCGCCTCACTCGCCGACCCGTCGTCCCGCGGCGAGGTCCTAGCCGCGCTGTTCCTGATCGCGTACGCCGGCCTGGTGATCCCCGTCCTCCTCATCGGCCTAGGCATCGCCCTCCTCCCAGCCGAGGTCGCCCTACTGATTTTCTCCATCCTCATCCTGATCCTCGTAAACGCCGCCGTACTCCGCATGCTCGCCGCCCACAAATGATGTGATGCGGCTGTGGATCTGCAGCGGGACTACGGCCTGAACGTCGCCGAGTTGGCACCACACCCGGGTGGGTTCGCCACCGACGGGTGGGTGGCGGACGGGCGCTGGTTCGTGAAGCGCTGGAAGGCGGGCGAGCGGCCGGTCGGGCTGGAGCAGCTCGCGGAGTTGCGAGCGCTCGGGCTGCCGGTGATCGAGCCGGTGCGGACTCTGCGCGGCGAGCTTTCGGCGACGACCGGCGCCCGCGCATACGCCGTCTTCCCGTACGTGGATGGACGGACGGCGACATGGGCCGACTGGTGCGTCGCGGCGCGGGCGTTGCGGCAGGTGCACGACGTACCACTCACCCTCGAGCTGCCGGAGGCGGACACAAGTGAGCCGTGGATCGAGGTGTTGGGGCGAAACCTGCGGCATCCATGGATCGCGGACCGGGCGGGTGAGGTTGCCGCGGCGATCGTGCGGCTGGACGGCGTACGGGAGCGACTCGGGCCGGTGCGGAAGGTCTTGTGTCACACGGACTTCCACGGGCTGAACCTGCTGCTCGACGAGCGCGGTGAGGTCGCGGCGATCCTCGACTGGGAGAACGCGGTGATCGGGCCGCGGGAGTACGACGTATGGGTCGCGGCCGAAGGCGACCAGCTCGAGAAGTTCCTCGACGAGTACGGCGCCGACGATCTGGCGCTCGACCACATCGAGTTCGCACTACTCGCCCGCGGCCTCCGAGACATGGCGGCGCGTGTGCTGAACGACGTCGACCGGCCGGGCGTGGACACCTGGGGGTTCGACCGGATCCGCCGAATCGACACCAACCTCACCGTTTTCCAGCGCTACTGCCGCACCTAGTTCTTCCCGGGTCCGGCAGCTCGACAGTACGTATACGTCCACTGCGGCCCATTCGCCGGCGGTTCGCGCCTGGGCCTTGGCCTAAGGAGCGGAGACCTCCTGTCGAGCTGCCGATTCCTACAGCCGGCGCCGCACAGGTTAGGCGGCGGCGCCGGGGCCGGGGAGGATTTCTATGTCTTCGGAGTGCATTGGTTTGCCGCAGTTCGCGCAAGTCAGCTCTACGTGGCTGATCTTGCCGCAGGCGTGGTGGCGGTAGAGGACCGGTGGGCCTGCGGGGCCGGCTAGCCATTTGTCGCCCCAGGCAACCATCACCATCAGTACGTCGGTCAGCTCGCGGCCCTTGTCGGTCAGCACGTACTCGTACCGCGGGCGATGGTCGTACGGCCGGCGCTCCACCACGCCGCGGTCGACGAGATGGTTCAGCCGCTCGGTGAGGACCTTGCGGGAGATCCCGAGATCCGCCTGGATCTGCTCGAACCGGGACAGCCCGACCCAGATGTCGCGCAGGACGAGGGGCGACCACGGCTCGCCGATCACGTCGAGTGTGCGGGCGATCGAACACGCCATCTCACTGAAGTCTGTGCGCTGCATGGAACCAGCATAGCAATCGGGGTTCCCTCAGGGAACTCCGATGTGTTAGCGTTCCCTCAAGGAACTCCAACCGGAAGGCGGAACGATGAGCAAGGTCTTCAGCGCTCTGGCAGTCTCGGTCGACGGGTACATCAGCGGCCGCGGCTCCGGCCCGGACCGCGGGCTGGGCGACGCGCCGATGCTGTTCGACTGGTACTTCGACGGCGACACCCCGAGCCAGGCGCTGGACGGTTTCAAGCTCAGCGAGCCGAGCGCGCGGGTGTTCGACGCCGCGGCGAGCCGGGCGGGAGCGATCGTGATCGGCCACAAGACGTATGACGACTCGGGTCACTTCGGCGGCGGCAGCCCGCACGCGAAGGCGAAGCCGGTCGTGCTGAGCCACGGCCCGGTCGCGGAGATCAGCGAGCAGCAGACGCTCGCGCACACGGTCGAGGATGCGATCGCGGCCGCGCGGGAACTGGCCGACGGAAAGGACGTCGCGCTGATGGGCGGCGGGGTTGTGACGGCGGCGCTGCAGGCCGGGCTCGTCGACGAGCTGATCCTGCACCAGGTGCCGGTGCTGCTCGGTGGTGGCCGGCCGTTCTTCCAGGAACTGCCCGAGCACGTCCGTCTGAACCTGATCGAAGCCGTGCCCGCGCCGGGCGTGACCCACCTCCACTACGAGATCGTCCGCTGAAGGAGCAAGATCATGTTGAAGACCGCCGTACGCAACGCTGTTGAGAGCAACTCCATCGCGCACCTGGCCACCGTGCTGCCGGATGGTTCGCCGCACTCGATCCCGCTCTGGGTCGCCACGCTGGACGACAAGATCATCTTCCTGACCGGACCGACCTCGCAGAAGGCCCGCAACCTGCAGCGTGATCCGCGGGTCGCGCTGTCCATCGCGCCGGTGGATAACCCGTTCGAGCCGGTCATCCTGCGCGGCCGTGTGGTCGAGTGGATCAACGGCGACAAGGGCTGGGAGCTCGTCGACCAGATCGCGATGAAGTACCTCGGCCAGCCCTACACCCGCGACCTGGACCGCGTCGTCGGCGTCATCGAGGTGGACCACCAGACCGTCGGAATCAGCTGACCATAAGATGCCCGCATGGGTGTGACTGTGACGGTTGGGGAGCAGGACGCTTATCTCGCGCGGGTGGGGCATGCCGGGATGCTGTTGCTGCCGATGATCACCGGGATCGGCGAGCAGATCCGGGAGTGGGCCGACGAACTCGCCGGCGAGGGGATCACCGCACTCGTGTGGGATCCGTTCAAGGGGCGCAGTACGGACAACACGACCCGGGAAGAGCTCAGCGGACTCCTTCGGGAGATGGACGACGACGCCGCGCTGGCCGAGCAGCAGGAGTTGCTCGACTACCTGACCAGTGAGCTCGGGTGCACCAAGGTCGGGGTGGTCGGATGGTGCCTCGGCGGCCGGTTCGCGTTCCTGCTCGGGGCGCGTGATCACCGCGTGTCGAACGTCGTCGCGTTCCACCCGACCGTGCCGTCGCAGCGGCCGCCGCATCACACGTACGACGCGATCGCCGAGGCGGCCGGGATCACGGCGCCGGTGCTGGTGAGCTACCCGAGCGCGGATGCCGCCGTACCGAATGCGGACTTCGAGACCTTGCAGACGGTGTTGCAGGCGCGGACGGGCGGGGCGACGTTCACGCAGTACTTCCCGGGGGCGGACCACGGGTTCTCGGACAAGTCCCGGCACGACAAGAACGTGAATGCGGACGCGTTTCGGCTGGCGTGGCCGCAGGCGCTCGCGTTCATGAAGTCGACGGTCGCCTGAGCTCAGCTTCGATTTCTCGGTGCAGGTCGCCGAGCCGGCTGCGGCCGGGCGTGCCTTCCGGGTAACGCTGCAGGAGGTCGCGGACTGTCGGCGGCACGCGCTCGACGGCCCACCGGATCATCGTGTCCGGATCACCGCCGGCCAGCTCGCGTGCGTAGGCGGCGTACTGCGCCGACGCCACCACATGCTTCACCTGCGTTGGTGTCGCCAACGGATGCAGGTACGCCGATCCGGCCGCGCCCAATGCGGAACGGGCCGCCGCGTCAGCTGCCGGATCCTCCACCTCGCCGGCCGCCTTCAACGCCGCCCAGGCGGCCGTCCGGATCGCCTTCGTGCGCTTGCCTCCGGCACCGAACTCGCGGACCGCCTCGATCGCGTCCCGCGGCCGCCGGTCGTCCGGAGCCACCGCCTCGAACAACGGCAGCACCTGTTCCGCGCAGTCCGCTGTCCACAAGCCCAGCACCCGCAGTTCGTCGAGACTCAGAGCGATCTCCATGAGCCTCAATCGTATCGTTGAACCTCGTTGTTGAAGCTTTTACGCCGCCCGGCGATGGTCGGTAGGTGTGACACCGCGGACTCGCTTGAACGCAACGCTCAACGCGAAAGCGTTCGCGTACCCGACCCGCCGGGCGATCGTCTCGACCGTGTCCCGGGTCGACCGCAGCTGATCGGCGGCGAGCGTGATCCGCCAGCCGGTGAGGTAGCTCATCGGCGCCTCGCCGACGACCGCCGTGAACCGCCGGGCCAGCGAGGCCCGCGACACCCCGACCCGATCCGCGAGTTCGGTGACATTCCACGGGTACGACGGATCCTCGTGCAGCAACCGCAGCGCCGACCCCGCGACCGGATCCGTCTGCGCCTGGTACCACCCCGGCGCGTGCGACTCCGGCCGCGCGAACCAGGCGCGCAACGTGGTGATCAGCGCCAGGTCGAGCCACCGGTCCAGCACGCTCTGCTGTCCAGGTGCGTCCCGCTGGATCTCGCTGGTGATCATCTCCATCACCGATCCGGCCACCTCGGCCGCCGCTACGACGAGCACTGGCGGTAGCGCCGTCACGAGCCGGCGGCTGACGTCGCCCGCGACCTGATAGGTGCCGCTAGCAACCATCACTTCGCCGGTCTTGCGGCTGCCGTAGGTGCGGACGCCGAGCCGGGCCGAGTAGTCGACCGGTGCCCCGGGCAACGGTTCGCAGATCCCCCCGGGGTGGATCCGCAACTGTGGTGCGGTCTGCGCGGTGTCACCCACGACGTACGGCTCGGTGCCGGTGAAGATCGCGACGTCGCCGGCCTCCATCCGCTGCGGGGTGATCCCGTCGCGAGTCACCCGGCCCGCGCCGCGGACCAGGGTCGCGAGCGCTAGCGGCGCCTCGTCGCGGATCTCGAGCGCCCACGGCGGATCGAGGATCGTCAGGTTGAACACGCCGTCCTGGGCGCGGGTCCCGGCCAGCAGTTCGTCGAGAACGTCCATGCGCCGACCCTACGTCAGGTTGAGCGTTCCGGACATCGAATTGCGGCGTACGACCATGGTTTGTCTCACCGTGAACCGGTGGACTGGAGCCATGACAGAGATTCTGATCCTCAGTGGCAAGGGCAAGACCGGCCGTCGCGTCGCGGCGCAGCTCGACGCGCGGGGCGTCCCGTACCGGCTCGCGTCCCGGTCCAGCGAGCAGCGGTTCGACTGGTACGACGAGAGCACCTGGCCGGACACGGTCCGCGGCGCGGAGACGGCGTACCTCGCGCCGCCGGTCGGACCGACCGGGCTCGCGCAGGCCGGCAAGTTCGTCCAGCAGGCGAAGGGGCTGCGGCGCCTCGTGTTGTTGTCCGGGCGCGGCGTTGGCAGTCCGGGCCGCGACTTCGCCGTGTACGACGGTTCGGTCGAACTCGAGAGCGTGGTTCGGGCGAGCAGTCTCGACTGGACGATCGTGCAGCCGGCCTGGTTCGCGCAGGGGTTCAGCGAGGACTTCCTGCGGTACCACGTGCTGGCCGGTGAGATCCGCCTGTCCGCGGGCACCGGCGCCGAGGCGTGGATCGACACGAACGACGTCGGCGACGTGATGACCGCGGCGCTGCTCGACGAGTCGTACGCCGGTCAGACCCTCGAGATCTCCGGCCCGCGCACGCTCACGATGACCGAGATCGCCGACGAACTCACCAAGGTCACCGGCCGCCCGATCTCCTACGTCGACCTCGACCCGGAAGCGCATGTCGCGGAACTGATCGAGCAGGGCCTGACGCCGGAGGACGCCGACGCGGTACGCGACCTGTTCGCGGTGATCCGCAACCACCGCTCGGAGTACGTCTCGGACGGCGTGGAGAAGGTGCTCGGCCGCCCGGCCCGCGACTTCAGCGACTGGGCGCGCGAGACGGCGACGACCGGAGTGTGGAACGAGTGAAAGGCGGACCGCCAGCACTCAACAACTGACACCTAGAGCGCGTGTTCACGCTGACGGCCGCGCCGAAAGTGCGATTGATGAGTGCTGGCGGTCCGCCTCCCCGAAGGCAACCTCAGCGATCAGCGGTGCTGCATCGCCGTCCACTCGTCGTGGGTGAGCTCCTGCAGTTCCGACGCCGGCGTCTTGGCGAGGGGCGTCGTACCGCCGCCGACGGCGCCGCCGCCGAAGACGATGTTCGCCCAGTTGTTCTGCGCGATCAGGATCGACGTGGTCTTGTCGCCGTTGATGTCCGCGGCCGTGGTGGTGTCGGTGGTGTCGCCGTCGCAGTTCCAGTCGATCGGCTGGTTCGCGGCGCCGGCCGTCGTCCGCGTGGTGCCGTTCGGGCACTTCCAGCTCGTCTTGTACCCGGCGCCCAGGCTGCCGAGGCCGACCCTCTCGTCCGGCCGGGCCTCGTTGATCGAGGTCGGCTGGACGTTCGAGTAGCCCCAGTACTTGGTGCCGTCGGCCTTGAAGACGCCGCCGAGCTGGAACGAGTAGTTCATCACGCTCAGGTAGTTCGGCTTGTAGTTCAGGTTGTCGGTCCCGCCGTGCTTCAGGCCGATGTTGTGTCCGAGTTCGTGGACGAACGTGCCGACGTTCGTGTCGTCGGTGGCGTTCCAGTTGCACTTCGGTCCGACCGTCACGATGAACGTGTCGTTGGGGATGTTGAACGCCTGCCCGCTGCTGCAGCCGCCGTCGTAGCTGTCACCCCAGATCATGTAGTGGAAGACCGCCTTGCGGGCCGCCGCGAAGTTGGCCGCCTTGATCGCATTGGTCTGGGTCGCCGACGGGTTCAGGTCCGCGTCGTACGTGACCTCGTTACCACCACCGAGGTTGTACGTCGCACCGCGCGCGGCGCCCGCGTCGAGGTGGATCTTGATGCCGGTGCTGCCGTCGGGATTGCTGACCGGTGCGGTCGCGAACACCTGGACGATCCGGTCGAGGGCCGCCGTGGTCGCGAGCCGTCCGGACATGTAGTCCATCTCGACGAACAGGTCCTTCTTCTTCGGGTTCGCGCCCATCGCGGGCAGGTCCACGTCGACGACGCCGTCACCGTTGGCGTCGTACCCGTTCGTCTCCCAGGCGTCGGGCAGTGAGTCGCCGTCGGTATCGGTCGCAGCCACCACGGTGGGTGCGCTGTCGGTGGGCGGAACCGGCGCCGCCACCGCGCTCGAGACAGCGAGCGCGGCGGCGGCGACAGAGGTCAGTACAGCCAACAAGGCGGGGCGGGGCCTCATCAGATCTCCTTCGGGGCGGTGGGTGATCTGAGCGCTACCGTAGGTGAAGTTCCTCCATGAGTACGGCGCAGCGGGGCCACTGACCCAATTGGGTCACCCGGCCGAGCGGAGCATCGCGCGGATGCCGACGGTCAGCCCGAGCGCCGCGGTGACGATCGCCGCGATCCAGCCCCAGAGCACCGCGGTCGAGACCACGTCGCCCGAGAACAGGGTCCGCTCGGCGTCGACGACGTACGACAGCGGGTTGAACTTCGACGCGATCCGCATCCACTCCGGGCCGGTCTCGAGCGGCAGCAGCATCCCGGACAGGATCATCAGCGGGAACAGGAACGTCTGCTGCACCACCCAGAACATCCAGTCCTGCTTGCGGACCGCGATCGCCAGCGCGTAGCTGAACGAGCCGAGGCCGACGCCGAACACCGCGAGCAGCGCCAGCCCGATCAGCGCGCCACCGACGTGCAGCTCGAACGCGAACGGCGTCATCACCGCGATCACGATCACCGCCTGCCCGAACAGCGGCACCATCTCCTTCAGTGCACGCCCGATCAGGAGTGAGGAGCGCGACAGCGGCGTGACCAGCATCCGTTCGTGAGCGCCGGTCTGGAACTCGAACAGCAGGTTGGCGCCGGTGGTCGACGTACCGAACAGGGTGGTCATCACCAGGATCGACGGCACGAACCACTGCCAGACGCCGGCGCCGAACGTGCCGCCCATCGACCCGGACAGCAGCGGGCCGAAGAGCGCGAGGAAGACGAGCGGCTGGATCATCCCGAACAGCAGGCTGAACGGATCACGCAGCACGGGCTTCAGTTCGCGGGTCATCACGATCCGGATGTCCCGGAGCAGGTTGCGGGACGGCTGAATGGTGGTCAGGGCGGGGCTGGGTTCGAGGGTCAGGGTGGTCATCTCAAGCGGCCTTTCCGTGGTTGTCCTCACGCAGGCTGCGGCCGGTGAGGTTGAGGAACACGTCGTCGAGCGTCGGCCGATGCACCTGAGCGGCCGCGATCGGTACGTCGCTGCGCTGCGCGGCGGCGATCAGCTCGGGGAGCGTCGCCGGACCGTCCGCGACTCGAACGCTGATTTCGTCGCCAACGGCAACCACTTCGCGGGCGCCGGGCAACCGCTCGGCGAGCTGCTTCATTCGGCTGATGTTGGTCGGGCCAACACTGAGCGCGATCCGGTCGCCGGCCAGCTTCGCCTTCAGGGCGTTCGCGGTGTCGTCGGCGATCACCTCGCCGTGGTCCACCACGACGACCCGCTCGGCCATCGAGTCGGCCTCGTCGAGGTAGTGCGTGGTGAGCACGATCGTCATCGAGTACTGCTCGCGCATTCGCAGGATGTGGTCCCACAGGTTCGCCCGGTTCTGCGGGTCGAGGCCGGTCGACGGCTCGTCCAGGAACAGCAGCGACGGCGCGTGCACGAGACCCATCGCGACGTCGAGTCGGCGGCGCTGACCGCCGGACAGATCCGACACCTTGCGTTGCGCCAGGTCCTTCAGTTCGAGCGCCTCGAGCAGTTCGCCGGCGCGGAGCTTTGCGGCCCGCCGGTCGAGTCCGTAGATGACGCCCTGGCCGACCAGTTCGTCGGCGACCCGCTGGTGGTGACCCGCGCCGTTCCCCTGGCCGACGTACCCGATCCGGCGGCGGACCTGGCTGGAGTGGGCGGTCACGTCGTACCCGGCGACCGTCGCGGTGCCCGAGGTCGGGGCGAGCAGAGTCGTGAGCATCCGCAGCGTGGTGGTCTTGCCGGCGCCGTTCGGGCCGAGGACAGCGACCAGTTCTCCGGGTTCGACGTCGAGGCTGATGCCGCGGACGGCGTGCACGGTCTCGGTACGGCTCACCACGAAGTCCTTGGTGAGTGCTCGGGTGCTGATCACGATGTCTCCTTCGGTCGGTCTCTGGGTCCGACATTTCCAGTGGTAGCGGCCAGGTTCTGACCGCTACCCGTGGCAATCTGAAGTCATGTCCGAAACCTCTGCTCGACTGCTCGCGCTGCTGTCGCTGCTGCAGGCCCGGCGCGACTGGCCGGGTGCCCTGCTTGCCGACCGGCTCGAGGTGAGCCCGCGGACGGTTCGTCGCGACGTGGACCGGTTGCGCGACCTCGGCTACCCGGTGCGTGCCACCAAGGGACCCGACGGTGGCTACCGGCTGGACGCTGGCGCCGACCTGCCGCCGCTGCTGTTCGACGACGACCAGGCGATCGCCGTCGCGGTCGCGCTGCAGACCGCGACGACCACGGTGACCGGGATCGAGGAAGGCGCGCTGCGAGCGCTAGCCACGGTTCGCCAAGTGATGCCGGCGCGATTGCGGCAGCGCGTCGATGCGCTGCAGGTGACCACGGTCGACCGGTACGCGAACCGGCGTACGACGGTGGACTCCGAGCAGCTGATCGCGGTCGGGATGGCGGTCCGGGCCCAGGAGGTACTGCGTTTCGACTACGCGTCACCAGGCGCGCGAGACGACGAGTGGGTGCCGCCGCGGAAGGTGGAGCCGCATCACCTGGTCACGTGGGGTGGGCGCTGGTATCTCGTCGGCTGGGATCTGGATCGGAAGGACTGGCGGACGTTCCGGGTGGACCGGATGACACCGAAGATCCCGACCGGACCACGGTTCACCCCGCGCGAGTTGCCGGCGCCGGACATCACGACGTACATCTCGGGCAAGTTCAGCGGGCAGGACCAGAACACGTTCCGGGGCGAGGCGATCCTGCAGTCGCCGGCGTCGGTCATCGCGCAGTACGCCGGTCGTGGCGCGATCGTCGAGGAGGTGACGCCGACGAGTTGCCGGCTGGTGCTGACCGCGTGGTCGTGGACCGGGCTGGCGGCGACGTTCGGGATGTTCGAGTGCGATCTGGAGTTCGTCGGACCGCAGGAGTTGAAGGATGCCGCGGCGCAACTGGCCGCCCGTTATCAGGAGGCCGCGCTGTGAACACCGAGCTCGTTGTCGTGGATGCCGAGGCGTGGCGGGAGTGGCTCGGCTCGAATCATCGCGCGTCGGACGGTATCTGGCTGGTGCTCGCGAAGAAGAACGTGACGACTCCGACGAGCCTCACGTACGACGAGGCGCTCGAAGAGGCGTTGTGTCACGGGTGGATCGACGGGCAGCGGCGCAGCCGGGACGAGACGACGTTCATCCAGCGGTACACCCCGCGGCGGGTCCGGAGCATGTGGTCGCAGCGGAACGTCGACCTGATCGCGCGGATGGAACGCGAAGGCCGGATGCGTCCCGCCGGCCGGGCCGAGGTCGAACGGGCGAAGGCCGACGGACGCTGGGACAAGGCGTACGGCGGGTCTCGCGCGCTGGAGGTCCCGGACGATCTCGCGGCGGCGCTGGCCGCGAACCCGAAGGCTCAGGCGATGTTCGAGATCCTGACCAGCGCCAACCGGTTCGCCGTCGTGTTCCGGGTGAACGACGCGAAGAAACCCGAGACCCGCGCCCGGCGCATCGCCCAGTACGTCGACCAACTGGGCCGCGGCGAGACGATCTACCCGCAGAAGCGGACGCTCTAGAGCAGGTCGAGGGTCGCTTCCTGCCCTGCGGTGAGTGGGAAGTAGGCGAGGAACGTGACGCCCTCGTCCTCGGTGTCGAAGCGGGAGATGCGGTCGATCGCGGGCTCGTAGAACACGTCGCCGGGGTGCAGGACCTGCGGCTCGTCGTCGGCGTCCTGTTGGTAGAGAGCCGAGCCGGACACGATGTTGCCGAACACGGGGCCGTTGTGGACGTGCGCACCGAGGGCGGTGTTCGGGGCGATGGTGATCCGGCGTGCCTCGACGCGCTGCACCGGGAGCGGCTCCGGCAGGTGCTGGTCGAGCACGATGACGCGGCTGATCGGGGACTCTGGTGTGTTCATGGCGTACATACTAATAGGTACAGAGCGCGGGCGTGAAGCGGCGCCGCACAGGGCGGCGCCGGTCAGTAGAGGATCGGGTTGAGCGGGGAGGAGATGGTCTCACCGGGCTGGTTGCCGGGCATCCAGTTGGCCAGGTCGGCGATCTGGTTGTCGTTCACCGGCGGCGAGATCTCCATCGAGGCGTCGACGTAGATCACCGTCATCACCCGGCGCGGGATGTCGGTCGTGTTCGGCGGCGCGTGGTGGAAGGTCCAGCCGAGGTGGTAGCTGACCTCGCCGAGCTCGAACGGCTCGGAGACCTCGGTGAAGTTCTGCTCGGCCAGCGACTGCTGCAGGATCCGCTCCGACTCGTCGCTGATCGGCAGGTCGCGCCCGTGCTCGAACGTGTGGCTGCCGGCCGCGAACGATAGCGGACCCATCTCCATCGGGGTCTCCTGCAGCGGGATCCAGATCGTCACGCACCGGTCGGTCTCGAACGGCCAGTAGTACTGGTCGGCGTGCCAGGGCGTGACTCCGCCGCCGGACTCCTTGTACAGCGCCTGGTCGTGGTACAGCCGCACCGACTGCACGCCGAGCAGTTGCGACGCGATCCGCGCGAGCCGCGGCGACGACACGAACTCCAGGACGCGTTCGCTGTCCTGCCACAGGTTCGTCACCTGCAGGAACGCCTTCCCGTAGGTGTCACGCTCCTCCAGTGGCAGGTGCTGGGTGTTCAGCTCGATCACCTTGCCGGTGATCTCCGGCTCGTACTCCGCGATCGTCTCGGGGCTGAGCACGTTCTTCAGCTTCACGAAACCGTGCTCGGCGAAGTGCGCGATATCGGACCGACTGAGGGCGTAGTCGGTCTCCAGCTCCGGGCGGGTCAGAGTCATGGGACCTAAGGGTTCCTGCACGTTCCATCGCTGTAAAGATCAGTGATCAAATCTTTGCCCGGCGTGCACGTGCACGTGCACGCCAACCAAAGCGGTCAGGACCGTAATGCGAAACGGTCCAGCGCTTCGACGATCAACTCCTGGGTACTGCGACCTCCCGCGCCGTGCCCGTCCTGCTCGACGAGGTGCAGCTCCGCACCCGGCCACGCCTGCGCCATCCGCCAGGCGACCTCCGCCGGACTGCTGATGTCGAGCCGTCCGTGAATCAGGACGCCAGGGATGCCGGTCAGCTTTCCGGCGTTCCGGACCAGCGCGTCCTCCTCCAGCCAAGCCGCGTGTCCCCAGTAGTGCGTGACCAGCCGCGCGAAGCGCAGTCTGAACACCGGGTCGTCGTACCGCGAGTCCGGCCGCCAGCCCGGATGCGTGCGGACATGGGTGTCCTCCCAGGCGCACCAGTCCTTCGCCGCCTGATCGCGCACCGCCGGGTCCGGGTCGTGGAGGAGGCGGCTGTAGGCGAGTGCGAGGTTCCCGTCGCGCTGGTCCGCCGGTACGCCGTCGCGGAACCGGGTCCATTCCTCGGGGAAGATCCGGCCCATCTCGCGGGTGATCCACTCGACCTCGCGGCTGGTCGTGTTCGTGACGCTGAACAGGACGATCTCGGAGATCGCCTCCGGGTGCTGCTCGGCGTACGCGAGTCCGAGCGTGGCACCCCAGGACGCGCCGAGGAGCAGCCATCGGGAGATGTTCAGCTCGTGCCGGAGCTGCTCGAAGTCCGCGATCAGGTGCGCCGTCGTACTGGTGCTGAGGTCGACCTCCGGCTCGGCGGCGTCCGGCGTACTGCGTCCGCAGTTGCGCTGGTCCACCAGGACGACCTTGTATTTCGCGGGATCGAAGTACCGCCGCCACCAGGCGCCGGCGCCGGACCCCGGGCCGCCGTGGACGACGAGGGCGGGTTTGCCGTCGGGGTTGCCGCAGGTCTCCCAGTACACGTGATTCCCGTCGCCGACGTCGAGGAGGCCGTGGTCGTAGGGCTCGATGTCTGGATACATGGGCTCAGAGGACTCCGGTGTAGGTGAGGGCGAAGGTGGCGCAGGGGAAGAGGAAAAGGGCGGAGAGGGCGATGATGCCTTTGAACGACTGGTGGGGGCCGATGAGTTTGCCGTAGGCGACGATCAGCACCGGGACCATGACGACCTCGAGCACGAGCATGCTGCGTGGGATGATCGTGCCGGTTGCGGCGAGGATGACCGAGAGTGCGGCGGCGGCGATCCAGGCGGCGTACCCGATTCGGTACGTCGTTCGCGCGCCGAAGCGGACCGCGATGGTGTGGTAGCCGGCGGCGCGGTCGGCGTCCAGGTCGGCGAGTGTGGTGGGCAGGTAGAGGCCGATCGCCGCGAGCGTTCCCTGCAGGCCCATCAGCCAGGGGAAGCCGCTCAGGTCCGGGGTGATCGCGGCCCACCCGGCGAGGGGTCCGAAGGCGCCGAGAGCGAGGGCGTTCACGGCGACGTCGAAGCCGGCGCGGGTCTTGAGGCGTACCGGCGGGACCGAGTAGGCGTAGCCGAGGAGAACGGCCAGGAGTACGCCGAGCGCGAAGACGATGCCGACGTGGAGCGACAACCCGACCGCGGCGACTGCTGCGGCGAACGCCAGACGCTTGGCCGCCCGGAGCGTGATGCGGCCGTCGAGCAGCGGGGACTTCGCCTTGCGCGGGTTGAGTCGGTCGCTCGGGAGGTCGTAGGCGTCGTTCACCGCGAGCACGGCCAGCCAGACCAGCGGTCCCATCACGACCGCCCCGACGATCAGGCGCGGCCACTCCTCGACGGGTGGGACGAGTTGGCGGGTCGCGAGCAGGATGCCGGTGTAGTACGGCACGATCGAGACGACCCAGAAGGCCGGTCGTCCGACCGCGACGATGTCACGCACTCGAGCCGCAGAACCCCGAACCTGCACCGCTGTGCTCACAGCTCCACTGTCCTCCTGCCGAAGACCGTGCGTCCTCCCTCGCCCGAGTGAACCTCCTCACCCTGCGGGCGGACCTCCGCCACTCACCAACCGCGGCATGCCGGCCGAGCTCGAGCGTGAACTCCGGCCGGGTGGGCGGGGCAGGCGTGGTTGGTGAGTGGCGGACGTCCGGCTACGGCTGGACTCTTGCGAGCGACCCCGTCTCCAGCGCGACCCAGACCGAGTTGTCCTCGGCAAGGGACAGGCCGTGGGGCTCCGAGCCTTCGCCCAGTGGATGCTCGGACGTGACGTTGCCTTGGGCATCTACGTGGACGAGGGATGCGGCGGCCCAAAGGGTCAGCCAGCAGCCGCCGTCCGAGGTCGCGGCCGCGGCGTGCGGCTTCGAACCTTCGGGGAGCGCGAACTCCTCGATCGTCCCGTCGGCGGTGATCCGGCCGACCCGGTCAGCCAGGAGTTCCGTGAACCACACGGCGTCAGGACCCGCGCTGATACCCACCGGACCGGCAGTTGACGTCGGCAGGGGATAGGTGGTGACCGCCCCGTCCACCGTCATCCGGCCGATCGCGTTGGCCTGGTTGAGCGTGAACCAGAGCTCCCCGGCGAACGTGGTGATCATCGCGGGGAACGCTCCCGTACTACCGATCGGAAACGTGGTGACCTCGCCGTCGACGCTGACCCGGCCGATCGCGTCGACGCTCATCAGCGTGCACCAGAGCGCCCCGTCCGGACCGACGCACATCCCGTACGGCGCCCCGGCGATCTCCACGGCCGACACCACCCCGTCGTACCCGATCCGGCCCACGCGGTCGTCGCCGTTGCGGGTGAACCAGACCGCCTGGTCCGGTCCCTCGACGATGACGCTCGGTCGGGAGCCGGGGGAGTCGAGGTCGATGACCCGCCCGGACTCCGTCGCGACCTGGCCGGTGTGGACGAGGGTTGTCCACACCTCGCCGGCAGCGACCGTGACGCCGTACGGTCCGTCGGTCGCTTCGCCGACCTTGAATTCAGTGACTGACAAGGGAGTGCTCCTTCAGGTCGACAACGGTGCCGCGCCAGCGCGAGATGAAGCGGCGGTCGTGCGTGACGACGACGAGCGCACCGGCGTACCGGTCGAGCGCCGCCTCCAGTTCCTCCACCAGTACGAGCGACAGGTGGTTCGTGGGTTCGTCGAGCAGCAGTACGTCGTGTGGCGCGGTCAGCAATCGTGCCAACGCCAACCGGCGGCGCTGACCGGTCGACAACGCGCTGACCTTCGTCTGCAGTTGGTCCGCACGGAACAGCCCGAGTCCCGCCGCGCCCGGGTGCCGTGCGAGTGCCTGGCGCAGCGTGGCATCGGGGTGCGGCTCGTGCGCCTCCTGGTGCAGGTACCCGATGCGGCCGCGACGGTCGACGTACCCGGAGTCGGGCGTCAGCATCCCGGCGAGTACGTCGAGGAGCGTCGACTTGCCGATCCCGTTCGGGCCCGTGATCAACACCCGACCACCGGCCGGCACGTCCAGCGACACCGGCGCCAACCGCTCCGCCACCGAGACTCCCACCGCCTCCAACCCACCGGATCCGCCGCCCGTGCGGATCGATGCTGTGAACCGCAGCGGCTTGGCGGGCACCGGCGGCGGGTTCTCCTCCAGCCGCCGCAACCGCTCTTTGGCATTGCGGATCTTGCTGCGCTCGGCCTCGTTCACGCGACCGGTCTGACGGTCGTAGGCGACCTTGTTGTTGTCCTTCATCGGTCGCCCGTACGACACCCGGTCCGCCGTCGTCCGCACCAGAACGCGATGGTCGGCGACGTCCTCTTCCCACTGCGCCCGGGTCTGCTCGGCCCGAGCTCGTTCGGCCGCCTTCTCGTCGAGATAACCCTGATAACCGCTCCCGTACCGCGTCACCCGGTGGGTGTCGCCGTCGACCTCGAACAGCGTCGAGGCGGCCCGCTCCAGGAACGCGCGATCGTGCGACACCACCACCGTCGTACCGCGCCGGGACCGCAGGTGGTCCTCGAGCCAGACCGCGGCTCGTACATCCAGATGGTTGGTCGGCTCGTCGAGCAGCAGGATCTCCGGCGACGACGCGAGTACGGCGGCCAGGTGCAACCGCGCCAACTCGCCACCGGACAGTTCGGACAGGCGCCGATCACCGGGCAGCGTGCTCAACCCGAGCCCGTACGTCGCGCGGGCGAACCGCGCGTCCGCGTCGTACCCCTCGCGGATCTCGAAGACGGTCTGCAGTTCGCCGTACTCGTCGAGGACGTCGACGCGGCCGTCGGTGAGCAGGGCTTCGAGCTCCCGCATCCGGGACTCGATCCGGCGCAGGTCGGCGAGGGCGTGGTCGGCCAGCGCGTTCACGTCGAGATCGAGCGGCAACGGGTTGTCCTGCGCGAGATAGCCGAGGCTGCCGGTCGCGGTGACCGTGCCGTCCGTGGGCGGTTCGAGACCGGCCACGACGCGCAGCAGCGTCGACTTCCCGGAGCCGTTCTCGCCGATCAGGCCGCTGACCTGACCTGGTGGGAACGCGCAGGTGACCTGGTCGAGCACCGTGTGGTGGTCGTAGGACTTGGTGACGGCGTGCAGGGACAGCTGGGTAGACATACGGATCCTCCTGACTCTCGCGGGTTCGGGCTGGCGAACGGCGGGTCAGAAGATCACTGACTGCTCCTTAATGCGATGAATGTTGCGTTAAGATCATGCCATGCCGGACGACGAACGCGCAAGCAGACCAGGTGGGCGCACCGCCCGAGTGCGCTCGGACGTGCTCGCCGCCGTCGAGGCCGAGCTGGCCGAGCACGGGTACGACGGGCTCACGATCGACGCGGTCGCCGCACGGTCCGGCGTCCATCGGACCACCGTCTACCGCCGGTGGAAGTCCGTGGCCGGCCTGCTCGTCGACCTGCTGCAGGCCGGCGCCGACGACTCCTGGGAGCCGGCCGACACCGGTTCGCTCGAAGGCGACCTGATCGCCGTGAACCGCGAGATCCACGCCGCCCTCACCGCCCGCCCGTCGGTCACCCAGGCCGTGATCGCGGCGTCCTTCCGTACGCCGGAAGCCGCCGACGCGCTCACCCAGTTCTGGATCGACCGCTACGACCGCACCGCGATCGTCGTACGCCGGGCAGTCGACCGCGGCGACATCCCGCCCGCCACGGACGCGCACCAGCTCCTGCTGACCGCGACGGGTCCGCTGTACCACCAGCTCGTCCTGCTGCGTCGCCCGATGACCCGCGCCGACGCCGACCAGCACGCGCGAATCGCCGCGGCGTCGGTGTAAATCCCTTTGCGGGCGCTCATCCGGCCGACCTACGGTGACAGCCCCGGTCGATTGGAGTCACGATGAGCGTCAACCTCTACGCGCTGTCCTTCGATGCGAAGGATCCGGCCGGGCTGGCGCGGTTCTGGGCCGGCGTCCTCGGCCGGGAGGTCAGTGCCGAGACCGAGCTGCTGCCGAAGGACCCCACCGGGTTCCGGGTGCGGTTCGTGCGCAGCGACGTACCGAAGGATCGGGCGAACCAGGTGCACCTCGACCTGACCAGCCAGACGCCCGAGGAGCAGCAGGAGACGGTCGCCCGCGCGCTCGAGTACGGCGGTCGGCACATTGACATCGGCCAGACGCCCGAGGAAGGGCACGTGGTGCTCGCGGATCCGGAGGGCAACGAGTTCTGCGTGATCGGGGCGGGGAACAAGTTCCTCGCGGACACCGCGTTCATCGGGGCGCTGTCGTCCGACGGGACGCAGGCCGTCGGGTACTTCTGGAGCAAGGCGCTGGACTGGCCGCTGGTCTGGGACCAGGACGAGGAGACCGCGATCCAGTCGCCGCAGGGTGGCTCGAAGATCAGCTGGGGCGGGCCGCCGGTCGCCCCGAAGGCGCCGCGGAACCGGCTGCGGTTCGAGCTCACGACCGAGGGCGACGTCGAGGCGGAGGTCGAGCGGCTGCTCGCGCTCGGCGCCACGCGGCTCGGCGGTGGTTCGGACGGGGCTGTCGAGCTCGCCGACCCGGACGGCAACGAGTTCAGCCTGCACGCCGCCCGCTGAGCCGACGGCGGAGCGGCCGCCTGGCAGGCGCGAGCGGTCGGCCGAAAGGCGAAGCGGTTGACCGGAGGGCGAGAGAGGTGCTGGCCGGACTGCGGCTCCCACTAGGGTCGATACCGACGCCTAGGTGAGGAGACGTTTGTGACTGGTCGGTTGGCGAACGAGGTTGTGCTGGTGACCGGGGCCGCGCGCGGCATCGGCCGGGCTGTCGCGGTGAAGGCGGCGGCGGAAGGCGCGGCCGTCGGGCTCATCGACATCCTGGCGGACCCGTTGACCGCGACGACGGCCGAGCTGGCCGAGTCCGGCGCGAAGGTCGCGGCGGCCGTCGGCGACATCACCGACGAGGCGTCGGTCCGGGACGCGGTCGGCAGACTCACCGACGAGCTCGGCGGGCCGTTCACCGTGCTGGTCAACAACGCCGGCAAGAACTCGTACGCCGACCCGACCGCGATGTCGGTATCGGAATGGGACGACGTGTTCGACGTCGACCTGAAGGGCGCGTTCCTGATGTCGCGCGAGGTGCTGCCGCCGATGATCGAGAGCCGGCACGGCGCGATCGTGAACATCGCCTCGATCCACTCGAAGCTCACCACGGCCGGCATGTTCCCGTACGCCGCCGCGAAGTCCGGACTGGTCGGGATGACCCGCTCGCTCGCCCTCGACGTCGCGCAGCACGAGGTCCGCGTGAACGCGGTCAGCCCGGGCTACATCTCGACCGACCTGCTCGAGGAGTTCTTCGACACCATCCCGGGCGAACGCGAGAAGGCGCTCGGCGTCCACCCGCTCGGCCGGATCGGTACGCCGGAGAACGTCGCCGAGGTGGTCTGCTTCCTCGCCTCCGACGCGGCCGCCTTCGTCACCGGCGCGAACTGGGCCGTCGACGGCGGACTCGGCGTCCGCTACGCCTGACGCGTCCGGGGCGCCTGACGTCCTGGCGGGCTGTCCGAGCTACCCAGGTTATCGGCGCTATCCGGGCATTCCGGGGTTGTAGGCGCACGCCAAGGCCAGGTCGCCGGTGTCCGGCTTGGCGGTCGTGCGGGGCTGGGTCGTGCGAGGTTGGGTCGCGGTCGTCGGCGGCGCCGTGGTGAGCTTGCGCGGCGCCGTCGTCGTACGGCCTGCCGGGTTGGTCGCCTGGGCCACGATCGCCCGCATCCCGGCGTAGTTCGGGTTGCGTCCGTTCGGGAAGTTCTTCTTCTTGTCCAGGTCGACGTTCGTGATCTTCGCGGTCTTCACCCGCTCGCCGAGGCCGACCAGCGGACCGAGCAGCTCCTTCGGGATATCGGTCCGGATCAGCTGCTCGCCGGCCTTCGCGATCTTCTGGTAGTTGACCAGCACGTTCTGCGGGGTGGCCCGTTCGACGATCGCCTTGACCGTGCACCGCTGCCGCGCCTGCCGGGCCAGGTCCGCGGTCGGTACCTTGTAGCGGCCGCGGGCGAACCAGAGCGCGTCCGTCCCGTTCAGCTGCCGGTTCGGCCCGGGCTGCAGGTACCGGCTCGGCGGGATCTTGTCGTCGTCGCTGCCGCCGACCGGGACCGGGTAGTTGATGTTCACGGTGATCCCGCCGAGGGCCTCGACGAGCTGCGCGAACCCGGCCAGGTCGATCTGCACGTAGTAGTGGATCTTCAGTCCGAGCGCCTCGCCGACCGACACCTTCAGCACGTCGGCACCCTCGTTGTCGGACGGGCCGAGGATGCCGGGGTACAACTTCGGGATGTTGCGGTACATCGCGTCCAGGTAGAACTCCGACTGCTCCTTGCTGGGGTCGATGCTCGGATCCCAGAAGCCGGTCGGGAACTTCTTGTGCAGCGGCGAGTCGGCCGGGAACGGCATCCGCATGAAGTTCCGGGTCAGCGAGATCAGCGAGGTGTTGCCGGTCTTGGTGTCGATGCTCGCAACCATCACCGAGTCGGTGCGCGTGCCCTGCCGGCCGTCGCCGTCGTCGGCGCCGAGCAGCAGCACGTTGAGCCGCGGGATCTGCTGCCAGATGTCCTTCTTCGGGATGATCGTCGGCCGGGTCTGGCTCTTCGTGTCGTCGCCGCCGAACACCTTGTCCACCAGGCTGCGCTGCGCCACCAGGGTCTGCGCACCGGTCGCCGTACTGATGGCGAGTGCGAAACACACGACGCCGATCACCAGCGAGCCGAGCACGCGCATGCCCGGTCCGGCGGTGAGCGGTCGCAGCATCTTGTACGACGTCACGAGCACGACGACCCAGGCGAGCGCGATGACGATCAGGCCGGCGATCATCCAGAGCAGCACGGTCGAGTCCAGCGCCCAGGTGATCACGCTGTCGCGGTGCCGCAGACCGACGTACGCCGCGGTGCCGTAGAGCGCGAGGCTGATCGCGGTCACGACCGACCCGAGGCGGGTCCGGCGCGCGACGAGGTACGCCGTCCCCGGGACGAGGACGCCGAGGATCGCGAGCGCGAGCGCGGCGATCGTTGATCGTTGCCGGGACCTGACGCGGCGGGCTCGCTGGCCGCGCGCTGAACGCCGCGCTCTGGTCTGGACCATGCCCTCTACGATTCACTGACGCGGCAAAAAGTTGGCATGATCGGCGAGGTGACCGACATTCAGGTACGGCGCGCGACGCCGGACGACGCGGAGTCCTTGGTCCGGTTACGCGGACTGATGCTCGCTGCCATGGGCAATGACCTCGACGGACCCTGGCAGAAGATCGCGCTCGACTGGTTCACCGAACAGCTGGCATCGCCGGACACGTTCGCGGCGTACGTCGTCGACGATCCGAGCGCCGGCGTGGTCGCGGGCGCGGCCGGCAACGTCTGGGCGCACCCGCCGGGCCCGCGGGACCTGAGCACTGTTCGCGGTCACCTGTACAACGTCAGCACCGAACCGGACTTCCGGCGGCGTGGTCTGGCGCGCGCGTGCGTGGTGGCGCTGATGGACTGGTTCCGGGACGAGACCGCCGTCGGCCAGATCGAGCTGCATGCGACCGACGACGGCATCGACCTCTATCGCGACCTCGGATTCATCGAGTCGAAGTACCCGAGCCTCCGGTTCCGGACCACCAAGGCGTAGCGCCGCGGGTGTCGCGGAGCGCGTTGGTGGCGCAGTGCACCTCGCCACCACCGAGGTGCGACCAAGCGAAGTTCTCGACCCAGTGCACCCGTACGCCGTTGTGCGCGAGGGCCCGTTCGGTGGCCTGCCGGAAGACGTCTCGCCCGTTCAACCGGGGCCCGTGCGGATCCGGCGCGGCGAACTGATGCTCGGTGAGCGACAGTCCGTTCACGAGCCCGGGGGTCAGCGCCGTGAGTAAGCCGTACCCAGGCACCTTGTTGAAGGCCACGGGCAGTCGCACCACCTCGTCCGCACGCAGGCCGGTCGCCTTCAGCAGGATCTCGAGTTGGTCGTCGATGTGCCGCGCCGCCGCCTCGTTGTCGGCCTGCCCGGCACTCAGGACCTCGTCGACGGTCGGCTTGTGCGGCGAGTTGGTGTCCGCGAACAGGTGCTGACCGCCACCACCCCGCCGTTGCACATCGCGCAGCAGCCGGAATGCGAGTCGCGGATCCGCGACCGCGAGTGTCCAGCCGCGGGCGTTGTTCGCGCGCACCACGTGCGTCGTCTCATCCGGGTGTCCGACCATCAGCCAGGACGTGTCGATCACGACCGGCGGCTGGTAGCCCTGGCTCGTCACCATCGTGATGAACGCCGGATCGGGGTGCCGCTCACCGGACCCGTAGACGATCCGCCCGTGCGGATATCCGGCGTACGGCGGGAGCGACTCGATGTTGCCGCCCATGTTCAGCAGGTCGTCGAGACCGGGGGAGGCCTTGTCGGCGAGCTCCTGGACGATGCCGACGTCCGGTCCGCGCAGGTCGCGGTACAGCAACCGCCCGGCGGGACGTGGGGTGTCGGTGTCCGGGAGGTCCCAGACGTTGCCCGAGCGGATCAGGATGCGCATGGTGTGCGCGCTGCCGACGGCCGGCATGCTCGCGGTCGCGGGCTCGAACGTGTCCTGCAACCACATGTCCTGCCAGCCTTCCGGCGTACCCTGCACGAACTTCATCCGGGCACCGGCTGACATGGTTGCCTGCCGCAACGTTTTCGCGAACGGCTGCCACTCACCCGGTTCATGCGTCGGCGTCTTGCCCCACCATCCCTGCCCCTTGGCCGGTTTCCCGGCGAGGACCGTCTGCGCGGGCTGGAGATCGTTCTGCAGCATCAAGGGAGCGACGCGCATCCGGACGGCGTCGGTGCTGGTCTGGCCGCGATCGGTGACGGACAACGTGACGGTGATCTGGCCGTCCCACCGGGCCGGATCCCGGACGATGTCGCGCCCTTCGAGCTGCAGCCGTACGCCGCGCCGCAGGTCCTGAGCGGTCAGCGTACTGACCGGGCGGCCGTTGGCGAACCCGCGAGCCTTGTTCGCGGGGGTGATCGTGACGTTTCCGGTCGCGCTGTCCGAGAGGTTGCGCTGGGCATCGATCGCTAGTGGTGCCAGGTCTGCCGCGTCCCGTGGTCCGTTGATCCGGTCGTCGGCGGAGTCGTTGCAGGCGGCAAGTTTGTCGTCGACCGCGCGGCCGGGTGCGTTCAGATCGGCCGGGTCGACCGTGCAGCGGTGTTCGTCGTCGTCCAGGTTGGGCAGGAAGATCGCGCCACGCGAGTCGGTCCAGGTGCCCTTGCCGGCGTCGTCGGCGTGGGTGAGCAGCCCGTCTCGGTTCACGTCCGCGGTCAGTCGCGCCGCCGGGGCCGTACCCCAGGCGGTCAGCGCGGGCGTGACGGCGGTCAGTAGCGTCGCGGTGGCGAGGCCTGCGGTCCAGCGGTTCATCGAAGGCTCTCCTTTTTGGTACAGGTGTGCTTCTTCGAGTTAAACTAACACGGGCGTGTTAGAAAAAGCAGGTGGAAATCTGCTCTCCACCCGTGGGCGGAGAAGGTTTTCTGGGCACAGTGGCAAGTGATGAGTGAGCGCGCCCGCCGTGGGCGGGCTGTGGGGAGTCAACGGATGCGGCGCTGGAGTGTTGTCAGGAGGACCGGGCTCGCGATCACGGTCGCGCTCGCGATCGGGGCAGTGGTCGAGGTGCCGGCCAGCCCGTTCGCCCGGCACGGGTCCCCGGAGCGGCTGCTGCGGGCCGCGGTGGGGTCCGATGAGTCCACGCAGTCAACCGAGTCAACGCAGTCGACCCAGTCCACGCAGTCGGCTCAGTCGCCGGTGCGGTCGGAGCTGCCGACGCGGGCCACGGTCCCGGAGGCGATCTCGTACCCGGTGGCCGGGCCGCGGCGGTACGCCGTACTGCCTGGCAATCCCGCGGTGATCGGGCGTGGCGGGCGGTTGCTGCGGTTCCGGATCGCGATCGAGAGCGGGATCACCGGGGTCGATCAGGCCGCGTTCGGGCAGTTCGTGCGGACGGCGTACGGCGCGCCCGCGGGGTGGGCTTCGCGCGGGCAGTGGAGCTTCCAGCAGGTGGGTCCGGGCGAGACGGCCGACTTCACAGTGATGCTGGTGACGCCGCAGACGCGGGACTCGATCTGCGGCTCGGCTCCCGACCGGTACACGAGTTGCCGGATCGGCGACCAGGTCGTGCTGAACGTCGCGCGGTGGGTGCACGGCGTGAGGGGGTTCGGCGCGTCACTGGCGACGTACCGGCACTACATGATCAACCACGAGACAGGGCACCGCCTCGGCCGCGGCCACGAGCTGTGCCCGGGCCCCGGCCAGCCGGCGCCGGTCATGCAGCAGCAGACCCTCGGCCTCCACGGATGCACCGCGTACGCCTGGCCCTACCTGAACGGCGCCCGCTACCGGGGCCGCCTGGGTCAGTACGACGACGCGATCCCTCAGGACTGAATGATCGAGAGCACGTTGCCCGCCGGATCCTTGAACCAGGCGATCAGCGGGCCCTGCCCGCGGTTGATCCCAGACTCGTCCTGCTCGTCGTTGTACCGCTCGAACGTGACACCGCGCCCGGCCAGCTCCCGCGCCGTCGCCTCGATGTCGGTGACCGGAAAGTTGAGCACCGTGTACTCGGCCGGCACGTGGTCCGCCTTCGGGTACACCAGCACCGGCGTCCCACCCGCGACCCGCAGATGCAACATGCCGTGCTCTTCCCCGACGTCGATCCCGAGCGTCGTCCCGTAGAACTCCTTGGCCCGCGGGATGTCGTCGACCGAGAACCCACTGAACGCCTTGCTGTCCTTCAACATCTGATGCCTCCTCTAGTACGTGACACCAGCAACGTCGACACAACAACGCGATTCTCGACACCCCCACCCGAGGGGATATCCGCGATCAGGTGTGGAGAACCTGCGGGAGGGAGTCGTTGACGGCCGCCGCGACCGAGGCGGACTCGAGCCCGTCGGCGACGGTGTGCAGGAGCCGGACCAGGTGGGCGGCGTCGGTGGGGCCGAGGATGCCGGTGATGACGTCGAGGACCCGGACAGTCAGGCCGTCGAGCTGGGACAGCCGTGCCTGGCCCATCCCCGTGACGGCCAGTGCCGGGTCGGTCCGGACCATGCCGAGCGTTTCCAGGTCGGCGATCGCCAGCTCCGCCTCACCGGTCGTGATGCCGACCTGTTTCGCGACCTCGCCGGCGGTGACGCGACCGTTCGCGATAGCGCTCAGGACGAGCGCGGCCGGCATCTTGATCCCGACCGCCTCCTGCAAGCCGAGGACCAACGGGTGCGCGTGACCGCGAACCCGCTCCACCGCGTCCAGCAAGCGCAACGCATCGCCGACATCGCCGATCAGGTGCTCGGTCTGCACGGCCGCGATACCTGTCGGTCCGCGGCGAACCGGTGACGGCACGACGCCGCCGATGACCCGCTCCGGCATCACGAGGGCGGTCGCCGCCACCTGCTCGCCCTCGGGTCCCGCGGTCGTCGGCCTGATTCCAGCGTCTTCGATGGTCACTTCTCCAGCGTACGGAGCCGTTCCGACAGGTTCGGCGTGTCTTTCCTGAGGAAACCCTGTGAATCTCATGACGTTCCTGCCGTAGCCTCCGCCTCATGCAGCTGACTGGGAAACGGATTCTGGTGATCGGTGGCGGGGGCGGCGGGATCGGGCGGGCGACGACCGAGGCCTTCGGCAACGAAGGAGCGGCGGTGCTGGTCGCGGATCTCGATCCGGCGCGTGCCGAGGAGGCCGCTGCCGCGGTGCGGGAGCGCGGCGGTACGGCGTACCCGACGTCCGGAGACGTTCGTTCGGCGAGCGACATCGAGGCGATGGTCGCGGCCGCGGTGGAAAAACTCGGCGGGCTCGACGTGCTGGTCACGGTCGTCGGCGGGCAGGTTGCGTTCGTGCCCGCGGTGAAGCTGCACGAGATGGCCGACGCGGACTGGGACACGATCTACGAGGTCAACCTGCGGTACGTCGCCCGCGCGGTCCGGGCCGCGCTACGGGTCTTCCTGGACCAGGGCACCGGCGGCGCGATCGTCAGCGTCGGGTCGGTCACCGGGTTCATGGCGGCACCCGAGCAGGCGGCGTACGGCGTGATGAAAGCGGGCATCCTCAGTCTGGCCCGGACGGTCGCGGCCGAGTACGCGCGGGACGGGATCCGGATGAACGTCGCCGCGGCCGGCGCGATCGCGACTGCCGTGGCGAACGCGACCGTCGACGCCGAGGTCGTCGAGGAGATCCCGGTCGGCCGGTTCGGCCGGTCCGCCGAGGTTGCCGACGCGGTCGTGTACCTGGCGTCGGACGTCGCGTCGTACATCACCGGGCAGCAGATCGTGCTGGACGGCGGCGTCTCCGTTCGAGGCCCGTTTCAGTAATCGAACACACGGGCGAAGAATTCGGTTCCGGAAAGTCCGGAAAAGCCCAGAAATTCTGGGAACAGGGCGTGACCTCCGCTCTCCGATCTCCGTTGGATCTGACGTGACGGTGAACACAACACGGCGCACCGGCACCGCGCTCGCCCGCGTTTTCCAGGCCGTTCACCCTCGAAGTACAGCCAGGAGGACCAGTGACAACCGCCACCGCCACCCAGACCATTTCGCGTCGACGCGTGCGTGTCTGGTTCGGTGAGCACGTCATCGCCGACTACAACGCCGAGCCGGCGTTGGCCGAGCGGTACGCAGACGCCATGAGCCGTCGGTTCGCCGGTCTTCGGGTCACCAACGACCCGATGCCCGCCGTCGACAAGCTCCCCGAACCCCTGCCCGGCGAGCGCATGTGGGACGTAGCACCCCGCTGAGAAAGTCTCCGGTACCTTTCGCGTTCCGCACCCACCAGACAACCCACGCGGAACGTCGCCTGATCGAGTCGCCTCACCTCGATCAATCAAAGGGCCGGGTTTGGGCGGCAAGCGAGTGCGGGCGTTCTGCCCCTCGCTTGCCGCCATTTTCTCCCCTGCCGAAATGCGCCTGACTGCAGTACGCAATTCCGTGGTGAATGTTCGCACCGGATCCCCCAGGTCCGGTGCGAACTTTTTTCACTTTTTCGCGTAGTACTCCGGTTTCATCTGAATGAGCTGGACGTAGTTCCCGTCCGGGTCGAGCAACGTCGCGAACCAGCCGATACCGCGGTCCTCCGGGTGCACCAGCCACTCGACGTCCAGCGCGCGCAGATGCGCGGCCGCCGCCTCGATGTCGTCGACCGCGAAGTTCACGATGTGCCGCCCGGGCTCGGCGTTCTTCGCCGCGACGTCGTCGCGCTGCTCGATCACCAGTCCGAACCCACCCAGATCGAGGTTCCCGTAGCCGTCGACGTCGGCCTGGAAGCCGTCGCGGTACCACGTCTTGAGCCGCTCGGCGTCGGTGCTGCCGAGCAACATGCTGTTCAGTACGGGCTTCGCCACCATCTCTCCTTCCACTGACACTGACATCCGGTACGTCGGAGCTCGCGCGCGGATCTCGACACGACCTGGTTGACTGGGCCGACGACCGCACCAGGGAGGTTCGATGAAAATCACCGCCGAACTGCTGGCCACCGGCAAGAACACCGCCGGGTTCGAGATCCCCGAGTCCGTCGTCGAGTCGCTCGGTGGCGGCGGCCGGCCGAAGGTCAGCGTCAAGGTCAACGGACTCACGTTCCGTACGTCGATCGCGCGGATGGGCGGCCGGTATCTGCTGGGAGTCAGCGCGGACCGCCGTACCGAGGCCGGGGTCGCGCCCGGTGACGTGCTCGAGATCGACGTCGAGCTCGACACGGCACCGCGGGAGCTCGAGGTCCCCGAACCGCTGGCGACGGCGCTCGCCGCGGATGCCAAGGCGCAGGCGTTCTGGGAGACGCTCAGTTACAGCAACCGGCAGTGGCACGTCCTGCAGGTGACGTCGGCGAAGACCGAGGCCACGCGCGACCGGCGCATCGAGAAGTCGGTGGGCATGCTGCGCGAGGGTCGCGCTCGCTGACGGGTCGCTGTCAGCAGTACGAGCGGCAGCCGCGATCCACGCCGTACTGGCGCCTGGTCTTCGCGACCAATGCGACCGGTGACAGCTGTCCGCCATGGTGCCAGCTGTTCAGGTACGCCTGCGGCGGCACGGCGCCGCGGCGAATCCACCACCTGCTGGGCCCGGTGGGCCAGCTGATCCCGAAGTGCAGGTGGGGCGGGGTTCCTCGTGCGCTCCCGGTCTTCCCGGTATGTCCCAACGTTTGCCCGGCCTTGACCTCAACGCCCGGCTTGATGCCTGGCTGGATGGCTGACAGGTGCGAGCCGTAGTACCGGACGCCGTCCACTCCGACGATCGAGACCGACAGGCCGCCACGGTCGGCGCCTCGGTTGGTCTTCGGATTCCAGGCGTCGACCCGGGTGACCTCGTCGACCCGCCCGGCAACCGGCGCGACGAACAGGCAGCCCACGTTCGCGAAGATGTCCGACGCCGGGTAGTCGTGGTGACTCTGCGAGGCATCCGCCCGACAGCCACCTACCGGGAACGCATACCGGACGGCGGCCTGCCTCTCCGGTCTGGCGGGTGTTGTCGTGTGGGGGCGTCGCATGGTGGTCGGCTTGGGTGACGGCGTGGGGGACGGGGCCGCGGTGGGTTTCGGGCTGTCGAACACTCCCGCCGCCGACAGCGCGAACAGCCCACCACCAGCCACGACCACCATCGCTACGAGGAATCCGGCCCAAGCCTGTCGCGTCACGGGTACCAGAATGCGTTGACCGCCGCGCTCGAGTACACCGTTTCGCACGGAATGCCGTTCTTGTCGGCGTCCATCCGGGCCGGCATGCCGTAGTACCACCAGTACCGGACGGCTTCCGCGTACGACGCTCCGCGCGCGACGAGGTCACGGCAGTACATCCCGGCCTGCCAGTTCACGACGCCGTTGACCTCACGCCCGTTCCAGTAGGCCGCGACGGAGCTGCGCGAGTAGACGGTCTCGCACGGAATTCCGTTGCGGTCGGCATCCATTTGCTTCGGTTGCCCGTGCAGGTACCAGTAGTCGACTGCCGCGGCGTACCCGAGTCCCTGGGCCTTCAGGTCCCGGCAGAACATCCCGGCCGGCAGCTCCCGCACGTCTCCGGAGGTCGGCGTGGACGTTCCCTTCGCCGACGGCGTCACCGTCACGGTGCGCGTCGGCACGGGGGCGGCAGGCGCGGACTTTGCTCGCGCAGCCGGTGCCGACGCCGGCGTATCGGCTGCGTGGGAGGCCGGCGGGTCCTTGGTCACCAGCACCACGAGCCAGGCCAGCAAGACCAGAATGACGCCGACCGCCATTCCCCCCAGAACCGCCAGGACCGCGTTACCCCGCTCGGTCCGCCGATCACACTGCGTGCGTGGATACGGTTCCCCCATGATGATTCCCCCCGCTAGCCATTGAAACTCTGCGGCTATCGGCTGTCCATGGCTCGATCACCTGCCCCACAAACCCTCGGAGCCGTGGTCGTTCAATCGCGGGCCCAGGCGGCGGAGTCCGTGAGTACGTCGGGTAGTTGGCCTACGACACCGAGGCGTTGGGTGCACCGGGTGAGAGCGACGTACAGGTCGCGCAGGCCGCGCGGGGACTCGATCACGATGCCGTCGGGATCGACGACGAGGACCGAGTCGAACTCGAGGCCCTTGGCTTCGCGGGCCGTGAGGACGGTGACGCCGGACAGTCCGTCGACCGCCTCCTGGATCAGCTCCAGCCGGCTGCGCGACGTGATCACCCCGACCTCGCCGTACGCCGTCTCCTCGGTCGCCATCTTGTAGACGTACAACGCCTGCTCGGCCGCCGGGACGTCGAGGTGCCAGGGCCGCACGCCCGTCGAACGGACCGACTGCGGCGCCCGCGCCGACGGGTCGACCGCCCGCAGTACGTCGTTCGCGACCTCCATCACCTCGGCCGGGGTGCGGTAGTTCAGCGTGAGCTCAGCGAGGCGCCAGCGATCGCCGAACGTCTCACCGAGCGCGCTCGCCCAGGTCGTCCCGCCGCCGACCGAGCTCGTCTGCGCCACATCACCGACCACGGTCATCGACCGCAGCGGGCACCGGCGCGCGATCGCCCGCCACGCCATCGGTGACAGCTCCTGCGCCTCGTCGACGATCACATGCCCGTACGTCCAGCGCCGATCGGCCGCCGCCCGATCGGCCAGCGTCCGGTCGTCGTCCGCCTCGTACCGCTCGGCGAACGCCTCGGCGTCCAGGATGTCCTTCGCGGTCAGGATCTCTGCCTCGTCCTCCTCGTCGAAGTCCGTCGACCCCGAACCGGACAGCACGTCCAGAGCCCCTTGTGCATAAGCGACCGCCCGCGCCCGCGCGGCCCGCTCCCGCGCCGCCTCGGTCCCGTCGTCACCGAGCAGCTCCGCCGCCTCGTCCAGCAGCGGTACGTCGGCCGGGCTCCAGTCGGCGCCGTACCTCAGGAGGTGTTCGCGATCCAGCGCGGACAGTTGCGGCGCCGCGGACGCGAGCCGGTCCTCGTCGCCGTACAGATCCTCGAGGAGTTTCGGCGGACTGAGCAGGGGCCAGAGCTGTTCGAGCAGCGCCTGTACGGCGGGCTCCGCGAGCACTTCCTTGCGCAGCTCGGCCAGGTCGTACTCGTCGAGCAGCTGCTCACCGTCGAGCGGGTCGGTGCCGATCAAGTCGGCGTACTGGCTGGTCAGGTGGTCGGTGATCTCGTTGAGGACGTACGGACGCGCTTGGTTGTGGGTGAGGTTGCGGTTTCGGACCCGGGCGTGGGTCGCCGCGCACACCTCCGGGTCGAGGGTGAGCTCCGTCCGGTCGACCATCACCCGCACCGGTCGCTCCGGGATCCACTGCCGGTCGGCGACGGCCTTCGCGATCACGTCGGCCATCACCGTCCGGCCCTTCACCTCGGCGCTCTCCGAGGACTCCGGGCGGGTCGCGTTCAGGCCGGGGTAGAGCTCGGCGATGGTGACGAGCCGGACGCCGTCCTCACCGAGCGAGGGCAGCACCTGGCCGATGAAGCGCAGGAACGCAGCATTCGGCCCGACGACGAGAATTCCGCGCTTTTCCAGCTGCTCGCGGTGCGTGTAGAGCAGAAAGGCCGCCCGGTGCAGCGCGATCGCGGTCTTGCCGGTGCCCGGACCGCCCTGGACGACGAGGATCCCCGGAAGTTCGGAACGGATGATCCGGTCCTGGTCGGCCTGGATCGTCTGGACGATCGACTCCATCCGGCCGGTCCGGCGGGCCTCCAGCGCCTTCATCAGCACGGCTTCGCCGATCACGCCGGTGCCGGGTTTGGACGGGTCGGCCGCCTCGCGGGCGAGGTCGAGCTGCTCGTCCTGGACGTCGAGGACGCGCCGCAGCCGGGTCTGCACGTGCCGGCGCCGGACGATGCCGTGGTTGGCCACCGCGGTGGCGATGTAGAACGGCCGGGCCGCGGGGGCGCGCCAGTCGACGAGCAGCGGTTCGTAGTCGTCGTCGTGCAGGCCGAGCCGGCCGATGTGCAGGACGTCGCCGTCGGCGGTGTCCAGGCGGCCGAAGTACAGCCCCTCCTCGGCGGCGTTCAGGCGCGCCAGGCGGAGTTTCAGGTCACGGATCCGGCCGTCCCGCTGGTGGAGGGCCTGGGCGTTTCGAGTTAGCAGCTGCTGCTCGTCGTCGGTGCGTGCCTCGGCGCGCTCGCGCTCGGCGTCCAGCGCGGCGTAGAACGTAGTCAGGTGTGCCTGTTCGGCATCGACCGGATTCGGCAATTCATTACCCCTTGTGTTAAAATGCGTCCCGGTTGGTTTTCAGGCCGCATTTCACTCTTTGCAGAAATGACACTGCGCGCGGCAGCCACAAATCCTTGAGTTTATCTCCTGGTCGGGTTTTCCTGTAGTGGTGTTTCACTCGATCGTCCCGCCGTACCTGCTCGAGCAGCTGGAGCGATCCGCGGGTGACCCCAGCGTCCGAGCCCGGATCCGGCAGTCGTTGCAGCACGACGCCGTACTGCGTGGCAGGCCCGCGGCGTATCGACAACGGGTGGCCGCGGCCGACGGCCGGCAACGGAAGGTGTACGACGCCGAGAACGGGACCGACCTGCCCGGCACCCTGGTGCGCTCCGAGGGCGACGACGCGGTCCAGGACAAGGCGGTCAACCAGGCGTACGACGGCACCGGCGCGACCTGGACGCTCTACAAGGAGTGCTACGGGCGGGACTCGATCGACGACGCCGGGCAGGTGCTCACCTCGACGGTGCACTACGACCGGGGCTACGCGAACGCGTTCTGGGACGGCTCGCAGATGGTGTTCGGCGACGGGGACGGCGCGATCTTCGGGAACTTCACGTCCTCGATCGATGTCACCGGCCACGAACTCACCCACGGCGTCACGCAGCACACGGCGAACCTCGCGTACGACGGTCAGTCCGGCGCGCTCAACGAGAGCATCTCGGACGTCTTCGGGTCGCTCGCGAAGCAGTACGCGCTGGGTCAGAGCGCGGCGGACGCCGACTGGCTGATCGGGGCCGGACTGTTCCTCCCCGGGGTGCAAGGGGTCGCACTCCGGTCCATGAAGGCACCCGGGACGGCGTACAACGATCCGCGGCTGGGCAAGGACCCGCAGCCCGCCACCATGGCCGGGTACGTCGAGACGCAGGACGACAACGGCGGCGTCCACATCAACTCGGGCATCCCGAACCACGCGTTCTACCTGGTCGCGACGGAGCTCGGCGGGAACGCGTACGACGACGCCGGCAAGATCTGGTACGGCACCCTGACCTCCGGCCACCTGCCGAAGTCCGCCTCCTTCCGCGACTTCGCCGACGCCACTCGAACCACCGCCCGCGAGCTCTACGGCGACGGCTCACCCCAACTCACCGCCGTCACCAAGGCCTGGCAAACGGTCGGAGTAGTCGACGACCAAACCCCCCTGATGAACGCCGCCCACACCGACCTCCAGCCCTCCACCCCACCCTCCCTCCCACCCGAGCAGCAGCCGGCTGGTGAATGAGACGGTTGACCTCAAGTTCTGTTGAGGTATTAGCGTGTTTTGTTGTGACTGTTCATCCGCTGCGGCTCGTGGTGTTGACGCGCAATCTCGAGGTGGGGCGGTTCGGGACGGCGGTGACGCGGTGGTTCGCGCGGGAAGTCGAGCGGGCGGACGAGTTCAAGCTCGACCTGATCGATCTGAGTGTGCTGCCGCTCACCGAGTTGCCGGGGCGGATCGACGAGGCGGATGCGGTGCTGATCGTCACCGCGGAGTACAACCACGCCTACCCGGGTGACGTGAAGACCGCGATCGACGCCGTACGACGGCCTTGGTACGCGAAGCCGGTCGGGTTCGTCGTGTACGGCGGCCGCTCCGGCGGGCTCCGCGCGGCCGAGCAGCTGCGGCTGGTCTTCGGCGAGCTGCACGCGGTGCCGATCCGCGACAGCCTCGGGTTCCGCGAGGAGGACTTCACCGCGGACGGCGAGCCGACCGATCCGGGCACGTCCGCGGCCGCCGCGGCGCTCCTCCACCAACTCGCCTGGTGGGCGCGAAGCCTCCGGGACGCCCGAGCGGCGACCCCGTACCCGGCTTGAGCGGATCCCCAGCACTACACAATCGCGGTTCGGTCGACCGCTCCACGCTCAGCCGGCGCTCGCGCGGCCGATTGATGAGTGCTGGAGATCCGGAATACGCCGACCCGGACGGCGGTTGACGATTGAACGTGACCGCTGACCCGATGCCCCTGTCCGTGCTTGACCTCTCGCCGGTGCCGTCGGGGACGCGGCCGTCGGCGGCGTTGCACGAGACGCTCGAGCTGGCCCGCACCGCGGAAGCGGCCGGGTACCACCGGTTCTGGCTGGCGGAGCATCACAACATCCCGAGCGTGGCGAGTTCGAGCCCCGAGGTGATGATCGCGGCGGTCGCCGCCGCGACCTCGTCGATCCGGGTCGGCTCCGGCGGCATCATGCTGCCGAACCATTCGCCGCTGAAGGTCGCCGAGACCTTCCGGGTCCTGGGTGGTCTCTACCCGGACCGCATCGACCTCGGTCTCGGCCGCGCGCCCGGCACCGACCAGCGCACCGCCCTCGCTTTGCGCCGTAGCCGGGAGGCCCTCGGCGCCGACGACTTCACCGAGCAGTACGCCGAGCTCCGCGCGTACGTCGACGGTTTCCCGGCGGGCCACCCGTTCGAGCCGATCACCGCGCAACCGACCGACGTACCGCTCCCGCCGATCTGGATCCTCGGTTCCAGCACGTACGGCGGGCAGGCGGCCGCCGCGCTCGGGACCGGCTTCGCGTACGCCGGCCACTTCGGGACCCTCGACCCGGCCGGCGTGATCTCGGCGTACAAGACGAACTTCCAGCGCTTCGAGCACGAGGGTCAGCCGCACGCGATCCTCGCGCTGGCCGCGATCGTCGCCGAGACCGAGGAGCGTGCGCAGGCGCTGGCCCGCGCGAATGCGCTCTCGACGCTGCGCCTGCGCTCCGGCCGCCCCGGCCCGCTGCCGTCTCCCGAGGAGGCGGCCGACTACCCGTGGAGCGACGCGGAGGAAGCCGCCGTCGAGGAGTGGACCGGCCTGGTCACCGTGGGTACGCCGGACCAGGTGGCCGGCGAGCTGCTGCGAAAGGCCAACACCGCCGGCGCCGACGAGCTCATCATCACCACGAACATCCACGACCCGGCCGAACGCCGCCAGTCGTTCCAGCTCCTCGCCGAAGCCTGGGGCCTCAAGCCGAGGTAGGCATCAAGCCGAGTTAGCACTCGAGCCCGAGGCGGAACTCCGCCCGAGGCAGAACTCATCCGCCGCGGACGTGCTCGAAGATCAGGCTCGTCTCGGCGTGGCTGACCGCGGGATCCGCGGTCAGATGATCCAGCACGAACTCTCGCAGCGCGTCGGGAGTCGCGGCTGACACATGCAGCAGGTAGTCGTTGGCTCCGCTGACATGGAAGAGCGACAGGACCCCAGGCAGCCGCGGCACCTTCGTGCGGAAGCGGTCGATCTCGTCGCGGGAGTGCGCGCCGATCCGGATCGCGATCAGCGCCTGCAGCGGCCGGCCGAGCGCGGCCAGGTCCACGTCGGCGTGGAAGCCGCGGATCACTCCGCGCTCGCGCAGGGAACGCACCCGGGTCAGGCAGGTCGACGGCGCGAGGCCGACTGCCTCGGCGAGCGCGTTGTTCGGCATCCGGCCGTCGGCCGTGAGCAGCTCGACCAGTTTCAGGTCGACGTCGTCGAGCCCGTCGGGAAGCGGCCGCGGGGCCGGTCCCGGGCTCCGACGATCCTTCGGCATACCACCACTGTAGGGCGGGTCCACAGAATCCACAGCGTGTGGACGACCCTGTGGACGAATTTTCTTCGGAACTCTTGCGCTGATCTCGCAGAAGATTCCACAGTCACCTCAGTTATCCACAGGGAGGTGCCTGATGACCCAGCTCGATACCCGCTCGGTACACGCCGGTCGCCGCGACCTGGCCGCCCTCGGCGTCCACGTCCCGCCGATCGACCTGTCCACCACCTATCCGCTCCCGGGCGTGCACACCGGCGGAGCGTCGTACGACGCGCTCGCGGAGGGCCGCGGGCCGGACGGCGGGAGCCTCGTCTACCAGCGCCTGTGGAACCCGACCGTCGCGCGGTTCGAGGACGCGCTCGCCGAACTCGAGCACACCGACGGCGCGGTCGCGTTCGGCTCCGGGATGGCCGCGCTCACCGCGTGTCTGCTCGCCACGGTTGCCGCCGGTCGCCCCCACGTGGTCGCCGTCCGCCCGCTGTACGGCGGCTCCGACCACTTGTTATCCACAGGCCTCCTGGGGACAACCGTCACTTACGCACAGCCCGCCGAGGTCGCGGCGTCGATCCGTCCGGACACGGGCCTGGTGCTCGTCGAGACGCCGGCGAACCCGACAGTCGAGCTGGTGGACATCGCAGCCGTCGCCACCGCGGCCGGCGACGTACCCGTGCTGGTGGACAACACCTTCGCGACGCCGGTGCTGCAGCAGCCGGCCCGGCACGGGGCGAGCCTGGTCCTGCACTCGGCCACCAAGTACCTCGGCGGTCATGGCGACGTGATGGGTGGCGTCGTCGCGGCCGGCGTGGAGTGGGTCGGCCGGCTCCGGCAGATCCGCGCTGTGACAGGTGGCCTGCTGCACCCGATGGCGGCGTACGAACTGCACAGGGGATTGCAGACGTTGCCGGTGCGAGTCCGGGCGCAGCAGGCAACCGCCATCAAGGTCGCCGACTGGCTGGCGGCGCAGCCGCGTGTCGAGCGGGTCTACTACCCTGGCCTCGCCGATCCAGCGGGCCTGATCGGACGTCAGCAGTCGGGGCCGGGCGCGGTGCTCGCGTTCACCGTCAGTGGCGGTTTCGAGGCGGCGTCCCGGGTGGCCGACGGGCTGAAGCTCATCACCCACGCGGTATCCCTGGGCGGCGTGGACACCCTGATCCAGCACCCCGCCGGGCTCACCCACCGCCTCGTCGCCTCCGAGGCCAAGCCCTCCGACGCGCTGCTGCGGTTGAGCCTCGGTCTGGAGGATCCCGAAGACCTCACCGCCGACCTGCAGACGGCCCTCGAGCGCTGACTTCGCCGTGAGCAGATCCGCGCCTGGAATCTGCTCAGGGCAGATCTTCGTACGGCGGACCCGTGCGGGATGGCACACTCGGTACAGGACATCCGGAGGCGAGGAGGGCCAGGACGTGTTGCTACGCCAGGTGATCGGGAACGTCTTCCGCCGGTTGCGGCGCGAGCGGGGCATCACCCTGCGCGAGCTCGCCGAGCAGGCTCAGGTGTCGGTGCCGTACTTGTCCGAGATCGAGCGCGGCCGCAAGGAGCCGTCCTCGGAGATCCTCGCCGCGATCTGCCGCGCGCTCGAGCTGGAGCTCACCGACCTGCTGGCCGAGGTGCAGTTCGACCTCACCACCGCGGTCCGCTCGACGCTGCCGGTCCGGCTGCAGACCAGCGCGATCCGGGTCGAGGAGCGGTCCACCCACCGCATCCCGTCCGGCCCCCGCGCGTACTCCGCCTCCGCGCAGGCGTTCACGCTCGTCGCCTAGAAAAACCAGTCACGTTCGGCCTGGTAGGTGTCTAGCCTGACCGGGTGCCGAACTACGTGAAGCGCCGGCCGCCCGCGGTGCCGGGGTCGATTCCGGATGTCCTGAAGATGTTCGAGTCGGAGGTCCGGTTCTACACCGAGATCGCCCCGGTCGTCGGCGTCCGGGTGCCGGAGTGCTTCCAGGCCGAGCAGAGCTCCGAAGGCACCCTGCTGGTGCTCGAGGATCTCTCCGCCTGGACCCCGGGCGCATCCCCGCAGGCCGGAGCCCGAGCGCTCCGCGACCTCCACGACCGCTGGGCCGGCCAACTGGATCAATGGCCCTGGCTCCGACCGATCGGCGCCGGAGACGACTTGGTCGCCGCCCTGTACGACGAGCTGTGGCCGGCGATCGCGGCGCGGTCGGACCTGTCGCCGACCGTGCTGGGGTTCGGTGAGCGCCTCGTCGGCAAGGTGCAGGACGCCGAGCGCGACATCGCGGCCGCCGGCCCGATGACGCTCGTGCACGGTGACGCGTCCGCGCAGAACCTGCGGACCGGGCCGAACGGGGAGGTCGCGTTCCTCGACTGGGAGGACGTGTCGGCGGCTCCCGGCGTACTGGATCTCGCATGGTTCCTGGTGTCGTCCGTCGAGCCCACGGCGTGGCCCGAAGCGCTGGATTCGTATGGCGCCGTCGACGGTCTGCGCAGCGTGCTGCCGTCCGTGATGGTGCAGGGGTATCTGTCGTTGTCCGATCTGCCCGACGGTGAGGGTACGGCGTGGAATGCTCGTCTCGAGACCGCGGTGGGGATGCTGTGAAGTACGTCGTACGTTTCCCGGTGGATGATCGGGAGCTGTCCTTGTTGCATGCTGCCGCGTTCGAGGGCGAGCCCGAAGTGCACGCGTGGGCGGAGCGGTTGGAGCGGTGGGCGCTGACCTGGGTCGGTGCCTTCAGCAACGATCAGCTGGTCGGGTTCGTGCAGGTGTGCTGGGACGGCGGTGCGCATGCGTTCGTGCTGGACACCGCCGTCCATCCGGAGCACGGTCGGCAGGGCATCGGCAAGCAGCTCGTGCTGACCGCTGCCGAGGAGGCTCGGAAGGCCGGGTGCGAGTGGCTGCACGTGGACTTCGAGCCGCACCTGACCGCGTTCTACCTCGACGCCTGCGGCTTCCGCCCGACCGACGCAGGGCTGCTCAAGCTGCGGTAACGGTCAAGCTGCGGTGACGGTCAGGCCTTCGGTGGAGATGCAGGACGTCAGGCAGCGTTCCTTCGCGTCCCCGAGCAGGTCCGCGGTCCAGGTCGTGAAGCCGCCGTCGCCCAGGCCGGCGCCGCCGCGGTCGATGCCGAGTCCCAGGCCCGCGTAGTAGTTCGCGCTCTTGGTCCGCTCCGCGTCCTCCGTGAACGCGACCCCGAGCGCCGGACGGACGGTGTCCTCGATCCGGTCGCGTAGCCCGTTCTCCCGGAAGGCGGTGAAGGTCAGCTCGGCCTTCTCCCCGAGTACGGCGTGCCAGAAGTTCAGGTGGTCGATCAGCAGCTCCGCCTCGGTCCGGAACGATCCGGAGTCCCGAGCGCTCGACACCAGCACGAACAACTCGAAGTGCGCCGTCATCCCGGGCCCGTCGAACGTTTGCGCCCGGACGACGCGCTGACAGGCCGCCAGGTGCACACGGTCCTGCCCAGCACGACGCCGTACGGCGGCCTCGATCGCCAGCTCGTTGGTCGGGTCGCTGGCGACCTCGGTGCCGCGCACCGTGCTGACCACCTGGTTCTGGTTGATCGTCGCGACCGTCGAGCAGGTGCCGAGCGGGGTGATCGGGGAGAGCTGCACGCCGTCGAACTTCTCCGGCAGCAGCTCCCACAGCCGCTGCTGGGTCTTCACCAGTTCCCGCGGATCGATGCCCGACGGCCGCACGAACCGATCCTGCTGCCAGCGCTGCAGGAGTCGCGCCGGCGTCACCTTGGCGGCGCGCTCACGCGTCACGTCCAGCAGGACGGACTGCAGTTCGGACTGGCTCAGCCCGTCGACGAGTGCGTCCCGGCTGCCGTCCGGGAGCTTCGCCCAGAACCGTTCGCTGACTTGTCCCATCGCCCTACTCTGACCGAAATTCCGGCTGATCCGCGCCTCATTTATGCCGTATCGTCGAGGACATGAGACTTCCGAGCCCGCACCTTTGACGCTCTGACCGAGGGCTGTCGGTCCGGCTGATCGCCTTCGAGGCGCTGCAGGACTTCATCCCGCTCTACCCGCTGTACCAGCTGCTCTTCACCGACCACGGGCTGTCGGCTGCCCAGATCTCGACGCTGTTCGTCATCTGGTCGGCGACCGGTTTCGTGCTCGAGGTGCCGTCCGGTGCCTGGGCGGACACGTATTCGCGCCGCAAGCTGCTGACGTTCGGCGCCCTGCTCAGCGGCCTCGGGTACGCCGCCTGGATCACGCTCCCGACGTTCGCCGGATTCGCCCTCGGGTTCGTCCTCTGGGGTACGTCGTCCGCGCTGATCTCTGGCACCTACGAAGCGTTCGCGTACGACGAGCTCGCCGCGCGGAACCGCACCGGCCACTTCGCGACCCTGCTCGGTCGCGCGAGGTCCGCGTCGTTCGTGGCGAACCTGACCGCGACGGCGCTCGCGACCCCGCTCTTCGCCCTCGGCGGTTACACGCTGGCGGGTGTGGTGAGCGTGCTGAGCTGCCTGACGCAGGCGCTGGTCGCGTGGTCGCTGCCCGAACCGCGCCCGGTCGAGGCCGCTCGGGAGTCCGAGGAGCCTGGCGCGCGCGCCGCGTTCGGGAACTATCTCCACATGCTCCGCGCCGGTGTGTCGGAGGTGCTGACAAGTGGCGTCGTACGACGTGCCGTTTTCCTGGTCGCGATCCTCGGTGGCTTCCTCGCCTTCGACGAGTACTTCCCGTTGCTCGCTCGCGAGACCGGTGCCGCGACCGGCGTGATCCCGTTGCTGATCGCGGGCACCGTGGCGGCCCAGGCGATCGGCGGTGCGCTCGCCGGACCGGCGTACAAGTTGCCAGCAGCAACCTTCGGGGTCGGGCTGGCGGCGACCGCGGTACTGATCGCGACCGGCGCGCTGAGCGGCTCGGCCTGGGGCTTCCTGCCGATCGCGATCGGGTACGGTGTCATGCAGCTGGTGATCGTGGTGTCGGAGTCGCGACTGCAGGACGCCATCACCGGTCCGGCCCGAGCGACCGTGACGTCGGTGTCCGGGCTGTTCTCCGAGGTGTCCGCGATCGCGGTGTACGCCGGGTTCGCGGTCGGGTCGGTGTGGTTCACAATGGCGATCCTCGTCGCGGCCCTGACGATCCCGGTGCTGCTGACCGCGTTCGTCGTACCGTTCGCGCTGCCGGCGCCGCGTGATTCGGCGGCGGCCGAAGTGTCCGAGACCTAGCCTCACATCATGAACAGCGAACGCGTTCCATCAGCATGAGGAAACCGGGTATGGCGGCCGCGGGTGCGGCGGCGGTGACTGTGGTGTTGTGGGCGTCGGCGTTCGTCGCGATCCGCCACGTCGGGCAGGACATCTCGGCCGGGGCGTTGTCGCTCGGCAGGTTGCTGGTCGGCAGCGTGCTGCTCGGGGTCTTCGTATTCACCCGGCCGCGGCGCTGGCCGGCGAAGCGGGACTGGAAGTTCCTGCTGCTCTGCGGCCTGCTCTGGTTCGGTGTCTACAACCTCGCGCTGAACGAGGCGGAGCGGCACCTCGACGCCGGGACGACGGCGATGCTGGTCAACATCGGCCCGCTGCTGATCGCGCTGCTCGCGGGCGTGCTGCTGCACGAGGGCTTCCCGCGTCAGTTGGTGCTCGGGAGTGTCGTCGCGTTCGGTGGCGTCGTACTCATCGGACTATCGTCGTCGAACGGCAGCGCCGAGACGTGGGGCGTGGCGCTCTGCCTGATCGCCGCGGCGGCGTACGCGATCGGCGTGGTCTCCCAGAAGCCGTTGCTCGCCCGGCTGCCCGCGCTCGAGGTGACGTGGCTGTCGTGTGTGATCGGAGCGGTCGCGTGTCTGCCGTTCGGTCCGACGCTGGTACGCGAGGCGGGGCAAGCGCGGGCGTCGACGATCTGGTGGGTGGTGTTCCTCGGCGCGTTCCCGACCGCGATCGCGTTCACAACCTGGGCGTACGCGTTGGCCCGGACGACCGCCGGCAGGATGGGCGCCACGACGTACCTCGTCCCGCCGATCGCGATCCTGCTCGGCTGGCTGCTGCTCGGCGAGAGCCCGGCACCCCTCGCGTACGGCGGCGGCGCGCTGTGTCTCGTCGGCGTGGCGATCTCGCGTTATCGCGCGAGGCCGGCGACGAAGGTGCCGAGCCCGGACTCGAAACCGCTGTCGAAGTCGTAGGCGAGACCTTCCGCGCCGAGTTCGTTGACGATGCGGCTCAGGGTCGGCGCCTTGCCCTCCGGCAGCGCGCGCACCCGGGTCAGCAGGTCGGGCGCGAGTTCGAAGGTCTCCGCGCGGACGGACGCCTCGCCGAGGCTGAAGCCGTGGATGAAGTCGATCAGGGTGTTCGCGGCCTCGAAGATCTGCCGCGGAGTGAGCCCGGCGCGATCGAGGGCCCGGTAGAACGGCTCCATCGTCACCACGACCACGTCCGACACGGTGGACGCGTCCGACAGCACCTGGAGCGCCAGATTCGGGTGCTGGCGGAGGCCGTCGCGATAGGCGCGCGCGGCCTGTTTGAGCTGCTCGTCCCACGGCACGGTGTCGCCCGGGTCGGGGAGCTCCAGGCCGGCGAACACCAACTCCGCGAGACCTGCCAGCACGGCCGCCTTGTTCGGCAGGTGGTGGTACAGCGACATCGGGTTGACCTGCAGTGTCGCCGCGAGCCGGCGCATCGTGAGCGCGTCGATGCCCTCGTCGTCGACGATCCGCAGCGCCGTCGCCAGGATCGCCTGCCGGCTCAGTCGTTCCTCCCCGGCGCGGGGCCGTCCGGCCCGCTTGCCGACATTAACCATACGCCGTATGGTACATAATCGTACAACGTATGAATCAGGAGGATGGATGAAACCGTTGGCGGGGAAGGTGGCGCTGGTCGCGGGAGCGACCCGGGCGGCCGGCCGGGGAATCGCGGTCGAGCTCGGCGCGGCCGGCGCGACCGTGTACGTGACCGGGCGGAGCACGCGGGCCCGGCGGTCCGAGATGGGCCGGCCCGAGACGATCGAGGACACGGCCGAGCTGGTCGACAAGGCGGGCGGACACGGCATCGCCGTACCGGTGGATCATCTGGATCCCGAGCAGGTGCGGGATCTGGTCGCGCGGATCGAGCGTGAGCAGGGCGCGCTGCACATCCTGGTGAACGACATCTGGGGGCAGCACGGCGAGCCCGAGTGGGAGAAGACCGTGTGGGAGAGCGATCTCGACGCCGGTCTGCGGTTGCTGCAGTTGGGCGTGAACACGCACATCATCACCGCGCACCACGCGCTGCCGTTGCTGCTGAAGTCGCCGGGTGGTCTGGTGATCGAGATGACCGACGGGACGCGTGAGTACAACGCCGAGACGTACCGCGTCTCGTTCTTCTACGACGTCGCGAAGGGTGCGGTCGGGCGGGTCGCGTTCGCGCTGGCGCACGAGCTGGAGAAGCGCGACGCGACCGCTGTCCTGCTGACGCCGGGGTGGTTGCGGTCCGAGGCGATGCTCGAGGGATTCGGGGTCCGCGAGGAGAACTGGCGGGACGCGACCGAGCAGGTCCCGCACTTCGCGATCTCCGAGAGCCCGTCGTACGTCGGCCGCGCGGTGGCGGCGCTCGCGGCGGATCCCGACGTACGGCGGTGGCACGGCAAGTCGACGTCGAGTGGGGAGCTCGCGCAGGTCTACGGTTTCACCGACGTCGACGGCAGCCGGCCGGACGCGTGGCGGTACATCGCCGAGGTCGAAGGCCCAGGCAAACCCGCCGACACCACTGGCTATCGCTAAAGCCTGTACGGCGGGCAGACCGCGTCGCCGGCGCCCGGGGTCGAAGCGGCCCCGGTGGCGTCGGCTGCCAGTGCGCCGTGGGGATGCGCCGCCGCGATCGGGACTCCCGACGCGGCGGCCATCGCCAGTACCTCGCGTCGCGAAGTCACCGCGATCGCCGGGTCCCGCTCGTATACGTAGGTCAGCTCTGGCCACCGGGCCTGTGCCGGATGCACCAGCACATCGCCACCCAGGACCGCCCGCTCGGTCACCACGGACTGATGCCCAGGCGTGTGCCCCGGAGTGGGCACCAACCGCATTCCGCGCAGCGCCACATCACCCTCGACCACACGCAACTGCCCGGCCTCTTCGATCGGCCGGATCCGCTGCGAGTACGTCGTACCGCCGCGCACATGCTCCAGCTCAGCCCGCTGTACGACGTACTCCGCCCGCGGAAACGCCGGTCGGGAACCGTCGGACGCCCACCCCACATGGTCCAGATGGACATGCGTCAACACGACCGCGTCCACCTCGGACGCGGCCACACCCACCTGGCTCAGCAACTGCGGCAACCGCCCGGCAACGCCCAGCCACTCGGCGGCCTCGCCGCCAGCCGGCCCGACGCCCGCATCCACCAGCACCACGCCGGATTCCGACGTGACCAGATAACTGTGGAAATGCAGCAGCCACCCGTCACCACGCACGTTCCCCGGCATCACCCGTGCGGTCCACGCCGACTGCTCAGAACCCCAACCAGGCAAGGCATCCCCGACCGCCTCCGGAAACACCGCCACGGCATCACACAACACCGTCACGTCCACAGGCTCACCCCCGCATCACACTCCACGGCCAGCATCCGTCCCACTCCGGCGGAAACCCCATCTCCGAAAGACTCCGCCCACACGCCGGCACCTCACCCGCAACCAGCACCCGGAGCTCCGAGGCCCACGGACCCCGACCAACACGCTGCATCAAGAACGCCAGGACACACAGCGTCGAGTAGATCCGGTCGTGCGAGACCATCGGATCGCTCAGGTGCTGCAACTCCGGAATGCTCGCCAACTGTCGCGCCGCGATCTTGTTGACAATGTGTCGGTTCCAGAGCCGGGAGTGGTGTGCGCAGATGTTGCGGACGTAGTTCAGGACTCGGAGCCAGTTGCTCAACGTGTGTCCGTTGCCCTGTCCGTGGTGGTCAACGATGTCGAGTTCCTGCGCGATGACGCTGCGATCGGCGGATTTGAGACCGGCGTACAGGTGCGCGGTGGAACCGAAGTCCAGGATCTCGGTCACGACCCACACCGGCAGCCGGCCGTCGTACGTGGTCTGGAAGTGCACGACGAAGTCCTCGGAGGACCGGCGCTGGGCGTCACGGACCTTGGCGATCCAGCCGTCGTACTTGCTCCGTCGTGTGCCGTCCAGGCGGGTGAACTGTCCGTCGAGGTTCGCCCGGTCGAGGTGTGCGTAGGCACCGCGCTTCCCCAGCGTGAACCCGATCATCACCCGCAACGCGATCTCGACGCGCTCGATCGCGTCGAGGACATGAAGCTTGAGCCGTCGGTCGGCATCGTAGAGCCGAACGACGGTGGTGAAGTCGGTGCCGGCGACGAACTGATCGTCGCGTTGTCTCGGAGCGACTTGGCGCCGGTAGGGATACCAGTAGCCGCTCAGGCGGTAGTAGCCGACCGCACCCAGGAGTTCGGCTGCGGCGGCGGGATCGTCGATGACCATGCCTCTGCTTTGCAGCAGTTCGACTTGGGCATCGAAGGACAGGTGTGGTTTGGCGTAGGAAAGCACGCGAAAGCCCCCAGAAAAGACGACCAGCCCGTGCCCGAGCGGGCAGAGGGGCTGGTCTTGCTACTCACAGTGTATCCGGAAGCGCGGGTCGCGACCAACGGGGAATCAGGCCTGTTGATATCAGGGGAGGAGCATCCAGGTGGCGAGGGTGGTCATCAGGGTGGCGATGGTGGCGTCGAGGATCTGCCAGGCTCGGGGGCGGGCGAAGAGGCGGGCGAGTTTGCCGGAGCAGAAGCCGAGTGCGGAGAACCAGGTGAAGCTGGCGGTGACGGCGCCCAGGCCGTAGAGCCAGCGGCCGTCGGTGCCGCGTTGGTTGGCGAGGGAGCCGAGCAGGACGACCGTGTCCAGGTAGACGTGCGGGTTGAGATAGGTGAAGGCCAGGCAGGTCAGGACGACACTGCGCAGAGCGATGGGTGTGTGGTCGGTGGGAGTGATCCGGCGGCCGGGGCTGAGCGCTCGCTTGGCGGCGAGGAACGCGTACGTGTAGAGGAACGCGGCACCGCCGAGCTTGGCGATGTCCAGGGCGAGTTGGCTGCGGGTGATCAGTGCGCCGAGGCCGAGGATGCCGCTGGAGATCAGCAGGGCGTCGGACAGCGCGCAGGTGAGGACGACCGAGAGGACGTGTTCGCGGCGCAGCCCCTGGCGGAGGACGAACGCGTTCTGGGCGCCGATCGCGACGATCAGGGACATCGACGTGGCGAATCCGGCGAGTAGGGGCATGTCTTCGACGGTAGGGAGTTGACCATCGTCAAACCAGCTAAAGATTCTGAAGCACCCTTAGGATTGCTTCATCATGCAGTTCGACTCCGTGCAGCTCGAGACCTTCGTGGCCGTCGTCGACGAAGGCAGTTTCGACGCGGCCGCACGGCGGTTGCGGGTGACGCCGTCCGCGGTCAGTCAACGGATCAAGGCGCTGGAGAGCCGGCTCGGTCAGGTCGTGGTGATGCGCGGCAAGCCTGCGCGGGCGACCGCCGCGGGTGAGGCGTTGCTCCGGCTGGCCCGTCAGGTGTCGCTGCTCGAGCTCGACGCGATCGCCGCCGTCCGGGGGACGATCGACGCGCAGCGGATCCCGATCGCGGTCAACGCGGACTCGCTGAACAACTGGTTCCTGCCGGCGATGCTCGATCTGTCCCGGACCCACAACGCCCGGTTCCTGGTGCATCAGGAGGACGAGGAGCACTCGGCGGAGTACCTGCGGAACGGGACGGTGCTCGCCGCGGTGACCGCTGATCCGCGACCGGTCCAGGGGTGTCGCGTCGTACCGCTGGGGAAGATGCGGTACCTGCCGCTGGCGACTCCGGAGTACGCCGAGCGGTGGCTGGCCGGGAAGTCGTTGCCGGAGGCACTCGCCGAGGCACCGCTGGTGCTGTTCAACGAGAAGGACGTTCTGCAGCATCGCCTGATCCGCAAGGTCACCAGGCGGAAGCTCGACCCACCGGCGCACGCGATCCCGGCATCCGCGCCGTTCCACGAAGCGGTCCGGATCGGTCTCGGCTGGGGGATGATCGAGGACCAGGTGGCCGGACCCGAGCTGGCCGCCGGCCGTCTCGTGGAAGTTGCTCCAGGCAAATACATCGACGTGCCGTTGTACTGGCAGCACTGGAAGCTCGGGTCCGAGGTCCTCGACGCGCTCACGGCCGCGGTACTGCGGGCCGCCGAGGAAGGTCTGCGTACTCCGGGAGTTCGATCGCGTTCCCGACCTTGAGCGACATGTCGCGGATCATGTTCCGCCACGGCAGGTACGGCATCAGCCGGAAGGTCAGGTTCCGCAGCTTCATGAACCACCTGCTCGCCGGGATGAACCACATCGCCCCGTCGACCGCCTGCTTCTGACACGCCGCCACGAACCCGCGCATCCGGTCGTCGTACGCCGCGAACGCCCGCGCATGGTCGCCGCCGGCCGCGTGCAGCTCGCCCGCGAGGACGTACGCACCGACGATCGCGAGACTGGTCCCCATCCCGGACAGCGGAGAGGCGCAGTACCCGGCGTCTCCGCAGAGCGCGACACGGCCGCAGGAGTAGCTGTCCAGCTTGATCTGGCTGATCGAGTCGAAGTAGAAGTCCGGCGCGGTCCGCATCCCGTCCAGCAGCGTCGGCACCTCCCATCCGAGACCCGCGAACTGCTGCTCGACGATCGCCTGCTGCGCCGGTACGTCGCGGCGGTCGTACGTCAGCGGATCGGACGCGAAGTAGAACAGTGCCTTCGCCTCGGTGTTGCTACGCGCACTGTAGGTCCCGACCGTCTTGCCGGGCACGTTGTAGATCTGCCCGCTGTGATCGAGCCCGAGGTGGTTCTCGACGGTGCACACCGACGCGTAGTACCCGAGGTCGTGCCGGTACGACGACTCCGCGCCGAACGCCAGCCGTCGTACGTTCGAGTGCAACCCGTCCGCGCCGATCACCAGATCGAACCGCCGGGTCACGCCGCACTCGAACGCCACGTCGACCCCTGACTCGTCCTGCGTCAGCGCAGCGATCGAGTCGTCGAAGAGGTACTCCGTCGTACTCGCGGTCCGCTCGTACAGGATGTCGACCAGGTCGCCCCGGAGGATCTCCAGCTCACCGCTGAACGCCTCGGTCGAGGTCTTCGCGGCCACCTTGCCGGACCCCTTCACGTACGTCATTGCGCCCATCTGGGTGGCGCGTTCCTCGACCGCGGACAGGATGCCCATCCGCTCGAGCACCGTCATCGACGCGCCGCGGAAGTCGACCGCGTAGCCACCCGACCGCGACGCGGGGGCACGACCGCGGCCGGGGTCAGCCTGTCCGCGATCGGCTACCACTTCGGCTCGAAGGAGACCCTCCTGAACGAGGCGCTCCGGGAGCTGCTGATCAACGAGTGGGCATCGGCGGTCGGCGGCGCGGAAGCCGCCGACGTGCAGGCTGTGCGGGCGGTCGTACGCCAGCCGCGTGAGCAGTTCGTGGCGACGTGGGAGCAGATCGCCGGGAGTCTGGAGAATCCGCGGCTCCGGGCACTCTGGGCCGCTCAGTTCGAGGTGCTCAGCCTCGGTGCGAGCATGCCTGATCTGGTCGCCGAGCTGGCGAAGATGCAGGGTGAGGCCCGCGAAGGGCTGGCGCACCTGTTCGGTGGCGTCGCCCCCGACGCGGACGCCGACGAGACCCAGGCGATCGGCTCACTCCTGCAGGCGATGCTCCTCGGCGTCGTCGCGCAGCGCATGTCCGACCCCGATGGAGCGCCGACCGGCGAGCAGCTCGCGCAGTCGCTCCGCGCACTCGCGGACCGGATCAGTCCCAGCGCATAGCCATCGGGTTGTCCGCCGGGATCAACTCTTCAGCCATCAGTACGGCGCTCAGCGGCCGCACGAGATCGTGCAACTCGGTGGTGAGTTCGTCACCCAGCGCCTGCCATCCCTGATCTGCGAGCGTGTCCGTCATGTCCTCCACCTGCTGCCGCAGCGCCTGGCCCGCAGGGGTGAGAGCGCCATCCACATCGAGCAGCCCGCGACTCCGGAGGTCGTCGGACGCGGCCGCCCACTCCTCGTCGCTCCACCGCCGGTTGAGCTGGAAGACCTCCTTCGCCGGCCCACCGGCCGCGGAGATCGTCACCAACGCCTGGCACGGACTCAGACCGGCGGCAACGAGCGCCGCGACATGGCCGTCGCCTCGGGACTCGCGCAGGATGGTCGTCGCCTGCCAGAGCACGAGATGCGGCTCGGTCGGCCACTCCAGGGCTGAGTTCGCCGCCGCCAGCGGCCGGCCGGCGACCGGCGCGAGTTCCGCCGCGCGGCGCCCGAGCTCAGCCGCCCGGTCGAACCCGCCACCAGACCATGCGGTGTCGTTCGGCGATGCGTCGCGCACCAAACGGCGTACGGCGTCGTCGACAGCGGTGAGGCGGGCGTCGAGGAGCTGTTCCGGAGTCGCGTAAGTCCAGGCGTCCGGGAGGGATCGAGCAACCATCGCCGGGTGGAAGTTGTAGAACACGGCGGCGACGAGCTCCGGGCCGGCCGCGCCGAGGGACGCCGCGCGGCAGCCGAAGTAGCTCATCCAGCCGCCTTTGAGGCCGAGCACGTCGGTCGCCTGCCTGGTCTCCGGGGCGAAGTAGGTGATCGCGTGGAAGGGTTCGAGAGTTTTCCACAGTTGGCGCGCTCGGCTGTCCCTCATGGCAGCGGACGGTACATGACGTGCAGACCGACGTACCCGAGCGTCGGATGGTCGAAGGCCTCGGGAACAGTGCCGGCGATCCGGAAGCCGAGCGCCTGCCAGAGGTGCACGGCGGGTTCGTTGGTCTCGACCACGGCGTTGAACTGGATCGACCGGAAACCCGTCCGCCGCGCCCAGTCGATCATGTCCTCGCAGAGCGCCCGGCCGACGCCCTTCCCGCGGGCCTTGCCGTCGACCATGAAGCTCGCGCTGGCAACGTGCGCGCCGGGACCGGGGCGGTTCGGGTACATGTTCGCGCTGCCGAGAACGGTGCCGTCGGCATCGACCGCGACTGTGGTCCGCGCCAACGGTGAGCTCGACGGCCGCATCCATCCGGCCCGCGCGTCCTCCTCCGTCACGTTCGGATCGTAGGTGTACGTCTCCCGTGCGACGACGATGTCACGGTAGAACGGCCAGATCGCCGGCCAGTCGGAGTCGGTCGCGTCACGGATCTCAAGAGTCATAGTGGGAGAAGCATCACCCGCGCTTCACGGGAAGCCAAGGGGATTGCCGATAGGCTTGCTGGGGATGAACAGATCCGTGTTCCAAGGGCTGCCGCGCTGGACCCTCGTCGTGCCCGCACTCGCCTTCCTGGACCTCGTGCTGTCCTGGCACCGGCACCTGGGAACGGTGTTGCTGATCCTGGTCTGTGCCGGTCTGGGCGCTGCCGTGTTCGCGGCCGTCCACCACGCCGAGGTCGTCGCGCACAAGGTCGGTGAGCCGTTCGGCACGCTGATCCTCGCGCTGGCGGTGACGATCATCGAGGTCGCACTGATCGTGACGCTGATGTCGTCCGGCGGTGACAAGGCCGCGACATTGGCCCGGGACACAGTGTTCGCCGCGGTGATGATCACCTGCAACGGCATCCTCGGTCTGTCTCTCGTTGTCGGCTCGCTGAGGCATCGCGTGCAGGGTTTCCGCGTGCAGGCGTCGTACTCCGCTCTCTCGGTGATGACTGCTCTGGTCACGCTGAGTTTGGTGCTGCCGACGTTCACGACCAGTGCGCCGGGGCCGCAGTTCAGTTCGGCGCAGCTCGCGTTCGCCGGCGTTACGTCGCTGGTGATGTACGGCGTGTTCGTCTTCATCCAGACGATCCGGCACCGTGACTACTTCCTCCCGCACAGCCCGAGCGGCGACGTGGACGAGGACGAGGAGCACCACGCGGCCGCCCCGCGCACGGCGACCGCGATGATCAGCCTCGGGCTGCTGTTCGTCTGCCTGGTGTCGGTGGTCGGACTCGCCAAGACCGTCTCGCCGAACCTCGAGCACGCCGTGGAGTCGGCCGGCCTGCCGCTGCCCGTCGTCGGCGTCGTGATCGCGCTGCTGGTGCTGCTGCCGGAGACGATTGCCGCAGTCCGCGCGGCACTGCGGAACCGTCTCCAGACCAGCGTCAACCTGGCGCTCGGCTCGGCCCTGGCGAGTATCGGCCTGACCATCCCCGCGATCGCCGTCGCCTCGATCTGGCTGACCGGGCCGCTCGTCCTCGGGCTCGGCGGCAAGGAGATGGTGCTGTTCGCGCTGACCGTCGTGACCGCCACCATCACCTTCGCGACCGGCAAGGCCACCTTGCTGCAGGGCGCCGTCCACCTCGCGGTGTTCAGCGCGTTCCTGTTCCTCGCCGTCAGCCCCTGAGGTAGTCCGCCACGGCCTGTTGGTGATTGTGCTCGGCCCAGCTCAGAGCGTTCCCGTTGTACGACGGATCGCGCAGCTCCGGGTCGGCGCCCAGCTCGATCAGTCTCCGCACCGTGTCTAAGTGACCGTTGATCGCGGCCCGGTGGATCGGCGCCGAGCCGTACATCACGTTGAGGTCGAAGCCGAGGTTTCGTAGGGGTTCCATCGCCTCGGTCCGGCCGATCTCGGCGGCCCGGATCGGCAGGTACGGGTTGCGGGCGACGGTCCGGGCGGCGAGTTCCGGTGTGACGACGGGCGTCTCGCCCCGGAAGGCCGCGGCGAGGACCTCGTGGACGTCGTCAAGAGGAGCGGCACCGTGAGCTCGCAGTAGCTCGGCGATCTCGGTGTGTCCCTGGACGGCCGCGAGTTCGTACGCGCGATGCCCGCCGAAGCCCGGGTGCTTCGTCCCGCGCTCGTCCGGATCGATGCCCTGGGCAAGGACCAGCTCGACGCGGTGCAGCAGCCCGGCCGAGGACGCGAACACGAGTTCGTCCTCGAGGAGCTGGCGTGGTGTCGGGTGCGCGGTCGTCATCCGCTCGTGCCACGGCCCACCGTCACCACGACCCAGTCCGTACTCCAGCAACAGTTCCAGATGCACGTCGTCGTACGGCGGGGGACAGCCGGGACCGCAGTTGTACATGGTCTGGCTGTCGTTCGGATCGGCGCCGGCGGCGAGCAGGAGCCGGGCGAGCTCGACCCGGTTCGGGTGCGGTGGTTGGTCGCCTTCGCCGCGGCCGAAGACGCCGGTGATCGCGGTGAACGGTGACGGCATGCCCTGCCAGAGATAGCCGGCGTTCGGGTCGGCGCCGTTCGCGAGTAGCAGGCGCGCGATCTCCACCTGGTTGGGCGCGGCGAGGCGGTTGTAGGTGAGGTAAAGCAGCGGCTCCCAGCGGTACGGTCCGCCTTCGGCGCTCGCCTGGGCGAGGTTCGCGCGGACGCCGTCGAGGTCGCCGGTCACGACCTGGGTGCAAATGTTGCTCTGGGCAATCTCCGGGAAACGCTCGAGCAGGTCGGCGGCCGACTGCTGCCGGGCCGGATCGTCCTCGCCGTAGTGCAGCGTCGCCAGCCGGAGGAACTCGTCGGCGCGTTGCTCGGGGGTGTCGAGCGGGCCGCCGATCGGCTGCCGGTGCGGCGAGCGGCTGTACCGGTCGACCAGTTCGAGATGCCGCACGAGCCGCGGCCAGCTCGGGAAGCCGTAGCTGCGGGCGATCACCAACTGCGCGTCCGCCAGCGTCGTCACCGGATGGAACTCAGCGGCCAGCGCGAGTGCCTCGCGATTGCCGGCGTGGACGTCCTTGAGCAGGGTCTTGGCCTGCTTGCGCAGGTGGTCCAGGTGCGGGTCGTTCGGAAGGTTCCGGGTCGGCATCGCCGACCTCCTCTCTACGAGCCTGCTGTCCGCATCGTCAGGCGAGAAAGGAGGTGAACTGGTGCCACATCTCAAAGATCCATCAGGTGGGCTGAGCCCTTCCCGCGGACCGGTGGCACCCTGAGCGCCTACCGGCACCGTACCTCAGCTCGGCTTCACCATCCACCACTCGGTGAACTCGTACGCGCGGTCCTTGTCCATCCGGATCACCCAGAGATTGCTGAAGTCGCTCGGCGGATTCGTCAGGTACGTCGTCCAGCCGCGGACGAACGCCACGCCGTCACCGAACCCGAGCACCTCGTACTCGAACGTCGTCTCGCCCGGCGCGTCCTTGACCTCCAGCCAGGCGTCGACGATCGCGTCCTGGCCGACCACCGGGTCTTCGTCCGGCCGCCGGTACCAGGCGGCGTCCGTGGTCCAGAGCGCGGCGATGTCCTCGCGGTCGTTCGACTCCCACGCCTTCCGGTACTGCGCGACCCAGCGGTCCAGGTCCTTCTCCTTCATGCGATCCTCCGGTTGTTCAGGACCACCGCGGCCGGCGTCGCCAGGACCGCGGGGTCCTCGCGCGGATCCGCGTCGTACGTGACCAGGTTGCCCGCGCCGGTCAGACCGAGGAACTCCTGAGCGCCGATCGACGCCGCGGTGAGCGCCTGCTCCACGGAAAGTCCGTGCTGCACCAGCAGGTCGATCTCGCGGGCGACGGTGCCGACGACATCCGATCCGGTCAGCACGCGGACGCCGTACCGCTCGGCGAGCGGGAGGATCGAGGCGAGGTACTCCGACTGCACCTGCCGCCGGGCCGCTCGTTCGGGGGTCTCGTTCGGGCTGGGGGAGATCGAGGCGCAGAGCGTTGGCGTCCAGGCGCCGCCGCGGGCGCCGAGCGCGCGCAGGTCGTCCTCGGTGAGCGCCGTACCGTGCTCGACCGAGTCGATGCCGGCGTGGATCAGGCCGGAGACGTGGTCGGTGTTGACGTGCGCGGCGACCCGGACGTCGCGCGAGTGGGCGAGCTCGACCATCGCCGCGACCAGGTCGAGCTCGTACGTCGGGCTGATCTTGCTGCCCCGGATCGGGCTGTCCGGACCCACCTCGGGGAAGTCGCCGACCAGCTTCAGCCAGGTTGCGCCGTCGGCGATCTCGGCCTCGACCGCGGCCAGCAGATCCTCCGGGGCGACCGGCTCGTACGCCTGCGGGAAGTAGCGGCCGCTCGGGGCGAGGAAGCGGCCGGCGGCGAGGACGTGCGGGCGGCTGTCGTCGGTGGTGCGGGCGAGCTTCAGGGTGACTTCGCGGTTGCCGCCGACGTCCCGGACCGCGCTGACACCGGCGCTCGCCAGTTCGTCGAGGCGGTCTGCCGCGAACTCGGCGCCCTGCGGATCGGGCCCGTTCGGCCCGGCGGCGAGCGTCAGATGACAGTGCGAGTCGACCAGCCCGGGTACGGCGTACCGGCCGGGAAGGTGCTGTCCAGCGTCCCCGCCGAAGGTCAGGCGGGCGGCGTCGCCGGTCGGGAGGACGGTTCCCTCGAAGACCCAGGAAGTCATGGCGCCATCCTGCCTCAGCCGAGACCCAGATCACTCGACCACTGACTTGAACATGTTCAAAAAATCGCCGTACTCTCAGATCGACAAGGATTTGAACGTGTTCAAGAAGGTGGGGACGAGATGGACATGACGGTCACTACGTACCTGGTCTACCTGGCGATCGCGGTGCCGCTGACGATCTGGGTGGCGCGGACGCTGAGCCGCAACGGGCGGATCTTCCTGGTGGACGTGTTCCACGGCAACGAGTTCTTCGCCGACGCCGTGAACCGGCTGTTGGTGGTCGGGTTCTACCTGATCAACCTCGGGTTCGTGACGCTGTTCCTGCGCGGCGACCGCCCGGTGCTGGACGCCAGCGGGGTCTTCGAGCAGCTGAGCGTGAAGCTCGGTGTCGTGATGCTGGTGCTCGGCGTGGTGCACCTGGCGAACGTCTGGATCTTCAACAAGATCCGCACCCGCAGCCGGCTCGACATGATGAGCAACCCGCCGGTGCCGCCGAACGACACCGTCCCGCCGGCGCCGCTCACGGTGACCGAGCAGAACGCCCAGTACGGGTATTGAAGGCCGCCGGGCCGTGCGTGAGTTGACGGTGCTGTACGACGCCGGGTGTGGCCTGTGCCGCCGGTTCAAGGACTGGCTGGCCGCGCAGCGCCCGGCACCGGACGGGCGAGGTGGGGTGGTGCGGTTGCGGTTCGTCGCGGCGGGGTCGGCGGACGCGCGGGCGCTCTACCCCTCGCTGGACCATGCGGCCACGCTCCGGGAGGTGACGGTGGTGGCCGACGACGGCTCCGTGTACGTCGGGGATCGCGCGTGGATCGTGTGCCTGTGGGCCACGGGGGAACACAGACACACCGCCGTACGGCTGGCGAGTCCGGCGATGCGGCCGGTGGCGAGGGCCGTCGTACAGGCGGCGGCCGGGCTGCGGAGCCTGGCTCGGACGGGAGGTGACTACGCTGACGGATGTGACGGACAGTGCGACCGCGAAGGGTGAACAGACCCGCGAGCTGATCCTGTCGACCGCGCTCCGGCTCTTCCGGGAGCAGGGCTACGGCAAGACCACGATGCGCGCGATCGCCACCGAGGCCGGAGTCTCGGTGGGGAACGCGTACTACTACTACGGCTCCAAGGACCACCTGATGCAGGCGTACTACGACCTGCTCCAGGACCAGCACCGCGAGGCCGTCGAGCCGATCCTGACTATCGAGAAGGCGTTCGTACCGCGACTGGCCGGCGTACTGCGGGTGTGGCTCGAGGTGGCCGCGCCGTACCACGAGTTCGCCGGCACGTTCTTCAAGACGGCGGCCGATCCGCAGAGCCCACTGTCGCCGTTCAGCGACGAGTCGCGGCCGGCGCGGGACGCGAGCGTGGAGATCTTCCGGCGGGTGGTCGACGGCTCCGACCTCAAGCTCCCCGCCGACCTGCGAGCCGAACTCCCGGAACTCCTCTGGCTCCTTCAGATGGGCATCGTCCTGTTCTGGGTGCACGACCAGAGCGCCGATGTTCGCCGGACCAAGACCCTGATCGACCGGTCGGTTCCGCTCGTCGACCGGCTGCTCCGGCTCACCCGGATCCCCGGCGTCAAGGGCGTGGTGAACGACCTCGTCGGCCTGATCCGCAGCATCAAGCCGTAGGTCTCACTCGCCGGTGGTGCCGTCCACGCGTTCGCGGAGGAAGTCCGCGTGGCCGTTGTGGCGCGCGTACTCCTCGATCATGTGGATGTAGAGATAGCGGACGGAGTACGGCGCTTCGTGGCCCGGGCGGACGAACGTGGCGTCAAGGGAGTAGTCCGCGGCCAGCTCGTCTGAAGTCTTGACGATCTCGCGGAACTCCTCGACGTCCTGCTCGGCCAGCGCGGGGTCGGCTAGGTCGAAGTCGCCGTCTGGGTGCTTCTCGGTCCAGTACTTCGGCGGCGACGGGTGACCGGCGAGCGCGCGGTGGAACCAGTACTTCTCGACCTCGCTCAGGTGCCGGACCAGCCCGATCAGCGAGAGACTCGACGGTTCGACGGCGCGCTGGACCAGTTGCTCGCCGGTCAGCTCGGAGACCTTCCACAGCAGCGTCTCGCGGTGGAAGTCGAGAAAACTCTGCAGCAATACGCGCTCGTCGGCCGCCGTGGGTGGATCCACCCGAGGGTCTGTCGTCACGAGCCGAACCTACCGGTGTGACGAGGATCCGGTGAATATCCGTCGGCTGGTGGCCTCCGGCACAGTAGAATGCAAGAGACGGCCCGCCCAGTTCTGCCTCGGGCCGGTGTGCGCACTTACGCTGCGCCAGCAGTCGACCACCACGCGCCGCGGCCACACTCGGCCGCGCCGGGCAGGACGACCCCCCGACTTTTGGAGTACTTCTATGGCGGCCCGCCGCCCCACGTCTACAAGCACGAACAACCAGCCTTCCACCCAGACGCGCAAGCCCACCGGCAATCCGCGTCGTCCCGCCGCGAACGCGGCGCCCGCCGAGGGTGACCCCCGCGGCGGATCCACCCGCCCGCGTCGCCGGCGCCGTTCCGGTGCCGGACGCAACCAGCAGGGTCCGGCCAAGACGGCCATCTTCACCGCACCGGAGCCGGGAGTTGCTGTCAGCAACTTCGAGGAGCCGGCCGAGACCGTTGCCCCCGACAACCGCTCGTTCGCGGAGCTCGGCGTACCCGAGCGGCTGGTGACGGCGCTGGCCGCGACCGGCGTGTCGTCGCCGTTCCCGATCCAGGCGGCGACGCTGCCGGATTCCCTGGCCGGCAAGGACGTTCTCGGTCGCGGCCGGACCGGCTCCGGCAAGACGTATGCGTTCGTCCTGCCCGTCCTGGCGCGGCTCGCGACCGGCAACGGTAAGCGCCGGGCGAATCAGCCGCGCGCTCTGATCCTCGCCCCGACCCGCGAGCTCGCGACCCAGATCCAGGCGTCGATCACGCCGCTCGCCGACGCGCTCGGCCTGCGGTCGATGACGATCTTCGGCGGCGTCGGTCACGGCCCGCAGATCAACGGCCTGCGCAAGGGCACCGACATCGTCGTCGCCTGCCCAGGACGGCTCGAGGACCACGTCAAGGCGGGTCACGCGAAGCTCGGCGCGGTGGAGATCACCGTGCTCGACGAGGCCGACCACATGGCCGACCTCGGCTTCCTGCCCGCCGTCCGCCGGCTCCTCGAGGCGACCCCGGCCACCGCGCAGCGGCTGCTGTTCTCCGCCACGCTCGACGCCGGCGTCGACGTCCTGGTCCGGCGCTTCATGAACGACCCGGTGACGCACAGCGTCGACTCGGCCCGCTCGCCGGTCGCCAAGATGACCCACCACGTCCTGCACGTGAAGTCCGACGCCCGGCTCCCGGTGCTCACGGACCTGACCGCGGCGCCCGGACGGACGCTCGTGTTCACCAGGACGAAGTACGGCGCGAAGGCGCTGACGAAGAAGCTGATCGCCCAGGGTGTTCCCGCGGTCGAGTTGCACGGGAACCTGTCCCAAGGCGCCCGTACGCGGAACCTGGAAGCCTTCGCCGACGGTACGGCGCGGACGCTGGTCGCGACCGACATCGCGGCCCGGGGCATTCACGTCGACGGGGTCACGCTGGTGATCCACGCCGACCCGCCGATCGAGCACAAGGCCTACCTGCACCGCTCCGGCAGGACTGCTCGGGCCGGCGCCGAAGGCACCGTCGTCACGCTGATGACCGACGACCAGGTCCGGGACGTCCGCGACCTGACCCGCAAGGCCGGTATCGCGCCGAAGATCACCAAGCTCACCGCCGGCGACCCGCTGCTGTCCGAGCTGGCCCCGGGCGAGCGGACGTACGTCGCCCCGCCGGCCCCGGCGGCCAAGCAGCCGGCGGCACCTCGGTCGACGACGCCGAAGGCCGGCGGTCGCCGGTCCTCGGGTCCGTCCCGCCGCTCGGCCGGTCGCGGCCGGCGCCGCCGGGCGCCGGGCAAGCAGGCGGCCTGAGCCAGATCTCGAGGTTGGGTTACGGTGCCACTGGCGGTGCCGTGACCTGACCTTGGGATGCTGATGCGGATTCGAACGGTCCTGAACGACCTCGCGCCGGAAGCGCTCGGGGTGTGCGATGCGCACGACCACCTGTTCTTCCGTTCCGCGCTCTTACCAGGTCAGGAGCTCGACGACGAGGCGGCCGCGGTCGCCGAGGTGCGGGCGTTCGCGCGGGCCGGCGGCCAGGCGATCGTGCAATGGACCCCGCACGGTCTGCACCAAGGCGCCGAGGCGCTTCCCGGGATCTCCACCGGCACCGGGGTGTCGATCGTCGCGGCGACCGGACTGCACCGGCGCGAGCACTACCCCGAGGGGTACGTCGACGAGATCCGTGACCAGCTGGCCGAGATCTTCGTCCGTGAGTTGACGACCGGTATCGGCGAGACGCCGGTCCGGGCCGGGCTGATCAAGGTCGCGGGCGGATTCCACGTGCTCGACGCGCACGCGGAGCTCGTGATGCGCGCCGCGGCCGAGGCGCACCACGCGACGAACGCGCCGATCGCTGTCCATCACGAGCTCGGATCCGCGGCGGACGCCGTACTCGATCTGCTCGTCGACGAGCTCGAGGTGCATCCGGCGGCGGTCATCCTCGGGCACCTCAACCGGTTCCCGGATCATCGGGTGCATCTCGAACTGGCGCAGCGTGGCGCGTGGCTGGCGTTCGACGGGCCGTCGCGGGCGAACAACGCGACCGATCCGCGACTGACCGACTGCCTGGCCGCGCTCATCGACGCCGGGTACACCGACCGGCTGCTGCTCGGCGGCGACACCACGAGCGCCCGCGCCCGGGCGTCGACCGGGGAAGGGCCCGGGATGCCGTACCTGCTCACCCACCTCCGACCACGGATCACGCGGTACTTCGGTGCGGACGTCGCGGACGCGGTGTTCCGGGACAACCCAGCGCGTGCCTTCGCCACGGATTGGCGGGCTTGACGGTACGTTCCCGCCATGAATGAGCGAAGCGAATTCATCATCAAGCACAGTGCGTCTCGTGCCTCAGCCGCGCCCGCAGCGAAGCGAGGACGCGGATGAGTTTGATCGCACAGATCTTCGTGGCAGTGGCCGGGCTGTTCCATGTCGTGGTGTTCGCGCTGGAGAGCCTGCTGTTCCGCAAGCCGAGCACGTACCGGCGGTTCCTGGTGAAGGACGACACCGAGATGGCGGCCGCGCGGCCGTGGGCGTTCAACCAGGGGTTCTACAACCTGTTCCTCGCGATCGGTGCGCTCGGCGGGCTGATCTGGGGCGGCGACAAGGGCCATGCGATCGCCTTGTTCGCCTGTGCGTGCATGGCCGGCGCGGGCGTCGTACTGCTCGCCTCCGACCGCCGGATGCTGCGCGCCGCGGCCACCCAGGCCGTCCCGCCGATCCTCGCGCTGGTGTTCGCCGCGATTCTCTAGTTGACTTGAAGCGCACTTGAGGTCCGAAGCTTCTCGGCATGACGACCGTTGCCGAGCCCGCGACCGGGCCTGCCGCCGACACCGGTGGCGTTCTCTCCCCGCAGTACCGCGCCTTGACCGTTGGCATGGTCGCGCTGATCACCCTGGTCGCGTTCGAGTCGCTCGCGGTCGCGACGGCGATGCCGACCGTCGCCCAGGCGCTCGACGGCCTCAGTCTGTACGCGCTCGCGTTCGGCGGACCACTCGCCTCCGGTGTCGTCGCGATGGTCATCTCCGGTACCTGGAGCGACCTGAAAGGCCCGACCCGCCCGCTCTGGCACGGTACGGCGTGGTTCCTGGCCGGCCTGCTGATCGCGGGATTCGCGCCGACGATGGAGGTCCTGGTCATCGGCCGGATCATCCAGGGCTTCGGCTCCGGTCTGCTGACGGTCGCCCTGTACGTCGTGGTCGGGCAGCTGTACCCGGCCCGGCTACGGCCGCGGATCTTCGCCGCCTTCGCTACCGGTTGGGTGGTGCCGTCACTCGTCGGTCCCGCGATCGCCGGACTGATCGTCGAGCACGCCAGCTGGCGCATCGTGTTCCTCGCCGTTCCCGCGCTCGCGATCCCGGCCGCGCTGGTGATGCGGCCCGGACTGGCTCGCGGCGACACGCACGAGCCGCGTCCCGGGAAACTCTGGGACAAGCGCGCGCTGTGGGCGGTCGCGGCGGCCGTCGGGGTTGGACTGCTGCATTACGGCGGGCAGCAGCACGGCGTACTCCAGATTGCGCTGCTCGTGATCGGCCTGGCCGGGGTGATCGCGTTCGGGCCGCGGCTGCTGCCGCGCGGGACGTTCACCTTCGGTCGCGGACTGCCTTCGGTGATCGCGCTCCGTGGCCTGGTCGCCGCGGCCGGATTCGGCGCCGAGGTGTTCCTTCCGCTGATGCTGACCCGCGAGCGCGGGCTGTCCCCTTCGTTGGCCGGGCTGGTCCTGACCGTCAGCGCGCTCAGTTGGACCGCGGCGTCGTGGTACCGCGGGCGCCCGAAGCAGCCGTTCTCGCACGAGGTGTTCCTGCAGGCCGGCATGATCCTGATCGTGCTTGGCATCGTCACCGCCACGCTCACGCTGAACCCGCACGTACCGGTCGTCGTCGGCATCCTCGGATGGAGCCTGACCGGGCTCGGGATGGGTACGGTCTTCCCCACGCTTTCCGTGCTGGTGCTGGAGTACTCGGAGCCTGACGAGCAGGGTGTGAACAGTTCCGCGCTGCAGCTGAGCGATTCGTTGTCCACGGCAACGGTGCTGGCGATCGGTGGGTCGTTGTTCGCCGCGATGGAGCCGCATTCCGCGGTCATGGCGTACGTCGTCGCGTTCGGTGTCCCGGCGTTGCTGGCGCTGCTCGGTGTCGCGGCGGGACGACGTACCGCTGCTGTTTGAGCTATTCCTTGGAACCGGTGACGGCGATGCTGGCGCCGAGACCGATGATCATCAGACCACCGGTGCCACCGACCAGCTCGAGCCGGCGCGGCGAGCGGGCGAACCATTCGCGCGCCGTACCGGCCACCACCGCCCAGACGCTGTCCGAGCAGAGCGCGATCAGGATGAAGATCAACCCGAGGACCAGGATCTGCGCCCACGCCGGGCTGCTCGCACCCTTGTCCACGAACTGCGGCAGCGCGGCCGCGAAGAACACCGCGGTCTTCGCGTTCGTCACCCCGACCAGGAACCCCTGCCGCACGGTCTTCCGGCTGCTCCCCGGCTTCACCCCCCTGGCAAGCGCCTCCGCGAGCGACTTCCGCGACCGGAAAGCGTGCACCCCCAGATAGATCAGGTACGCCGCCCCGCCCAGCTTCACGATCGTCAACGCGACCGCACTCGCGGCGATCAACGTCCCGAGCCCGAGCGCGATCAACACCAGCATCGTCGCGGCACCCAACGTGTTCCCCACCATCGTCAACACGGCTTCCCGCCGCCCCACCGCCAACGCCCGCCCCACGATGAACAACACGCTGGGCCCCGGAACCACGATGATGATGAACGCAGTAATCGCAAACGCAACCAAATGATGAGCGGACGGCATCCACCCAGAGTAAACGCTCCCCTCACTCACCGCTCGGCTCGCGGCGCCTTCGAGCTGAGCGTGATGCCCACCCAGCAGAAGCCGATGCTCGGGCCGGCGTCCCGCCTCGGCTCCTACCCGCGGCGATCCCGCCGAGTCGTGGGTCCTGGTTGCAAATCGACAGCCGGAACTCACGACTCGCGTTGGGGGTCACATGCCAATTGCCACGACTCGGCAGTAGTTGAGGACGCCGAGGGTGGTGGTCGCGTGGGGATGGGGGTGCGCGGAGTGGACGTGGTGGGGGAGCGGCGGAGTGCCGTACGTCGGGGTTGGGTTGGGGGGCGTCGTGAGGCGAGCGGCACGACGGTGTACGTCGGAAGTGGGCTGCCGGCGTGGTGGAGCGAGGGGCTGGGCAGGTGGGCGGTCATGCCGCACGCCGGGCGGCTGGTGGGTGGGGGTGGGATTGGTCACCGGCGCGCCGTGGCGCGTTGACCGGGGTTCGGTGTGGGCTCTACCGTTCCAGGGTCAACCTGCGGTGCCATGAGGGAAGCCGGTGAGAGTCCGGCACGGCCGCGCCACTGTGAGCGAGCTTCGGTTCGTGAGTCAGGACGCTCGGGCACAGCAGCCTTTCCAAGGGGACGCGCACTTCCCCAGGAGGTTCAGTTCAATGGCAGCTCCTGCCCGCACGATCGCCGTACCGGCTCTCTCGCCCAAGCTTCTCGCTGCTGCTCTTACCAGCGTCGGCCTGATGTTGCTGCTCGCCTACCTGGTCGGGTTCGACCAGGGCGCGGTCTCCCAGTCGGGGATGTACCTGCACGAGCTGATGCACGACGGTCGCCACCTGCTCGGCGTGCCCTGCCACTAGATCAGATGCGCACCTTCGGATCGCTCCTGGTGCGCGGACTGATCGTCGGACTCTTCGCCGGCCTGCTGGCCGGAACGTTCGCCTACGTGATGGGCGAGCCGCGTGTCGACGCGGCGATCGCGATCGAAGAGGCCGGTGCCGCGCACACTCACGACCACAACCACGCTGACCAGGCGGAGGACGAACAGCCATTGGTCAGCCGCGACGGCCAGCGGGCCGGCCTGTTTCTCGCGACCAGCCTGTACGGCGTCGCGCTCGGCGGCCTGTTCGCGGTCGCGTTCACGCTGCTCCGCCGCAAGCTCCGGACCGGCAACGACGCGTACGCCGCGCTCGGACTCGCCGCCGCGGGTTTCATCGGCATCGTGCTCGTCCCGTTCTTCAAGTACCCACCCAATCCGCCGGCGGTCGGTGACCCCGACACCATCACCCGGCGGACCGTCACCTACCTCTTGACCCTGGTCATCGGCCTGCTCGCGGTGTGGGCAGGGGTCGCCCTGTCCCGCTGGGCCGCGCGGTACGGCGATGTCGCCCGCCTCGCCGGTGGTGTCGTCGGACTGCTCGCGACCGTCGTGGCGGCGTACCTGATCCTGCCGCGGATCAACGAGGTTCCGGAGACGTTCCCCGCTACGCTGCTGTGGCAGTTCCGGTTCGCCTCGCTCGGTACGCAGGCGACGCTGTGGCTCCTGCTCGGGTTCGGGTACGCGGCCGCGGTGGACCGCCGGCCGATCCGATCGAAGGTGGCTGCGGCTTGACCACGCTGACCCTGGTCGCGCACGCCCTGACACCCGCACTGCGCGGACTCGTGCTCGGCGGCGACGCCGAGCCGGACGCGGCGAGTGTCGAGGCGGCGCGCGACCTGAAGCTCTCGGCAGACGCCGTGTACTCCGGACCTGAGCAGGCCGCCGTACGGACAGCCGCTGCGCTCGGGTACGACGCGATCGTCGCGCCCGAGCTGCGGGACCGCGAGTACGGCGACTGGGCCGGCCGCGAGCTGGAGGATCTGCTCACGGCCGACCCGACGCGGGTCTCGGCGTGGCTCGAACGGCCGCACACCGCAACGCCGGGCGGCGAGACCGAGAACGACGTCCTCGCCCGGGTCGCCGACTGGCTCGGGGACGTGGCCGGGCAGCACGACGAACCCAGCGCGATCCTCGCCGTCGTCCACCCGGCGGTGGTCCGCGCGATCGTCCTGTACGTCGTGGACGCGCCCGCCGAGTCGCTGCGGCATGTCGACGTCCGGCCGCTCGCCACGGTCAGCCTGTCCCACCACAGCGGGAACTGGTCTCTGGCCTTCGTGCCCTCCGCCTGACAAACTGCCGGTGGCCCGGTCTCACGCCCAGGTGACCGGCTGTCACGGGGAGTCATCATGGCTGAGGCTGATCAACTGGCCGAACGGTTCCGCGCCAATCTGGCGGTGCTCGAGGCTGCTCGCGAGCGGTTGCAGACGGCGGCCGACGACGGCACCGCGGACGACGAGCAACTCAAGCGCCTGAAGACCGTCGAGGAGCTGCTGGCCCCGGTCACCGTGAGCGAGACGGATGCCGACGGCAACGTCGTTCACGTCCAGCGGCAGCGGCAGTTCCTGAAGGTCGACCCGAAGGGACAAGGGCGGGCGATCGAGGTGCTCGGCGAGCTCCCGAAGGCGAAGCACGTCGCCGTACTGGTTCCCGGGATGGGGAACAGCCTCGACACGTTCTCCGGACAGTCGGACCGCGGCGACCTGATCAAGCAGGAGGCCGGGCCGGAGACCGCGGTGATCGTCTGGCTCGACTACAGCTCGCCGCAGGGCCTGCTCAAGGCCGCGGAGGACGACGCGGCGGCCGAGGGCGGGCCGCGGCTCAAGGTGTTCCTGGACGAGGTCGACGAGCTCAAGGCGGAGAAGGCGGACGTCACGGTCGTCGCGCACTCGTACGGCACGAAAGTGGTCGGGAAAGCGCTCGAGGTCGGCGCCCGTCCGCCGCAGGTGGTGATGACCGGGTCGCCGGGCATCGACAAGCGCGTCGACGAGGCGTCGGACTTCGTGACACCGGCGACGACGCTGTACGTCGAGCGCGCGCCCGGCGACTATGTCGCGCTCTCGGAGTGGCACGGGCCGGACCCCGCGACGTTCGTCGACGCGATCCGGATGGAGACCAACGACCCGCTCGCCCGCGACGAGGCGGTGTCGGTGCGCTGGCACAACGAGTACTACCGCCCGAACAGCGAGGCGCTCCGCAACATCGGCCGGGTGGTCTCGGGCAAGCTGAAGGACATCACCCGCACGAACACCAGCCGGGGCGCCGAGACCAAGCTGCTCCTCGGCGCGTCGTGGGGCGACGCCTTCAACGCGGCCGCGAAGACGGCGTCGCGGGTGTTCGACGGACTTGCAGCACTCACCAAACACTCCCGGCACGCCCGCGATACTTCACCCGCACCGTCCGGACGCGAAGAAGCCCCCGCGAACGCCGCCAAACTGAGTGCCAGCGGTCCGGCTGGCGCTGGTCCGACTGTCGGGGAGCGGGCGCCGGGGTGGAGTTCCGCGGAGCAGGTGGCTGGGGAGCGTGGCGTTGTGGGGCGTGGGGTCACTGGGCGTGGGGCTGGTGGACGGGGCAGTATCGGAGGATCGCGGGCGGCGGGTACAGGGCGGTCGCGGCCGTCGGGAGGTGGACGGGGATGAGCGAGCAGCGGGAGTTCCTGCGGGATGAGTTGCTGGCGGTGGCGGCAGCCGTCGTACCCGGTCAGCGGCCGGTGGTGACGCGTGACCCGGGGCCGGTGAATCCCGGCGTACTGTTCGACGGCCGGGGGACGGCGACCGTGTGCCGGATCTCCGTCGAGACCGGGAACCCGTCGGCGCCGGATCCCGAGGCGGAGGTCGCAGCCGCAGCCGAGGCACTGCGCGCCCGGGGGTGGACCGCGGAGGTCGCGGCCCCGGAGGACGGGCATTTTCGGGTCGCGGCCGTCCGGAATGGGTACGAGATCGCGGTCCACGCGTGGACCACTGACTGGCGGATAACGTTCACCGGCGAGACACCGCTGGTTTCATGAATTCGAAACGCGGCGTGGCCTCGCGAGCCTTGGCCGCACGGTGTATCACGGAAGCGTGACGCTGACCGAAGCTCGTAACTTCCTCCGCTCGGAACTCCTCGCGGTGGCGGCAATCGTCGTACCGGACCAGACCCCGGCGGTGACGCAGGACGTCGGCCCGGTGGACGAGTCCGCGCTCGCCGACCCGCACGGCCCCGAGTCCGTGTGCACCATCACCGTCGAGACCGGAGACCCCACCATCACGCCCGACCCCGAGGCACAGATCAGCTTCGCCGCCGAAACCCTCGAGGCTCGCGACTGGAAAGTCACCATCTCCGAGGTCGTCGACGGTCACCACCAACTCACCGCGCGCCGCCAGGGCTACGACCTCACCGTCGACGCTCTGAACACCGACTGGCGCCTGACCTTCACCGGCCAGACCCCGTACGTCGACGACCTGTAGTCCGCCGCTAGCGCCAGGGGGTGAGGTCCAGGCGCGGGTAGCGCTCGGCGGTGCCGGCGAGGGTTTGCGGGGTCCAGTAGGGATGCCCCGGCGGCGGGAAGCCGAAGAGCGCCAGCTGGCGGGGCGTGGCTCGGTGGACGAAGTCGTACCAGGCGGGCTCGTGGCTGCGGGCGGCCCAGGCGACGCGCTGGCCCCAGTCGGCCTCGGCCGGGCGGTAGACGAGTTGCATCGAGTACCGCGCGCCGTGGGGCCTGCGGAGTCCCGTGCCGCGGTGGAACGTGCGGGTGTTGAACGCGATCACCGTCCCGGCCGGACCGGCGCCTGACTGCTCGGCGTCGTACAGGCGGGTGTTGTCGTCAGGTGACACGAAGTCGCCCTTGCCGCCCGAGCGTGGAAAGAAGTTCGGGTTCATCGGCAGCTCGGCGGTGTGCTCGTACTGCACCAGGTGCGGCGGGCCGAGCTCCTCCGGTACGTCGACCAGGAACACGAACAGCTCCAGATGCTGGAAGCGGTCCTCGGCCGACGGTACGACGATCGTCTGGTTCAGGTAGTCGCGGTGCAACTCCTGGTCGTACGACGTCGCACCCGTGTACTTCGCCCACGCCTCAGCCGACGACAACCGCAGATCGGACTGCCCGAGCAACGTCTCCGCGAGCTCCACGATCCTCGGGTGAACGGCCAGCAAACTGAACTCCGGGCTGCTGAACGGGAACACGTCGATCCCGTCGAACTCGTCCTCGACGTACCGCGATCGCCGCTCATCGGTCCCGTCGTGGAAGCCCTCCGGTGTCGGGAACATCGTCGGCAGCTCGCCGGCCACCGGCGCCAGGTCAGCCGCCGACAGAAACCCCGGCAGCACCACGAACCCGCGCGTTCGCCACTGTTCCGCGGCCTCGGTCGCTGTCATGCGCCGAGGCTATCTGTGGAAGATCAGCCGGTCACCGGGAATTTCCCCGTCGAGGTACGGCGTGAAGCCTGCCTCGACCGCGATCTCGGACAGGGCCGCGGCCGTCCACCGATGGACGTGGATGTTCATCGCGTGACCGCCGTACCCGGAGGTCTTGTGGGTCGACTCGGCACCGACGTGGAAACCCATCAGCAGGACTCCGCCGGGGGCGAGCACCCGGTGGAACTCGGCGAACGCCTGCGGGACGACGTCGCGTGGGAGGTGAATAACCGACCACCAGGACACCACGCCGGACATCGAGCCGTCCGGTAGGTCCAGCGCGGTCATCGAGCCGACGCGGAAGTCGAGGTCCGGGTGGTCCCGGCGGGCGACCTCGATCATCCCGGGGGACAGATCGATCCCGAGAACCCGCAGGTCGCGCGCGGCCAGCAGGCCGGTCGTCCGCCCCGGTCCGCAGCCGACGTCGAGCACCGGCCCGTCCGGGATCAGCCTCGCGAGCAGGTCGAACGCCTCGCCCTCCCAGTCGGCGGCGTCCACCACGAGCTCGGCGTACGAGACCGCGACGTTGTCGTAGGAGCTGCTGATATCGGCGAGGTAGTCCGTCACCCGGCCGACCCTAAGACCGGCCGGGGACAGTTCTTTCAGGCCTTGCCGAGGGTCTGCTTCTGCTTGCCGAGGCCCTCGATCTCCATCTCCATGGTGTCGCCGGGCGACAGGTACGGGAAACGGCCGGACAGGGCGACGCCCTCCGGGGTTCCGGTGTTCACGATGTCACCGGGGCTGAGAACCATGTACTGCGAGAGGTCCCGGATCAGCGCGGCGACGCCGAAGATCATGTCCTGGGTGTTCGAGTCCTGCCGCGGCTCACCGTTCACCCACGAGCGCAGGTTGAGGCTCGTCGGGTCGACCTCGTCGGCCGGGACGAGGGCCGGGCCGAACGGGTTGAAGGTCTCGCAGCACTTGCCCTTGGACCACTGGCCGCCGGACACCTCGATCTGGAAGGCGCGCTCCGAGACGTCGTTCGACACGGCGTACCCGGCGATGCAGGCCAGCGCGTCCTCGTCGGTCTCGACGTAGCGGGCCTGCTTGCCGATGACGACGGCGAGCTCGACCTCCCAGTCGGTCTTGGCCGAGCCGCGCGGGACGAGCACCTCGTCGTACGGGCCGACGACGGTGTTCGGGTGCTTGAAGAAGACGATCGGCTGCTTCGGCGGCTCGGCGCCGGACTCGGCCGCGTGTGCGGCGTAGTTCTGCCCGATACAGACGACCGCGCCGGGGCGGGCGATCGGGGCGCCGACGCGCAGGCCCTCGGTGTCGGCGACCGGCAGTTCGCCGGCGTCGAGCGCGGCGCGGGTACGGGCGATGCCGTCGGCGGCGAGGAAGGCCCCGTCGATGTCGGCGGTCAGCGGGCTCAGGTCGTGAACGGTGCCGTCGGCGGCGCGCACGTACGGGCGCTCCTCGCCGACCGCGCCGAGGCGCAGCAGTTCCACAGAGGACTCCTCAGGACGGATTCAGTCTTGGTCGAAGATCGGCCGCAGGCGGGCGCGTGAGGCTTCGATGTGCGCCCGCATCGCCGCGGCCGCCTCCTCCGGATCACCCTTGCGGACCGCGGTCACCACGGTCTTGTGCTCTCGCAACGCCTTCGTCGCGATGCCGCCACCGTAGTACAGCCGGAACAGGTGCAGGTGGCAGTGTGTCCGCTGGAAGGACAGCCGGGCCGTCTCGTTCCCGGACAGCTCCAGCACCAGGTCGTGGAAGCGCTGGTCGTGCGCGGCCATCGCCCGGTAGCTCTCGTACGCCGGCCGGTCGGGGACGTCGGTGTAGCTCAGCATCTCCGCCTTGAGCCGGGCCAGGTCCTCGGTGCCGGACCGCTCGGCGGCGCGGCCGGCCGCCCACGGCTCGATGTGCAGCCGGTACTCGAACAGGTCCTCGAACTCCGCGCGGGTCAGCCGGGAGGACACGCGGTACCCGCGCAGCGGCTCCTTGATCACCAGGCCGTCGGACTCCAGCCGGGCCAGCGACTCCCGGATCGGGGTCTGCGAGATGCCCAGCTCACGGGTGAGCGCGTCGATGTTCAGGCGGGTGCCGGGCTCGACCACGCTGTCCATGATCAGGCCCTTGACCGTCTCGTAGACGTCGTCGCTCAGCACCTGTCGCTGGGGCAGGCGGCTGAGCTGCCCGGCCAGGCCTACATGTGCATCAGTCACGTGTCGCTCCTCCCGGAAACATTCTGCCCGACGCGCAGTCCGCCTTGACGCGTCCAGTGTGAAGCGGGAGCATCAGGATGCGCAATATCCTATAGGATCGTGGAGGCAATGTGAGTACGGCGATCGTCCGGGCCGAGGCCTACCTGGTCGACCTCGAGGTCGAGACCGTCCGGACCGACGCCGTGCAGGCGTTCCTCAAACAGGAGACGATCTTCGTCTCGCTGGCCACCGCGGACGGGCTGACGGGTCTTGGGTACTCGTACACGATCGGTACCGGCGGCACCGCCGTACTGGCGTTGCTGCGGGACCACCTGTTGCCGCGACTCGTCGGAACGGACGCACGGAACGTCGAGGCGCTCTGGTCGGACCTGTTCTGGTCGACGCACGCCACCACGGTCGGTGCGATCACATCCCTCGCACTGGCCGCAGTGGACACCGCACTCTGGGATCTACGCTGCCTGCGAGCCGGTGAGCCGCTGTGGCGTCTTGCAGGTGGCTATCGCCAGCAGGTGCCGTTGTACGACACCGAGGGCGGTTGGTTGCATCTGACAACCGATGAGCTCGTCGCCGGTGCGCTGGCGTCGCAGAAGGCGGGTTGGCCGGGCGTGAAGCTCAAGGTCGGCAAACCCCGTGTTCACGAGGATGTGGAGCGGCTGCGCGCCGTACGTGACGCGGTCGGTCCTTCGATGGACATCATGGTCGACGCGAACCAGTCGATGACATACGCCGAGGCGAAGCGCCGGGCCGCCGCGTTCGAGTCCGTCGACCTGTCCTGGTTCGAAGAACCGTTGCCCGCTGACGATGTGACGGGTCATGTCCGGTTGGCCGAGTCCACGTCGATCCCGATCGCGGTCGGCGAATCGCTGTACTCCGTCTCGCAGTTCCGGGAGTACCTCGCCGCGGGTGGCGCCGGGATCGTCCAGGTGGACGTGGCGCGCATCGGCGGTATCACCCCGTGGCTGAAGGTCGCGCACCTCGCCGAGACGTTCAACCTCGAGGTGTGTCCACATTTCCTGATGGAGCTCCACGTGAGCCTGACGGCCGCCGTACCGAACGGGCGGTACGTCGAGCACATCCCGCAACTGCGGGCGATCACGTCGACCGAGATGGATATCGTCGACGGGCACGCGGTCGCCCCGGACGCGCCGGGTCTGGGGATCGACTGGAACCAGGACGCGATCGACGACCGTCGGGTCGGCTGAGGAAGGGTTGCGGATGAGCAGAGTCGATGCGCATCACCACGTCTGGGATCTGAGTGTCCGGGAGCAGAGCTGGATGGTGGGTCCGGAGCTGGACCCCATCCGGCGCAGCTTCTCGATCGAGGATCTCGCACCGCTCACCGCTGCCGCCGGCGTGACGTCGACGGTCGTCGTGCAGACCGTCGGGCTGGTCGAGGAGACCTGCGAGTTCCTGGAGATTGCTGCGAGCAACGATCTGGTGGCCGGCGTGGTCGGCTGGGTGGATCTCGCCGCGGACGATGTTCGCGCCACGCTGGAGTCGCTGATCGCGCGGTCGGACGGCTCGTACCTGAAGGCGATCCGGCATCAGGTGCACGACGAACCGGACGTCGACTGGCTCCTCCGGCCCGACGTCCAGCGCGGCCTCGCGGCGGTCGCCGACGCGGGCCTTGCGTACGACCTCCTCACCAAGACGCCGCATCTTCCGGCCGCGATCCAGACCGCTCGTAACCTGCCGCAGTTGACCTTCGTCGTCGACCACATCTCCAAGCCCGTCATCGGCGAGCCGCTGGGGCCCTGGGCGGGGCAGATCCGCGAGCTGGCCGCGCTCCCCAATGTGACGTGCAAACTCTCCGGCATGGTCACCGAGGCTCCGTGGTCGTCGTGGACGGTGGCCGACCTGCAGCCGTACGCCGACGTGGTCCTGGACGCCTTCGGCCCGGACCGAGTCATGTTCGGCTCCGACTGGCCCGTCTGCCTGCTCGCCGCGTCGTACGCCGACGTCGTCGAAACCGCCGACTCCCTGACCTCGAACCTCACGCCCGCGGAACGCGAGTCCGTCTTCGCCACCACGGCCACGCGCACCTACAACCTCTGACATCGCCAGCTGAGCCGCCCGCCCCTCCGCCGCCCGGCTGGTCCCGTTTGAGGGGCCGGCCCCTCAAAGTGCGGGATGCCTGCTGAAATTCTGGCTACGCACCCCACCGTTTGAGGGGCCGGCCCCTCAAACGCCTGCGCCGGGCTTGGACGGGCAGGCGCGCGGCGTGCCCGGCGGGTGTCAGCTCTTGGTCGGTGCGTGGACGTCCAGGTGTTCCTGCAGTTTGTCCGCGAAACCGATCGCGACGTCCAGTTGCTCCCGAAGGGCAACGATCCGGTTGGCCGCTGCCTCGTGGTACATCGTCAGGCGGTCGAGGAGGGCGGCTCGGGACTCCGGAGCGGTGTCCGTGGACAGCTTGTCCAGGAGGTCCAGGACGTCCGCCATTTCCTCGAGGGTGAAGCCCAGCGGCTTCATCCGCCTGATGAGGAGCAGTCGCTCGACGTCGGACTCGGAGTACAGGCGGAAGCCGCCCTTGCTGCGGGCCGACGGCGGGACCAGGCCGACCTCTTCGTAGTGGCGGATCGTGCGCAGGCTGAGCTTGACGCGGTCGGCGACCTCGCCGATCTGCATGTGCTCGCCCATCGTGTGCGCTCTCCTGACGCCTTCGTCCGCCGCCGGCACGGCTCGTGGTCCGGGAAGGATAACGCTCCGGCGTCGTCCGGCCGGCAGGACGAGTTCAACTCTACTCTTACGTTCGGGTAGGGTTGCGGCGTTCTGGTGCTCCTCGCCCGCCTCGCTCCTTCCTCGACCTGGAGTTCGCATGACGTCGCTGACGCCTGAGTCAGCCATGCCCGAAAATCCCGACATCACCTCGGTCCGTGCGGCGTTGCGGTCGCCCGGGCGGCTGCGGACCGAAGTACTCGGCGGCCTCGTCGTCGGGCTCGCGCTGATTCCGGAGGCGATCAGCTTCTCGATCATCGCGGGCGTTGATCCGCGCGTCGGCCTGTTCGCCTCGTTCACGATGGCGGTGTCGATCGCGTTCCTCGGCGGTCGGCCGGCGATGATCTCGGCGGCGACCGGCGCGGTCGCGCTGGTGATCGCACCGGTGATGCGTGATCACGGCTTCGACTACTTCGTCGCAACCGTACTGCTGGCCGGCGTACTCCAGATCGGGCTCGGTCTGCTCGGCGTTGCGCGGCTGATGCGGTTCATCCCGCGGTCGGTGATGGTCGGCTTCGTCAACGCGCTGGCGATCCTGATCTTCCTCGCGCAGCTCCCGCACCTGGTCCACGTGCCGTGGCTGGTGTACCCGCTCGTCGCGGTCGGTGTCGCGATCATCGTGTTGCTCCCGCGCTTCACCAGGGCGGTGCCCGCGCCGCTCGTCGCGATCCTCGCTGTCACGGCGATCGTCGTACTGACGTCGACCTCCGTGCCGACCGTCGGCGACGAGGGCAAGCTCCCCGACAGTCTGCCGTCGCTGTTCTGGCCGAACGTCCCGCTCAATCTCGAGACGCTGCGCATCATCGCGCCGTACGCCGTGGGCATGGCGCTCGTCGGACTGCTCGAGTCCCTGATGACCGCGAAACTCGTCGACGACGTCACCGACACACACTCGGACAAGACCCGTGAGGCCTGGGGCCAGGGCGCCGCGAACGTGATCACCGGCCTCTTCGGCGGTATGGGCGGGTGCGCCATGATCGGCCAGACGATGATCAACGTGAAGGGCTCCGGTTCACGGACGCGGATCTCGACGTTCCTGGCCGGCGTGTTCCTGCTGATCCTGGTGGTCGGGCTCGGCGATCTGGTCGGCGACATCCCGATGGCGGCGCTGGTCGCGGTGATGGTGATGGTCTCGGTCGGTACGTTCGACTGGCACAGCATCCGCCCGAAGACGCTCCGCCGGATGCCGCGCAGCGAGACCCTGGTGATGCTCGCGACCGTCGTGGTCGTCGTCATCACCCACAATCTGGCGATCGGCGTCGTCGTCGGCGTGGTCGTCGCGATGGTGCTGTTCGCCCGCCGGGTCGCACACTTCACCACAGTCACCGGCGTACAGGACGGTGATCGCAAGGTCTACACCGTGACCGGCGAGCTGTTCTTTGCCTCCAGCAACGACCTGGTGTACCAGTTCGACTACCGCAACGACCCGTCCACGGTCGTCCTCGACCTCAGCGACTCCCACATCTGGGACGCCTCAACGGTCGCCACCCTCGACGCCATCACGACCAAGTACGCCCGCTACGGCAAAACCGTCGAGATCACCGGCCTGAACCCCGCCAGCGCCGAACGCCACACCCGCCTGGCCGGCACCCTCAGCACCACCTGAGGAGCCTGCCGCGCTCGTCCAGGTCGGGGTCAGCCGCGGCGGCCGGAGCGGGCTGCGAAATCGTCGAGCGCTGCGATCACATCGCGCGCGATCCAGGCGCGATTCCGCTTTCCGGTGGAGATCTGTCTGAGGACTCCGGTCGCGACGAGCTGGTCGACGGCACGCTGGGCGGCCGGCTGGGAGACCCCTAGGTGCTGCTGGACGTGTTTGACGGTGATGGCCGGCTGACTGAGCAAGTGCGGCAGGAGTCTTCGGGCGGCTGAGCCTTTCCGGGACCGGACCACGTCCTCCCAGACGGCGAAGGTTGCGGTGAGGTCGTCGACCAGTTGCCGACCGCTGCTGACGGCGGCGAACGAGGCGCGGGTGAACTGCCTGACGATCGGTGTGGGGTCGCCTTCGCGGTACGAGCCGAGCGCGTCGAAGTACTCCTCGGTGAAGATCAGCAGACCGGCCGAGACCGGGACCGTGAGACGCCTGGTCACGCCGGACCGGCGCAGCATCGCGTGCACCAGAGTCCGGCCGGTCCGTCCGTTCCCGTCGTTGAACGGGTGAATCGTCTCGAACTGGGCGTGCGCGATGGAGACCTGGGGGAGCACCGGGACATCCGTACGCCGGCAGAAGGAGACGAGATCGTCCAGCAACGCCGGGACCCGTTCGTGCCGGGGTGGGACGAACGTCGCGGTGTGCGGGGTCGGGCCGCCCCCGATCCAGACCTGGCCGTCCCGAGTTCGTCCGGGAAGCGCGTAGGCCTGATCGTGCATCAGCGCGCGGTGAGCGGCGAGGATCGAATCGGTGCTGAGGTCGTCGGCCAGGTCGATCGCCTTCTGCATCGCCTCGACGTTGGCGGCGACCATCCGGGCATTCTGGCCGGCGGACTCGTTCAGGGTCGCGATCGCCAGTGCCTTCGCGCCCGCGGTGACACCTTCGATCTGGGACGAGGAGGCCGACTCGGTGCGGAGCAGGACGACGGCGAGCGGTGCGAGCTCGCCATCTGCTTGCGGGAGAGCGGCGGACAGTTCGGCATCGAAGCGCGAGATCTCGACGAGGGCGTCCTCTGCCTCGGCCGCGACGTCGGGCGGTACGGCGAAGTCCAGGCCCGAGATCGCCGGTGGGATCGACGCCAGGTAGAAGCCCCGGGTGGCGGCGCGTTCGCGACGGGACATCGGCCCGTCGGTGCCCTCCCACGCGCAACGCTCCCAGCCGACTGCCAGCGGGGTCCTTCCGGGTTGGTTCACCTCGACCACTATATAACTTTAGCTGAACAAAGTTATATAAGGCGCTCAGTCGGACTGTTGGGGTGGGAGGAATTCGACGCGGACGCCGAGGAGGCGGATGGGGCGGGTGAAGGTGAATTTGTCGAGGAGGGCGAGGGCCGTGGTGGCGATGATCTCGGGGTCCTGGGTGGGGGACTTGAGTTTGCGGCTCTTGATGGGGGTGTAGAAGCTGATGAACCGGACCTTGACCGCGATGCGTTGAATGGTGCGGCCTTCGGCGACCACTTCCTCGGTGACCTCGACGGCGATGCGGCGGAGTTCGCGTTCGACGGCGGCGCGGTCGGCGAGGTCCTCGGGGAAGGTTTCCTCGTGGCTGCGGGAGACCGGCTCCCGCGGTACGTCGGTGACCTGGGTGTCGCCGAGGCCGCGGCCCAGGGCGGCGTACCAGGCGCCCATCTTCGGGCCGAAGCGTTTCTTCAGACCCTCGACGTCGGCGGTGGCGAGGTCGGCGACCGTGGTGAGGCCGAGTTCGTTGAGGTTGCGTTCCATCCGGCTGCCGATGCCCCACAGGTCGCGGACCGGGCGATGGTCCATCACGGTGCGCCAGTTGGCCGCGGTCAGGCGGTAGACGCCGTCGGCGCTGCTGGCTCCGTCGGCGCTCTCAAAAGGGACGGCGTGCGAGCGTTGGTGTTTCGCGAAGCCGGTCGCCAGCTTCGCGCGGGTCTTGTTGTCGCCGATGCCGACCGAGCACGTGAGCCCGGTGCGCTCCGCCACCGCGGCCCGCAGCTCAGCCGCCAGCGCTTCCGGATCGTCGGTCTCGGCGCCGACGAAGCACTCGTCCCAGCCCCACACCTCGACCACCACCGGGAACGTCCGCAGCGTGTCCATCACCTCGGTCGACGCGGCCTCGTACGCGGCCGGGTCCGACGGGAGGAAGACAGCGTCCGGACATTTCTTGTACGCCGCCCGCACCGGCATCCCCGAGTGCACGCCGTACTCCCGTGCCTCGTACGACGCGGTGGCGACCACCTGCCGTGGTTGGGTCGGGTCGCCCGACCCACCCACCACGACAGGCAGCCCGCGAAGCTCAGGCCGACGCCGGATCTCGACGGCCGCGATGAACTGATCCATGTCCACGTGCAGGACCCACCAGCTCATACGTCACAGGTAACCACATCAGCTGGACGCACTGGAGTACGTCAGCAGCCCGCGCCGCCACAACAACCGGACGAGCAACGTCGCCACCACCGCGAGCGCGATCCCGAGCGCGACGGTTCCCCACCCGAGGTCACCGGCCATCGCCCGCACCGGGTACGTCGTCGCGAACGCCACCGGGAACGCGAACGTCAGGAACGTTCGCACCGCGACCGGGAAGAACACCAGCGGATACCGCCCGGCCTCCGCCAGGCTGAGGAACACCACCCCGATCGGCCCGACCGACTGCAGCCAGAACGCCAGAAACGACATCGCCGACCACACCGCGGTGAGCAGCACCAGCCCACATCCGACGAGTACGACGGCCTGCAGCACCTGCCCGGCACTCGGCCGGATCCCCGACTGCACCAGCCCGATCACGAGCACGACGATGCCACTGGCAACGTTCGTCAGCTCGGCGACGTTGATCCACCGCAGCGTCAGGTAGAACTGACTCGACACCGGCCGCAGCAGCACGCCGTCGAGCTCCCCTTCGGTCAGGTACGTCGTCATGCGGTTCAGGTTCGGCGCGACGAAGGTCGCGAGCAGCCCGGTGACGATCTGGAACACCCCGACCAGCGCGATCACCTCCGCCCGGGACCACCCGTGCACCTCGGACGTGAACCCGAACAGCAGCAACGTCGGCACGATCCCCAGCCCGAGCTGGACCAGCCCGACGAGCAACGTGGTCAGGAAATGCGCCCGGTAGTGCGTCTCACGGACCACGGCCTGCCCGAGAAACCGCCGCCACAACCGCACATGCCGCCACTGCTTGTGCGCCCAGCTACGGTCGAGCGGCTGCCGCTCCTCGGTGTGCATGCTCATGCGCCCACCGCCGAGTACGCGCGGATCCCCGCGGCCCAGACGAGCCGGGCGAGCACCCCGAGTACGACGACGTACCCGAACTGGATCGCCAGGCCGGATGCCAGTTCGCTGCCGGTGAGTTGACCCGCGACGATCTCGACCGGGAACGACACCGTGTACCGGAACGGCTGGTGGTCGACGAACCCGCGCGACCAGTCCGGCATCAGCGCCAGCGGTACGACGGCCCCGGACAGGACGCTCGCGATGATCACCCGGGCCTGTACGAGCGCGCTCACGTCGTCCATCCAGAACGCCAGCGCGGCGATCAGGATGTCGATCGTGAACACCAGCACCGCCCCGAGCAGGATGCTGATCGCGAACAGAACCCAACGACCGGGGCCGGCCGGGATGTTCATCGAGTCGCGGAAGATCCACCAGACGATGCCGATCATCGGCACCAGCGCGAACAGCTTCAGGAACTTCTCCGACAGGTTGTTCGCGACGAACCCGACCAGCAGCGACGCCGGCCGCACCATCCAGCTGGACAGCTTCCCGAGCCGGATGTCGTTCGCGAGGAACCCGGCCATCCACGACGACGTCGCCATCGTGACGAACCCGAGCAGCACGAAGTACGTCGTCACGTACCGCTCGTCGACCGGCAACTGGGCCCCGTTCGCGAGGGCCGTCCGCCAGATCAGCAGCGAGATGATCGGCACGCAGATGTTCGCGAGCATGAAGATCACCCACGCCCCGCGGTACACCGACTGCTGCGCGATCTCGCCCGCCGTCATCCGCCGTACGACGCGGAGGTTCCGTACGACGGTGCTCCTCACAGCGAGCTCCGGCGCTGGAACAGCTCCCGCATGATGTCCTCGACGTCGGCGTCCGCGACATCCAGGTCGACCAGCGGACCGAGCCGCGTCAGCTGCTCCATCACCGCACCGGCCCGCTCCCGGTCGGCCTCGAGCTTCACCGTCTGCCCGGACACGTCGACCGCCGTGACCCCGTCGAACCCGGCGAGCGGCGCACCGTCGACCGGCGTCGCGTACGTCGCTCGCACGAGCTTGCGTGGTCGCGCGGTCCGGACCAGCTCGTCGAGTGCGCCGTCGAACTGCAGTCGCCCGTGGTCGATGATCATCACCCGCGAGCAGAGCGCCTCGATGTCGTCCATGTCGTGGCTGGTGATCAGGACCGTCGTACCGCGGAGCCGGTTCAGCTCCGCCAGGAAGGACCGGACCCGCGCCTTCGCGACGACGTCCAGGCCGATCGTCGGCTCGTCCAGGAACAGGATCTCCGGGCCGTGCACGAGCGCGGCCATCAGCTCGAGCTTCATCCGCTCACCGAGCGAGGTCTTGCGGACCTGGACGTTCAGCAGGTGCTCGACGTCGAGCAGCTCCGCGAGTTCGGCGACGTTGCGGTCGAACTCCGCGGTGGACAGGCCGTACATGTCCTTGTGCAGCAGGAGGCTCTCCATCGCCGGGACGTCCCACCACAGCATCGTCTTCTGGCCCATCACGAGCGCGATCCGGCGCAGGTAGTCGTGCTTGCGGTCGGACGGCGTGTGGCCGAGCACCTCGAGGTCGCCGGAGGTGGTGTACAGCAGGCCGGACAGCATCTTCAGCGTGGTCGTCTTGCCGGCGCCGTTCGGGCCGAGCAGGCCGACGACCTCACCCCGGCCGATCTCGAAGCCGATCCGGTCGACGGCGAGCCGGGTCTCGTACTTGCGTCTGACCAGGCTCTTCAGCGCCCCGCCGAGCCCGGCCTGCTGCTTGTGAAAGGTGTAGGTCTTGGTCAGATCATGCGCCGCGATAACAGGCGGAAGGTCGTGAACAGGCGTCACGGAAGCAACACCGCTTTCGAAAGAGTCGGTTGACTGTCGGACCGGGCAGCGCCACCGCGCAACGCGCAGAGCGCAGGACGACCACCGAATCAGCCGATCTCTCGGCGGGGTGTCGACATCGCTCCCTGTGGGTCCTTTCGAGTGCGGCTGCCACCGCCACGGTAAGCCGACCGGGAAAGCGTCGTCCAGCGAGTTTCAGAGGGACTTGCGCATCTGCTGGGAGGTCACGGCGTAGTCGAGCGAGTCGTACAGCGCGATCGCCGGACCGTTGTCGCCGAAGACGTTCAGGTCCAGTTGGGTGTAGCCCAGGCGGCGGCACTCGTCCTCCGCGGCCAGCATGATCGCGCGTCCGTACCCCTTGCCGCGCTGCCGGCTGTCCACCTCGATGCCGTAGATGAACGGCACCCGCGACCGGGTGCTGATCCACAGGCTGCCGACCGGTTCGTCGCCCGCCCAGGCGATCCAGATCAGCTGCTGGTCGGTGGCCGGCCCTTCCGGGAGCAGCTTCTCGGTCTCCTCGTACGCCAACGCCAGCGCTTCGTCGGCGCTCAGTCCACGGGCCGGGCCGATCCCGGCCGCGAACGACGCCGCGGCGCGCTCCATCCAGCTCGGGTAGTCGGCATCGGTAATCGGGCGCAGCTGCACCGAGGGCGTCGTCACGCTCCTGACCCTAGACCTCGCACACCCGCGACACAGCAACCTCCGCACTGCGTTGCAGCAACTGACATATCGTGCGCGGGTGGCGGACTTGACGTTGGAGATGGCGCAGAAGCTCTTGGCGACGCAGCCGTTCAGCGTGTTGCTGGGCGCGCGGGTGACGGCGTTCGGCGACGGGGGCGCGACGCTGGAGCTCGACATCCGGCCGGATCTCCTGCAGCAGAACGGGTTCCTGCACGGCGGCGTCCTCGGTTATGCCGCCGACAACGCCCTCACGTTCGCGGGCGGTACGGCGCTCGGCCCGGAGGTGCTGACCGGTGGGTTCACGATCAGCTACCTCCGCCCGGCCCGGGGCACGCTGCTCCGGGCCGAGGCGAAGGTGGTGCACGCGGGCCGCCGGCAGGCGACGTGCACGTGTGAGCTCCGCACGGTGGCCGACGACGCCGAGACGCTGTGCGCCGTCGCTCAGGGCACCGTGATCGCCGTACAGCGGTAGCTCAGTCGAAGAGATCCTCCAGGAAGGATTTCTTCTTCTTCCGCGGGTGCTGCTGGTTCGAGTACTGCTGGTTGCTGTACCGGCGGTCGTCGTCGCGACGCTCGTCGTACCGCCGGTCGTCGTGGTGCTTCTCCTCGCGGCGCGGTGGCCCGTTGAACCGAGCCTCCGCGTCCACCAGTCGCTCGAGTTCACCGCGGTCGAGGAAGATGCCGCGGCAGTCACCGCACTGGTCGACGGTGATGCCGCTGCGTTCGTACGTCCGCATCGGCCCATGACACTTGGGACACGTCAGGCTTTCCATCCGGAAACGGTAAGTGACGAAATCCCCGTCATCGCGGGCTTTCAGCCAACTCTCAGGAACTTCCTACTTGAAGCTGGACAGGAACGTCTTCAGGATCGGGCCGGCCGTGTGCGAACCGGACTCGCCACCCTCCACGATGACCGCGAACGCGACATCGCCGCGGTAGCCGGCCATCCAGGCGTTCGTGGTGACCTTGCCGTTCACGACGACCTCCGCGGTACCGGTCTTCGCGGCGACCGCGCCGTTCCCGGCCAGCACCTTCGCGGTACCACCGGTGACCGTCGTCCGCATGAACGTCCGCAGCGCCGCGACAGTTGCTGCGGGCAACGGTGAGGCGGCCGCGCCGGCCGCGTCCTTGCCCGGCACCAGCACCGGCTTCATCGCGGTCCCGTGGTCGACCGTGGCGGCGACCAGCGAGATCGCCAGCGGGCTGGCGGTGACCGTGCCCTGGCCGATCATCGAGGCCGCTTCCTCGACGTCGTCCTTCGGCGCCGGGACCTGACCGCCGTACGCCGAGAGCGACAGGTTCAGGTCGCGCCCGATGCCGAACATCGCCGCGGCCTTGGTCATCCCGTCCTTCGGCAGCCGCGCGTGCTGCGAGATGAACGCGGTGTTGCAGGACTCGTTGAACGCCTTCTGCATCGTGCCCGCGCCGTACGCCGCGAGCGCGTCGTAGTTCTTGAAGGTCTTACCGAACACGTTGATGGTGTCCGTGCACGGGAGCGGGGTCGCCGCGGTCTCACCGTTGCCGAGCAGCGCCGCCGAGGTGACGATCTTGAACGTCGAGCCCGGTGCGTAGCGACCCTGGAAGGCGCGGTTGTAGCTCGCCACCTGCGGGCCGTTCGCGGCCGCCAGGATCTGGCCGGTGGACGCCTGCACCGCGACCAGCGACGCCGGCAGCTTGCTGGTCGCCAGCGCGGCCTCGGCGGTCTTCTGCATGTTCGTGTCCAGCGTGGTCTTCACCGGCTTGCCGGCGGTGCCCTGCTGGCTGAAGACGGTCTTGATCGTCAGCTTCGTCTTGCCGTCCCGCAGCGTGACCGTGCCGCCCGGCGTACCGGCGAGCTGCTGCTGGAACGCGTACTGCAGGCCCGTCGTGCCGACCTGGTCCTGGGTGGACGCGGTCGGGCCGGCGTTCTTCAGCGTGTCCGCGGTCGCGGTCTTCATGGTGCCGATGAGCGACCGGGCGAACGTCGCGTTCGGCGGCAGCGACTGGGTGCCGCCCATGGTGAGCACACCCGGCAGCTTGCTCATCGTCGGCCGGAGCGCCTCCCACTCCTCGGCCCGGATCGTGATCGCGTCCACGAACTGGCCGGCCGGCGCCGCCTTCGCCCGCGCGGCGAGCTTCGTGCCGTCCACATCGAGGTACTTCGTGAACGCCGCGTACGTCGCCGCGGTGGCCTTGGTCCCCGCCGCGACGCCGACGATCACGACCTGCCGGTTCGCGGTCAGGGCGACCCCGTTGCGGTCCAGGATCGAGGCGCGGGCCGGCAGCGCGCGGACCCGCTTCAGGTAGTTGTTGTCGCCGAGGCCGGGGTAGATCGTGTCGCCCGCGGCCTTCACCTTCCAGGCGTCGCCGGTCTTCACCGCGGTCGCCGTACTGGTCCACTTCATCGTGCCGATGCCGCGCAGTTGCGCCTCGACGGCGAGCTCCTGCGTGCAGTTGTTCCCGTCGCTGCACTTCGGGTCACCCTGCGGAGCCACCGTCACGGTGCTCGCGACGAGCGCGCTGTCGACGTCGTCGAGCCGCTTGGCGAACACCGTCGGGTTGTCGGTGAGCGCCCCGGCCGCGTCCGGCTTCCCCTCTGGCGCCCAGGCCTTCACCCAGGCGTCGGCGAACTGCTTGATCACCGCACCCGACGCCTGCTGCTCGTCGCTCCCGGACTTGCCGCCGCCGGATTTGCTGTCCGAACACCCGGCAGTGATCAGCAGACTACTCAGACAGACGATCGCAGTGGTTCGCTTCACTTTCCCAACTCTCGCACGACGACGGATGGACACCGGGGCACAGTCTTCGGCGTGTGGCCGCTTCGCCACCAGGGCGAAACTACTCAATCCACCCAAGTACGACGCCCCTGACCGCTCAGGAGTTGGCGGCAGAGGCGGTGCGAATCGGGGGCGAGAGGCTGCGTGAATCGGCGGCGAAGAGGTCCACCGAGATTTTGGAACCGCGTTCCACGCGTGCCGCGCGCGGCGTATCCTGCACCTTTGTGACCCGCCTTGCGCTGCACAGCCGCCTGATTCCCGGTACCGAAGAGGCCTACGAGATCGAGCACGCCCGCGTCTGGCCGGAGCTGATCACCGCGATGCACGCCGCGGGCATCAGCGACTGGTCGATCTGGCGCAGCGGCCGCGACCTCTTCCACCTGGTCGTGTCCGACGACTTCGAGGCGGCGGTCGCATACCTCCGCAACGATCCGACCGACCAGCGCTGGCAGCAACACATGAGCCAGTTCGTCGAGGGCTTCGCCCAGAACCCCGAGGGCGTCGCCGGCCAGTCGTTGCGGCACGTCTGGACGATGAGCGAACAAGCCGACTAGCCGAAGGTCCCGCGCGACGGGGTCCTTCCGGCGTTGTCGCGGGCCGTTCGCGGGCCGACCGTGGTGGATGGGAGGTCGCCATGGTCGGAGACGTGCAGCACTTCCGGCTACCGACGGCATTGCCGCGACTGGCGAGATGCGCGGCGCGGACCGGCGTACAGCTGGCCCAGGGACGGGTCCGGCAGCCTCGGGAGCGGGTCGGGGTGTGGGTGCGGTTCGCGGACGGCTCGAGCTCGTGGGTCTACCGGGAGACGGTGCTGACCGGGGCTGAGCCGCTGGATCCGTGCGTGTTGATCGTCGGGTTCAGCCTCCGGTTCGTCCGCGGGCAGGGGCATCGGTGGTTCCGGGCCGAGAGCCTGCTGAACACCCCGCTGTTCGTCGGCTTCCCGGGGTTCGTGTCGAAGCTGTGGTTCGCCGCCGACGAGTTCGGGATGTACCGCGGTTGTTATGACTGGGACGGGCCGGCTCAGGCCGAGGCCTACCTGCGTTCCCTGTGGTGGCCGCTCGCGCTTGTCTGCGATACCGCGACGATCCGGTACCAGGTGCTGCCGGGGCTGCGGCGTGACGACGTACTCGCTGATCCGAGCCTCGCGCTGGCAGCGACCGGGCCGGGGCAGTGGTGGCGGCCCGCGCAGGCCTGGTGAGGGGTGCTAGCCGACCATCTCCCAGAGGAGCAGTTCCGCTCCTGCCGGGCCCGCGGTGACGCGCTCCCCGTCCGAGCCGGTGAGGCGTACGGCGTCCGCCGTGCCGAGATCGCCCGCGCCCTCGAGCTGTGCCGTGCCGCTCGCGACGAACAGATGCAGGTACGGCGCCTGCGGCAGCTCGACCGATCCGCCGGGGGCGAGTCGCGCGACCGACAGACCGGCGGACGGCTGGTTGATGCGAATCGCGGTGGACGTCGCGTGCTTGGCGAGCCCGGAGGCGACCGGGATCAGCTCGCCGGTGGTCAGGTCGAGTTCGGCCTGCTCGTACGACGGCGGCAGGTCGAAGCGGTCCGGGCGGACCCACATCTGGATGTAGTGGACGGGCTCGGTGCCGTCGTTCCACTCCGAGTGCTGGATCCCGGAGCCGGCGCTCATCCGCTGCGCCAGGCCGGGGTGGATCGCGCCGCTGTTCCCCTGCGAGTCGCGGTGCGCCAGGGCGCCCCGCAGTACCCAGGTGACGATCTCCAGGTCCTGGTGCGGATGCGTCCCGAACCCGCTCCCCGGCGCCACCGTCTCGTCGTTGTGCGCCATCAGGAACCCGAACCCGACATTCGCCGGATCGTAAAACTCCCCAAACGAAAACGAGTGCCGAGAGTCCAACCACTCACTCGCAGTCCGGAACCGGTCCTCCGCGCGCCGAATCTCCACGACGACTAGTAATACCCCTTCTGCCCGTCGAGCAGCTCCCGCATGGTGTCGAGATGCCCGAGGTGCCGGCCGACCTCCTCGACCATGTGGATGACGATCCACCGCAGCGTCGGCTGGAACTCCGCGTCCTTCGCCACATCGTCCAGGGAGTGCGCCGCGGTGATCTCGTTCGACTCCGCCCACTGCGCGTCGAACTCGTCCAGCAGCTGAGCCAGCGGTACGCCGTCCTCCACCAGCCAGTCGGCGCTCTTCGGCTCCTTCCGGAACTGCGGGTTGGCTGCCTCCGGCTCACCCAGGAAGATCACGTTGAACCAGCAGTGCTCGGTCCAGCGCAGGTGCGACACCAGCCCGACCGGCGTCATCAACGGCGACGTCGGAAACACCGCCCGGCGTTCGTCGGCCTCCGCCAGCCCTTCCAGCTTCCGCCGTACCAGCGCGCGCTGCAGGTCCAGCCAGCCCACCAACTGCGTCCGCTCGTCCGCCACCAACGGCGGCCGCTGCTCATAGCTCATGCCAGGACCGTACCGGTCACAAAGAAGGACTGCGCCGCTCGGTGGGCGGCGCAGTCCGGTATTGGGTTGGACGCTTGGTCAGCCGGTTGGGTTCCCGTTGTCGGAGCCGAGTGTGGCGGTGATGGTCTGGGCCTTGCCACTGCGGGTGAGCGTGAGCTTCACCTGGTCGCCCGGGCGGTGCGAACGGACAGCGGCGACCAGCGCGTCCCCTGACGAGATCGCCTTGCCGTCCACAGCGGTCACCACATCACCTGACTGGAGACCGGCTTTGTCCGCCGCACCGCCGGACGTGACCTCGCCGAGGCGTGCTCCGTTCGTGAGCCCGTCGGAGGACTGCGCGTCGCCGACCGTCACACCGAGCCGCGCATGCGTGGCCTTGCCCTTGGCCACCAGTTCGTCGACGATCGGCTTGGCCTGGTCGATCGGAATCGCGAAGCCCAGGCCGATGTTGCCGCCTTCGGATTGTCCCGATCCGCCGGCGGTCTTGATCGCGCTGTTGATACCGACCACCTGGCCGGCGAGGTCGATCAGGGCGCCGCCGGAGTTCCCCGGATTGATCGCGGCGTCCGTCTGGATTGCTGGAAAGACTGTCGTACTGTCCTGCTGCGAGTCGCCCGAGGTCACCGGCCGGTTCAGGGCCGAGACGATACCGCTGGTCACGGTCGCCTCCAGGCCGAACGGCGAGCCGATCGCGACCACGCCCTGGCCGACCGCCAGCTTGCCGCTCTGCCCCAGCGTGGCCGGCGTCAGATCGGTCGCGTCGGCGTGGATGACGGCGAGGTCGGTGAGCGGGTCGGTGCCCTTGACCGTGGCTGATACCGTCCGGCCGTCGTTCAGCACCACGCTCAGCTTCGCGCCCTGCCCGGCGCCCGAGACCACGTGGTTGTTGGTGACGATCAGGCCGTCCTTGCTGATCACGATGCCGGACCCGGTCGCCTCACCCTGCTGGGTCGCGACCGCGATCTTCACCACGCTCGGCAGTACCTTCGCGGCGGCGCTCTGCACCGAGCCGTCCGGCGTCGACACCGGTGCCGCCTGGTTGCCGTTCAGCGGGGCGGTCACCGACGGGGTGTTCGCGGTGTGGTCGTTGGTGGCCGAGTAGACGGCCGCGCCCCCGACACCGCCCGCCGTACCGACCAGAAGCGCGGTCAGCGCCACCAGCGCCAGTCCGGCGCGCCGCTTCGGCTTGGCCGTGGCCGTGGCCGCCGCGGGCTGCGGTCCGAAGGGCCAGTTCGGCTCCGGAGACGTCCCCCGATGCGTCCCCGGAGCCCCGAACTGCGGGTAGCCACCCCCACCTGCGGGGTACTGGCCCGGCCGCTGCCCTTGCGGCCCCGACTCCGGCCGTGGCTGCCCACCCTGCGGCGCGTACTGCTGTTGCTGATGCTGCCCGTACATCGGCAACTGCTGCGTCCGCTCCGGCCCCTGCGGTCCCTGTGGGTTCTGGCCGGGCTGGTTTGGCTGCTGCGGCTGGTTCTCGGTCATGGCAATTACTGTGTCGGCCGGACCTGAGAGGCCCCTGAAGATCCGCTCGGAGTGGCCGAAGAACTCTGTGAAGATCCCCTGAAGGATCTGTTGGGAACCTGTCAGCGACTCTGCGTCGCCGCGTGCGGCAGCCAGAGCGTGAACTGCGCCCCGGCTCCGGGCACGTTTCGCGCGTAGATCATCCCGCCGTGCTGCTCCGCCGCATGCTTCACGATCGCCAGGCCGAGGCCCGATCCGGGGCGGCTGCGCGCCTCGCTGGAGCGGTAGAACCGCTCGAACACGTGCGGCAGGTCGGCCTCGGCGATGCCCGGCCCGGAGTCGGTCACCGTCAGTACGCCGTCCTGCAGGCGCACCGTCACGTGCCCGACGGACTGCCCGTCGCTGTGCTGCTCCGAGTCCTCAGGAACGCTGTACTTCGCGGCGTTGTCCAGCAGGTTGGTCACGGCACGCCCCAGCAGCCGCTCGTCACCCCACACCGGGAACGGAGACAGCTCGACGTCCCACTCCAGCCCGGGCGCGCGTCGGCGTACCTTCAGCACTGCGTCTTCAACGACGTTGGAGAGCTCGATCAGCTCCGCGTTGCGCACCTGAGGTGTGTCGCGGGCCAGCTCGGTCAGGTCGCCGATCAGCGTCGTCAGCTCGTCCATCTGAGCGCGTACGTCGTCCAGTAGCTGCTGGCGATCCTCGGGACGGAGACCGCCGCGTTTGTCGGCCTGAGCGAGCAGATCCAGGTTCGTCCGCACGCTGGTGAGCGGAGTGCGCAGCTCGTGGCCGGCGTCACCGACAAGGCGGCGCTGGCGGTCGCGGGACTGCGCGAGCGCACCCAGCATCGCGTTGAACGCATTCGCCAGCCGGGAGATCTCGTCCGTCCCCGCCACTGGGATGGGTTTCAGGTCCTCCGTCCGTGCGACGTGCTCGGCCGCACCGGTCAGCCGGGCCAGCGGCCGTAGACCGGACCGGGCGACGGCATTGCCGGCCAGTGCGGCGCCGATGACACCGATCAGGCCGAACGCCCACAGCACGATGCCCAGGTTGTGCAGGGTCTGGTCGATCGACCCCAGCGACTGCGCGACCACGAGCGCACCGGGTTGCAGGAAGTTCGCGTCCTCCTGGCACTCGTTGCTGTACCCGGCCGGACAGTAGCGGGCCGCGACCGCGACAACGCGGTAGTGCGGACCGTTCCGGACGCCCACAGTGCGCAGGCTCGCCTGGTTGCCCTGGTCGCGGGCGATCTGCAGCTCGTCGTCCCCCATGGGCGGCAGCGGGCTGTTCTGGGCGCCGTACTGGACGCCGTCGGCGCTCAGCACGCCGACCCGGATGTCACTCAGGCCGAGCGCGTCCGCGGAGGCACGGCGCAGGTTCTCCAGGTTGGTCAGGACGCCCTTCTGGGACGCCTGGCCGGCGCGCTGGATCAGGCTGTCGTCGAGGTTCTGGTACATCTGCTGACGCACCGTGATGTACGCCGCGACGCTCACGATCGCCACCGCGAGCCCGACCGCGACTGCCGCGAGCAGCGTCACGCGGGCATGCAGACTCAGCTTGTGGAGCGTCTCGTTCCACCAGTTCTGGGTCCGGGCCGCGGTCGCGGCCACACGACTTCCATTGCTACTGGCAACGGGCCGTTCGGGTTGCGGTTGCGCCTGCGGTTGCGACTCCCGATCGGCGTACGACGGGAAGTCGCCAGGGTGCTGCTGACTCACGGTGGGGTGTCTCTCAGTACGTATCCGATGCCGCGGACGGTGTGGATCAGCCGGGGCAGACCGTTCACCTCGGTCTTGCGGCGCAGGTATCCGATGTAGACCTCGAGCGAGTTCGCCGTGGTCGGGAAGTCGTAGCCCCAGACCGCGTCCAGGATGACGGCGCGCTCGAGCACGCGGCGCGGGTTGCGGATCAGCAGCTCCAGCAGCGAGAACTCGGTGCGGGTGAGCTGGATCGGCATGTCACCGCGGTGCACCTCGTGCGCGTCGACGTCGACCACGAGGTCGGCGTACTGCAGCACTTCGCCGCGCTGGCCGCCCTCGCCGGGCGTGGTGCTGCGGCGCAGCAGCGCCCGCAGCCGGGCCAGCAGCTCCTCGAGCGCGAACGGCTTGGTCAGGTAGTCGTCGCCGCCGGCGTCCAGGCCGTCAACCCGGTCCGCGACCGCGTCCCGCGCGGTGAGCACCAGGATCGGCACATTGTTGCCGGCGGCCCGCAAGGCCTTGGTGGTCTCGAGCCCGTCCAGCCGCGGCATCATCACGTCCATCACGACGACGTCCGGCTCGACGTTGCCGATCACCGCGAGCGCCTCGGCGCCGTCGGACGCGGTCACCACCTCGAAGTCGTTGAACTCCAGCGAACGGCGCAGCGAGTCCCGGACCGCCCGGTCGTCGTCCACCACCAGTACCCGCATCGTCTGCCCCGCTCCGCTCGAAGTTCCGCAACCGAGAGTAAGTCGCAACTGTGAGAATCGCCTGAGAACCCGCTGATCGCTCGCCCAATACCTCCTGTACACCTTAAGTTGCCAAGCGTGGACGTTCTGGAATTCACCCCCGAGCCCGCCGACTTCGCCTGGACCTTCGGAGGCGTCCCACCGGTTCGCCGGGTCAATCCCGGTACTGCGCTGCGCCTGTGGACCGAGGACGCGTTCGGCGGGAGCCTGCGCAGTACGTCGGACCTCGCGAGCGCCTCGCTGAACATGCCGTTCGTGAACCCGCAGACGGGCCCGTTCTACGTCGAGGGTGCCGAACCGGGCGACACGCTGGTGCTGCACCTCGTCGAGCTGACGCCCGCACGGAGCTGGGGCGCCTCGGCCACCATCCCGTTCTTCGGCGGGCTGACCAGCACCGACCGGACCGCCACGCTGCAGGACCCGCTACCGGAGCGGACCTGGATCTACGAGGTGGACAGTGCTCGGCAGACCGTCGGGTTCCAGGCGCAGGGCAGCGACCTGGAGGTGGCGCTGCCGCTGGAGCCGATGCTCGGCACGGTCGGAGTGGCACCGGCGGGTGGTGAGGTTCGCTCGGCGCTGGTGCCGGACACGTTCGGCGGCAACATGGACACGCCCGAGATGCGGGCCGGCACAACCTGCTACCTGAGGGTCAACGTCGAGGGTGCCCTGTTCTCCGTCGGTGACGGCCACTACCGCCAGGGTGAGGGCGAGTCCTGCGGTACGGCGGTCGAGGGCGCGATGAACGTCGTACTGATCGTCGACCTGCTGAAGACGCCCGGACCGGTCTGGCCGCGGTTGGAGAGTGACGACTACCTGGCCGTCGTCGGGTCGAGCCGGCCGCTCGAGGACGCCTGGCGGGCTGGTCAGGTCGACATGGTCAACTGGCTCGGCTCGCTCTACGGCCTGGACAAGCTCGACGCGTACCAACTGCTCAGCCAGGTCAGCGAGGTCCCACTGGCCAACGTGGTCGACGCCAACTACAGCGTGGTCACCAAGATCCCGAAGCGGCTGCTCCCGCAGGTGACGGCGTACGACGGCATCCACCAGCACCTGCGTTCGCTCAGCTGAACTGGGGTACGACGTCCTCTGCGAACCGCTGCATTGGTTCGTGGTCGTAGGCGACGCCGGGGATGTACGAGATCACGTAGTCGATGCCGGCCTCGGCGAGGCGTTCCACGTGCTCACTCAGCTGTTTCGTCGTGACCACCTCCGCCAGCACGTGCGACGTCCCGCCGGAGCCGATCTCCAGGAACTCCTCCAGGCTGTACCGCCCGCGTGCCTTGGCCGTCGCGCTGACCGGGTCCGCGCCCGCCTCGACCGGGAAGACGTTCAGACTGGTCGACTTGGTGATCTCGTCGTAGTCGCGGCCGACCTCCTCGCAGTGCTGCCGCAGGATGGCGAGCTTCCGCTCGATGACGTCCACCCGCCCGGTCCCGACGTTGCAGGCGTCGCCGTACTTCGCCACGAGTCGCAGCGTCACCCGCTCGCCGCCCCCACCGATCCACAGCTTCGGTTTGCGCCGCGGGACGACGTACGGCTTGTCGACCGCGTGGTACTGCCCCTGGAACTCCACGTCGTCCTCTGTCCACATGCGGTGGATGAGTTCGACGGCCTCGACGAAGGAACCCATCCGCTCCTTCTGGCTGGTCCAGGGGTACCCGTAGGCCTTCCACTCGTGCTCCGACCAGCCTGCGCCGATACCGGCGTACATGCGGCCGTGGCTGGCGACATCGACCGTGGCGGCCATCTTGGCGAGCAGTGCGGGGTTGCGGTACCCGTTGCAGCCCACAAGCTGGCCCAGGTTCACCCGGGTCGTGTCGCGCGCCAGTGCGGCCGTCGTGGTCCACATCTCGAAGACGGTCTCGCGGACCGGCTCAGGCACGGTGTGGAAGTGATCGAACAGCCAGATCGAGTCCCACGGACCTGCGTCGGCTGCCTTGGCCACAGCGGTCATTGCCTCCCACTGCTCGACCGGGTCCGCCAGCTCGACCAGATCCATCCGCCAGCCCTGCGGAACGAACACACCGAACTTCATGCAGTCCTCCTGGAGATTGCGACCCCGGCGAGGCACAGTGCGCCACCGGCCAAGGCCAAAACGGTTGGAGCCTCACCAAGGAACAGCCACCCGAGCACGATGGCGACAGCCGGTACGGCGTACACGGTGACGCCCATCCGACCGGCGCTGGTACGGCGGAGCGCAAAGGCCCACGTGGTGAAGCCGAGAGCAGTGGGGAACGCTGCGAGGTACACGGCCCACCAGATGGTCGCTGCGTCGGCAGTGCGCAGCTCACTGACCAGAGTGGGCGCGAACGGCAGGCAGATGACCGCACCGATGGTGCAGGCGAGCCACGTGACTTCAGCGGCCGGTAGCCGACTCAGGAGTGGCTTCTGCGTCACCACACCCACGGCGTACGAGATCGCGGCGACGACGCAGAGGACGACGCCCCAGGTCTCGGCGTTGCCGTTGGAGGTCGACGTACCGATGACGACGATGCCGGCGAACGAGACCAGACCGCCGATCACCAGCTGTTTGGGAAAGCCCTCACCGAGACCGATGCCTGCGAGTACGGCGATCAGTAGTGGGGCGATGTGGACGAGCATGGCCGACGTACCGGCGTCGAGGCGGCGCTCGGCCTCGTTCAGGGCCAGGTTGTAGACGCCGAACCAGAGCACGCCACACGCGATCAGCGGCAGCCAGTCGCGGTGCGCGGGCCAACGGCGTACGGAAGGCTCTGGGCGCGGCCGGGTGAGTAGGAGTGCGCCGAGGAAGACGCTGCCCAGTCCGAGCCGGGCCAGGGCCAGGGAGCCCGCGGAGAACTCCGCGCCGGCGTGCCGGATGGCGACGAAGGACGACGCCCACAGGACGACCGTGACCGCGGCGGCGCCCGTCGCGAGACCGGTGCGGGACGGAGCTTCGACGAGTGAAGGCACGGTCACTACAGTAGAAACGGACGTTCGGTGATTCCATGGCAGTTCGGAGCCGAGGAGGCGGTCTTGCTTACCGAAATGAGAAGTCCCGTGCTGGATGAGCTCAATACCCGGATTCTGAACGAGCTGACGGCGGATCCCCGGCTGCGGACCACCGAGCTCGCTCGCCGGCTCGGGGTGTCGACGCCGACGATCCGGGAGCGGGTCGCTCGGCTGGAGGAGTCCGGCGTGATCCGCGGGTACCGCCTCGACGTCGACCCGGCGGCGCTCGGCCGGCCGGTCGCGGCCTGGGTGCGACTCCGGCCCGGGCCGAATCAGATCCCGAAGATCATCGAACTGGCCGGACGGACGCCGGAGGTCGTCGAGTGCCACCGGATCTCCGGCGAGGACTGCTTCCTGATGCGCGTCCAGGTCCCCGAGATCGCCGCCCTCGAGGACGTCCTCGACAAGTTCCTGATCCACGGCCAGACGACGAGTTCCTTCATCGTGTCCACGCCCGTCCCGCCACGGAGCGTCCCGCTGTCCGTTGGGTGAACCCCAACCACCCTCAAGAGTGGTCTGCATCACTAGTCTGGTGGCGATTTCAGCGACACTCCCGGAAGGACCTGGACCATGGCTGCCGACAAGTCTGTCCGCAGAGTTGCCCTGCTCACCGCCGGCGGGCTCGCGCCCTGCCTGTCGTCCGCCGTCGGCGGACTGATCGAGCGCTACACCGAAGTCGCGCCCGACGTGGAGATCATCGCCTACCTGAACGGGTACCACGGCCTGCTCAGCGGCCGGTTCCTCGACGTCACCCCGGAGGTGCGGGAGCAGGCGTCGGTGCTGCACAAGTTCGGCGGCAGCCCGATCGGCAACAGCCGGGTGAAGCTGACCAACACCGCCGACCTGGTCAAGCGCGGCCTGATCCAGGACGGGCAGAACGCCCTCCAGGTCGCCGCCGAGCGGCTGGTCGCGGACGGTGTCGACGTCCTGCACACCATCGGCGGTGACGACACCAACACCACGGCCGCCGACCTCGCGGCGTACCTGCACGAGCACGACTACGACCTGACGGTCGTCGGCCTGCCGAAGACCATCGACAACGACGTGATCCCGATCCGGCAGAGCCTGGGCGCCTGGACCGCGGCCGAGCAGGGCGCGCTGTTCGCCCGCAACATCATCGCCGAGCACAGCTCGAACCCGCGGATGCTGATCGTCCACGAGGTGATGGGCCGGAACTGCGGATGGTTGACCGCGGCAACGGCACAGGCCTACCAGCAGTGGGTCGACGAGCAGGAGTGGAACCCGGGCATCGGCCTGACCAAGGGCGGCTGGTCGGTGCACGCGGTGTACGTGCCGGAGGCAACGATCGACCTGGACGCCGAGGCCGAGCGGCTGCGCAAGGTGATGGACTCCGAGGACTGCGTCAACATCTTCCTGTCCGAGGGCGCCGGCGTACCGTCGATCGTGGCCGAGATGGAGGCGCGCGGCGAGGAGGTCGGGCGGGACCCGTTCGGGCACGTCAAGCTGGACACCATCAACCCAGGTGCGTGGTTCGCGAAGCAGTTCGCGGAGCGGATCGGCGCCGAGAAGACGATGGTGCAGAAGAGCGGGTACTTCAGCCGCTCGGCCGCGGCCAACGACCGCGACCTCGCGCTGATCAAGGAGTGCACCGACTACGCCGTCGACGCGGCGCTGCGCGGTGAGTCCGGCGTGGTCGGCCACGACGAGGAGCGTGGCGACGAGCTGCGCGCGATCGAGTTCCCGCGGATCGCCGGCGGCAAGGAGTTCGACCCGGGCGTGGAGTGGTTCGTCGCTCTGAAGTCGGAGCTCGGTCAGAGCTAGAGCTGACCGCGGAGGGGGGGGGGGGCGCCGGGGCGGGCGGGGCTGCTCGCGGGGGTCCCGGGTACGGGGTTCGGCGTACCGCCGCCCGGATTGGTGCGGCTGCACGACTCTGGTG
>NZ_JBSHBJ010000005.1:1112-17682 GCF_053611945.1 Kribbella sp. NPDC054772 | reverse complement strand
GGTTGCGCGGGGGGGGGGTGTTCTCTCCTGTCGCCTCGCGGGCGGCTCGCCCTCGCTGCGGGCGGCCGGGGGGCGCCCCCCCCCGCGGCCCCCCCCCCCTTCTCGATCTGCGCGAGGACCTCGTCGAACCCGTCGTCCTCGCCGTAATACGGATCCGGTACGTCGTCCCTCGCGAACAACTGTGCCGCGCCGCGCCGGCTGAGCGCGTCCAGATGGCCCGAGTCCATCGCGAGCACCAGGTCACGCTCGGCGAACCAGGCCGGGTCGAACTGACGGGCCCGGTGCGAGCTGCCGTCGTACCCGCGGCGGCGCAGGGCGGCCGCGGCCCGCGGGTCCATCCGGTCGCCGACGTGCCAGGCGCCGAGGCCCGAGCTGGTCACCTCGACGTCGCCGGCACCGGCCTGGGCGAGTTTGGCGCGCAGCACCACCTCGCCCATCGGCGACCGGCAGATGTTGCCGGTGCAGACAATCTCCACCCGCACTAGTGCACTTCGGCCTTCTCGGGCAGCACCGCGTTCAGGATCATGCCGACGATGCTGATGATCAGTGCGCCGAACAGCGCGGACCAGAAGCCGTCGACGTGGAACTGGACGTCGAGCTTGCCGGTGATCCAGGACGTCAGCCACAGCATCACCGCGTTGATCACGAAGGTCAGCAGGCCGAGGGTGAGGATCAGCAGCGGCAGCGACAGCAGCTTCACCACCGGCTTCACGATCGCGTTCACGACGCCGAAGATCGCGGCGACGATCAGCAGCGTGAGCAGCCGCCGGCTGGTGGTCGCGCCCTCGAGAGTGATCCCGGACACGAGCCAGGTCGCCGCCGCCAGCGCAATCGCGTTGGCCAGCAGCCTGATGATCAAGTTCTTCATGCCGTCGATCCTCCCACCTGACCGGTAGAACCACGCTCCGTACTCCCCCGGAGACAACCCTGACCTTCTTGCTCGGCTCACCACGTGCAGTAAGCGCAAGAACACAGAGAAAGAAGAAGGAAGAGGAAGGGTTGACACCGAAAATGACCAAGTGATCTGATCATTTTCATGTCCCGCCCATTGGTTGCAGTTGTCGCGTTGTCTCTCACGGCAGCGGGCCTCGCTGTCCCCGCTGCCTCCGCCGCCCCTTCGACCTGCAGCGCGGTGCAGACGAACTGGACCGCCAAGACGACACCCCACGCCGCACCGGAGGGGTTGCTGAACGCCTACAGCAACACCGGAAAGGGCTGGACGGGTGCGGACAGCACCTACTCCGTCCCGCTCTCCGGTGGCCGTACGGCGTGGATCTTCTCCGACACGTTCCTCGGCCCGGTCAACGCCGACGGCACCCGCCCGAAGACCACTCCGTTCATCAACAACTCGTTCGTGATCCAGCAGGGCACGAGCCTGAAGACGGTCACCGGCGGCACGGCGGCCGACCCCACCGCGCTCGTCCCGCCGCCCGCCAACGGGTGGTACTGGTTCGGTGCCGCCCAGACGAGTCACGCCGGCCAGGACCTCGACGTGGTCGCACTGCGCTTCGAGAAGACCGGTACGGGTCAGTGGGACTGGCACTGGGCCAGCAACTACCTGGCCCGCTTCGACAGCAAGACGTACAAGCTGAAGAGCCTCACCCAGCTCCCGTCCGCTGCGAACGTGCAGTGGTCCGGCTGGCTCCTGCGCGACCAGGGCTACACCTACGTGTACGGCGTCGAGGACCTGGGCGCATCGAAGTACCAGCACGTCGCTCGGGTCCGGGGTGACGACCTGTCCGCCAAGCCGTGGGAGTACTGGACCGGCTCCGGCTGGTCCGCCGACGAGAGCGCCTCCGCCCGCGTGCTGGAGGGAGTCGCCAACGAGCACAGTGTCACGCGCTTCAACGACGGCTACCTGCTCGTCACGCACAACACCAAGGAGCTCTTCAGCAAGAGCGTCGTCGGGTACTTCTCCTGCTCGCCGACCGGTCCGTGGGTGAAGCCGGTCGAGCTGTACCAGACCCCCGAGACCGGCGGGAACATCATCACGTACAACTCCCACGAGCACCCGGACCTGCGGCGCGGTACGTCGCTCCTGGTCAGCTACAACGTCAACAGCCTGGTGAGTGACGAGCTGTACGGCGACGTGAGCATCTACCGCCCGCGGTTCCTCTCGGTGACCCTGGCGGCGTCGAAGTGAGCACATCGGGAGGCGTCGTACGCCGGAGTCTGCTGGACGACCTGGCGACGTCGATGCTCGCGCTGATCGCCGAGCGGAAGCTGGCGCCCGGCGATCAGTTCGAGGCAGTGCGGTCGCTGGCCGAGCGGTTCAAGGTCGCCGTACCCACTGTGCGGGAGGCGCTGCGGCGACTGGAGGCAACCGGGGCCGTGGAGCTCCGGCACGGGTCAGGCGTGTACGTCGGTCCGAACGTCGGCCGGCTGGTACTCGCGAACCCGCTGGCGCTCGCACCCAGTGCGGACCGTCTGGTCGAGCTGCTCGAGGCACGTGCACTCATCGAGCCGCCGGTCGCCGCACTGGCAGCCCGGACCCGTGGCGAGGCCGCACTCGAGCAGATGGCCAAGGACCTCACCACCGCGGCTGAGCTGATCGCATCCGGCGACCACGCGCAGCTGGCCGAGGTGAACATGGACTTCCACCGCTCACTGGCCCAGGCGTCCGGCAACTCGACCCTCGCGGAGGTCGTCGAGTCGGTGACCGTCGTGAACGCCCGGGAGCAGCTGGAGATCCTGCACATCCACGGCGACCGCCAGGCCGACCTGGACGAGCACCGCGCCATCTACGACGCGATCCGCTCCGGCGACCCCGACCTCGCCGAACTCCTCACCCGCGAACACCTGGACGGCGTCCTCGCTGTCATCAACCAACGACTTCAGCAACCCTGAGCTGGAAGGACGCAACATGCAACGCAACAGAAGGAAGGCGCTGGCGGCTCTGGTGATCGCCGGTGCGCTCGCGCTGTCCGCCTGTGGGGGTGGCGGCGCCGCTGCCCCGAAGAAAGGCGAGGACAAGCCTGTCGACTCACTGAAGTTCTACAACGACAAGGGTGGCTGGAAGGACGCCTTCACCCAGGTCGGTGCGGCGAGCAAGAAGGACATCGGCGTCGGCATGGAACCGGTCGGGTACTCCGACTCGAACACCTACACCGCGTTCATCCGGTCCTCGTTCCGGACCAAGGAGAAGGCGGACCTGTTCAGCTGGCACACCGGCAAGGAGCTTCAGGATCTGGTGGACCAGAAGCTCGTCGCCGAGACCACCGACCAGTGGACCAAGGCGGTTGCGGACGGCAACATCCCGGAGCAGCTCAAGCAGTACTTCACCTTCGACGGCAAGCAGTACTGCGTCCCGCTGAACGCCGGCTACTGGGTGATGTACTACAACAAGGCGGTCTTCAAGAAGGCCGGGATCACCCAGACGCCGAAGACCTGGGCCGAGCTGACGCAGGTCGCCGACAAGGTCAAGGCGGCCGGCGTGAAGCCGTTCTACCAGACCAACATCCTGTTCTCGTTCGTCTGGTTCGAGACGCTGCTGGCCGGCAAGGACCCGGACCTGTACGACAAGCTCGCGGCAGGCAAGGCGAAGTACACCGACCCGGGTGTGGTCGAGGTGATGAACGAGTGGAAGAAGATGATCGACGCCGGGTACTTCAGTGACCCGGGCTCGAAGACCGAGCCGCAGGCGCAGCTGAAGAACGGCGACGTCGCGATGATCAACTTCGGCACCTGGTTCAGCGGCAACCTGAACACGCTGAAGATGAAGGCCGGTACCGACTACGACTTCTTCGTGATCCCGAACGTGAACCCCGCGCTGCCGAAGACCTCGATGATCTTCGAGACCGGCCCGGTCTGCTCGGCCGCGGCCAGCGACCACGCGTCGACGGTGCAGAAGTGGACCGACTGGTGGGTCACGCCGCAGGCGCAGACCGCGTGGGCGAACTCCCGTGGCGACCTGTCGTTCAACCCGAAGGCCGAGGTCAAGGACCCGGGGCTGTCGCAGCTGAACAAGGACGTGAACGGCTACCGCCTGATCAACCGGTGGTTCGAGGCGACGCCGGTACCGGTGGCGAACAAGGCGCTCGAGGTGTTCGGCGCGTTCGTGACCAAACCGGGTGACCCGATGCCGGGCCTGCAGAAGATCCAGGCCGAGGCGGACGCGTACTGGGCCAAGCAGAAGTGACTTCAACGATCGAACGGCCGCCGGTCAAGGTCGGGGCGCGCACTCGGCGTCCGGACCGGACCGGCGTCCGGACCGCACCGCTGTTCGGGCTGCCGGCCGTGGCAGTGGTCGGGCTGCTGCTGTACGTGCCGTTCCTGTGGACGACGTACGTCAGCTTCACCGACTACGACGGTCTGGCGTCACCGGTCTGGTCAGGCCTCGCGAACTACAAGGCCATGTTCAGTGACCCCGACCTGGTCGGCGCGCTGGTCAACACGCTGCTGTGGGTGGCCGGCATGGTGACTCTGCCGGTGGTGCTCGGGCTACTGATCGCCGTACTCACGTATGGACACAAGTGGGGCACGTGGCTGCGGCTGCCGTTCCTGCTGCCGTATGCGATCTCCGGCGTGGCCGTTGGCGTCATCTGGGGCTTCGTACTGCAGCCGGACGGCGCACTGGGTCAGGCACTCGGGTTCTTCGGGCTGCCGGGCGCACACACCGGCTGGCTGCAAGCAGGTCCCGGCAACACGCTGATGATGATCGTGGCGGTCACCTGGCAGGCAGCCGGCGTGAACGCGTTGCTGTTCGTCGTCGGCCTGCAGTCCATCCCGAACGAGCCGCTGGAGGCTGCGCGGCTGGACGGTGCGGAGGGCTTCACGCTCTTCCGTTACCACCTGTGGCCGCAGCTCCGGCCCATCACGACCGTGGTCATCGGTCTGTCGATCGTGGGCAGCCTGAAGACCTTCGACGTGGTCTGGGTGATGACCCAGGGCGGTCCCGGTACGTCGTCCGAGACGCTGGCCCTGTCCATGTACAAGGAGACGTTCGTGCTGAACGACTACGGGCAGGGCGCGGCGATCGCGTTGTTCCTGAGCCTGGTCACGTTCGCGGCGTCGATCCTCTACCTGCGCTACCAGTTGGGGGACGCCCGTGAGCAAGGTTAAGACACCGTTCCTCGTCGTCCTCGGGCTGATCTGGCTGGCGCCGGTCTACCTGCTGCTGGTGAACGCGTCCAAGCCGGTCGACGGGTTCGACGCCAAGACGGTCTGGAAGCCGGCCGGGTTCTCGCTGTTCGCGAACTTCGCCGACGCCTGGAGCAAGGCGGCGCTCGGCGACACGTTGGTGGCCACCACGATGTACAGCGTGATCGCGCCGGTGCTCGCCGTACTGATCGGCGCGGCCGCCGGGTACGCGATCGTCGTACTCAAGCTGCGGCGTGGGTTCCTGTGGTTCGTATTCATCTTCGGCGGCACGATCTTCCCGTTGCAGATGATCCTGATGCCGTTGTTCTCCGGGTACGCGAACTCCGGGCTCTACGACACCCGGGTCGGGATGATCATCGTCTACACCGCGATCAGTGTGCCGTTCTCGGCGTTCGTGATGCGCAACTTCTTCACCGGGATCGCGCGCAGCGTCTTCGAGGCCGCGGTGGTCGACGGCGGCGGGCTGTTCCGGATCTTCCGCAGCATCTACCTGCCGATGGCCGGGTCGGCGCTGGCCGCGATCTTCATCCTGCAGGCGACCTTCGTCTGGAACGACCTGCTGCTCGGCCTGACGCTGAGCCAGTCCGACTCGGTCCGCCCGATCATGCCGGCCCTCACCGGCCTGCAGAGCACGTACGGCGGCGCCGCGCTGCCGACCGTGCTCGCCGGCGGTCTGCTCGTCTCGCTGCCCACCGTGATCCTGTTCCTCGCCGCCCAACGCTTCTTCTCCCGGGGCCTCGCCCTGGGTCAGTTCTGATGTCCTTCGGAGGAAATATGCGAACCGCCACGCCATCACAATCGCCCGATCGCCGCCTCGGCGACCGTGCGTCGCAGTCGAAGGGGGGATTGTGATGGCCCTGGGATCCGGTACCCGGACCGCCGTGGTCACCGGCGGCGCCGCCGGGATCGGGCGTGGTGCCGTCGAGCGGTTCGTCGCCGCTGGTGACCGGGTGATCGTGCTCGACCGGGACGCCGACGCGTTGGCGTCGCTCCGCGACGAGCTCGGCGACCAGGTGACCGGTGTGGCCGTCGACGTCGGCGATCGCGAGGCACTCGCGGCCGCGGCCGCACAGTTCGAATCCGTCGACTCCTTGGTCTGCGCCGCGGGGATCCAGCGGTACGGCACGGTTGTCGACACACCGCCGTCGGTCTTCGACGAGGTCATGGCGGTGAACGTCGGCGGTGTCTTCTTCGTCTGCCAGGCGTTCGTCCCGAAGCTGCCGCGAGGCGGCAGCGTCGTCGTGGTGGCCTCTGTCCAGGCGTATGCGGCGCAGACGGGCGTCGCGGCGTACTCGATGGGCAAGGGCGCACTGCTGAGCCTGGTACGGGCGATGGCGGTCGACCACGCACCGGACGGGATTCGCGTGAACGCGGTCTGCCCCGGCTCGGTGGACACCCCGATGCTGCGTACCTCGGCGGCACAGTTCGCCGGTGACCGGAGTACCGACGACGTGGTCGCCGAGTGGGGCCGCTCGCACCCGCTCGGTCGCGTCGCGACACCGGGAGAAGTTGCCGAGGTCATCTACTTCCTGTCCTCGCCGGCCGCGTCTTTCGTGACCGGAGCGGACGTGAAGGTGGACGGCGGCCTGACCGCCGGGCTGCCCGTCGTACTGCCGGAGGATGCGAAGTGAAGATCGTCGATGTCCGCGCGACCACGGTCACCATGCCGTTGGAAGCGCCACTGCGGCACAGTAACGGAGCGCACTGGGGACGTTTCGTGCGGACCGTGGTGGAGGTCGAGGCCGACAACGGGCTGATCGGGCTCGGCGAGATGGGCGGTGGCGGGCAGAGCGCCGAGGCCGCGGTCACCGGGCTCAAGCAGTATCTGCTCGGCCACGACCCGGCGCGGACCGAGGCGTTGCGCTGGATGCTCGCCAACCCGACCGCGAGCCTCTACAACAACCGCACCCAGCTCCTCGCCGCGATCGAGTTCGCGTGTCTGGACCTGCAGGGCCGCGAACTCGGCGTACCGGTGCACGAACTGCTCGGCGGCAAGGTGCGCGACCGGGTGCCGTTCGCGAGCTACCTGTTCTTCCGGCACCCGGCCGACGACGGGACCGGGGAGATCCGCACCGCGGACCAGTTGGTCGCGCATGCCAAGGAGCTGGTCGACCAGCACGGATTCAGCGTGCACAAGCTCAAGGGCGGCGTCTTCGCGCCGGACTACGAGCGCGAGTGCTTCCGGGCGCTGGCCGAGGCGTTTCCGGGCCATCGGGTCCGGTTCGACCCGAACGGCGCCTTCAGTGTCGAGGAGGCGATCCGGTTCGCCCGCGGCATCGAGGACCTCGACAACGACTACCTCGAGGACCCGACCTGGGGTCTGAACGGGATGCGCCGGGTCCGCGAGAACACGCCGATCCCGCTCGCCACCAACACCGTCGTCGTGAACTTCGAACAGCTCGCCGCCAACGTCCGGGACCCGGCCGTCGACGTGATCCTGCTCGACACCACGTTCTGGGGCGGCATCCGCCCCTGTATCAAGGCCGCCGGGGTCTGCGAGACCTTCCAGCTCGGAGTCGCCGTGCATTCGTCCGGTGAGCTCGGCATCCAGCTCGCGACGATGCTGCACCTCGGCGCCGTCGTACCGAACCTGTCGTTCGCCGCGGACGCGCACTACCACCACCTGCGCGACGACATCATTGCCGGCGGCAAGCTCCCGTACGTCGACGGCGCGATCGCCGTACCCGACGCTCCGGGTCTCGGGGTCGAGCTGGACCGCGACAAGCTGGCCGAGTACGCCGAACTGTTCCGCGAGCTCGGCCCGTACCCCTACGACCGCGACCCGGCACGCCCGGACTGGTACCCGCTCCTCCCGAACACCGATTGGGCAGACCCTGAGCCTTCTGCCTCGCCTCCGGCTCGGCGGGCCATGGGGCTTTGACTCCCGCCCTTCCCTCGTCGCTCCAGTCGCTTCGCTCCCTCCGCTCCTCAGTCCAGGCCGGGAGGCCCCATGACCACCATTCCTCGTTCTGCTGATCTCGCGAGCGATGTCCTCACCCACACGTACGACGACATGTTCAACCCGCCCGGGCTGACGAACTTCCTGGGTACGGCGCAGGTCGACCACGACGTCGTCGCGCTCCGCAGCGTGAACTTCCCGCCGTACTCGCACGGCGACACCATCACCGGTCAGCTGTACGTCGACGGCCGGCTGGCGCGCTCATACGGCGGGACGGTGGACGTGGTGTGGCGACCGGACTGTGTCGTCCGGTCCACCGCGGTCGACGGACTGGAGCTGCGGTCCACTACCGCGTGTGCGCCGGGCCGGCCCGCAGTCGTCGTACGGCTGGAGGTGTCTGGCGCACCAGGCCGGTCTGTTCGGCTCGGGTTCGCTCTCGAGAGCACTGCAACCCGGTCTGGCAGTGGCTGGCTGAAGCCGGAGCCGCCGTCTGAGCCGAACACTCTGACTGCCGTCGACGGTCGGGTTGTCGGCACTGGGGAGTCTGGGTCCGCAGTCAGTGTGCAGGGTCTGGACGTGCCGTCGGAGATCGACCGGTCGATGCTTGAGGCAACCGTGCGGCTGGATGAGTCCGGCAAGGCGGTGCTGTCGTACGTGCATGTGCTGGCGGGCTCGTTGGAGGACGCGACCGAGCACTTCGATGTCTGCGTTGCCGACGTACCGTCGGTGATCACGGTGGCGGAGGGCGTGTGGGACATGGCGCTCGCCGACGCGTTCGACCCTTCCAGCGAAGGCTTCAGCGGGTCGTTGCCGGTGCTGGAGACGTCGAACGAGGCGCTGCAGAAGCTGTACTGGTGGGGTGTGCTCGGCGTCATCTGGTTCCGCCGCGACAGCCCGGCGTCGGTGCTGGGACGTACCTACGACACGTTGATGCCGCGGTACTGGCAGACCACGACGTTCATCTGGGACTACAGCCTCTCGTCGCTGACGCACGCACTGCTCGACCCGGAGCCGATGCGGAAGCACATCGAGCACTGGATCGGTCTCGACACCCACAAGCACTTCGGCACCGAGTGGCTGACCGGCGGACCGGTCGGCTACTGGTACTCGGTCAACGACTTCGCCATGACGCGGCTGGTGCGCGACTACGTGCGCTTCACGGGTGATGAGACGTTCCTCGACGCACAGGTCGGTCCGAAGCAGGTAGCGGAGCACGTCCACGACTGGGCGACCGCGTGGCGCGGCCTGCGCGGTCAGCACGCGCTGGCCGACTACGGCGGCATCGACAACCTGATGGAGTGCGTGAGCAGCTACGTGCACGAGGTGGCCAGCTTCAACGCCGCCAACGTGTGGTGCATGCGCGTGGCGGCTGAGATCGCGGACCGCTCCGGTGACACCGACCGCGCCGCCCTGCTGCGCAAGGACGCGTCAGCCCAGGCCGGCCACGTCAACGAGCTGTACGTCGAGGGCAAGGGCTTCTGGCACGCGCGGCAGCCCGATGGCGCACTCGTCCCGGTCCGGCACTGCTACGACTTCAACATCATCGGTACGACGATGCCGGACGACCTGTCCGAGTCGCAGTGCGCCGAGATGGTGTCGTTCTTCCAGCGGGAGCTGCAGACTCCCACGTGGATGCGCGCGCTGTCGCCGTACGACGCGGATGCGGCCTTCAGCGTCCGTCCCGACCACCAGTGGAACGGTGCGTACCCGGCCTGGCCCGCGGACGCGGGGCGTGCGCTGTTCGCGCTCGGCCGGGGCGACGTCCTGCTGGACTGGTTGCCAGGTCTCGCCAAGTCCGCCAACCAGGGCCCGTGTGGTCAGGCGCACTTCGTCGAGGAGGCGCAGTCGCCGATGGCCGGCGGTGCGCGGAAGTCGCCGCCGCAGTTCCCTTACCTGATCGACTGGTCCTGCTCGTCCTCGGGCGCGTGGGTCAGCCTGATCCTGGAGGGCGTGTTCGGCATCGAGGTCGCCCTGGACGGCACCGTCACCGCGAACCCGCAGGTGACAGCGCTCGACCCGGACGCCCGCCTGACCGGCCTCCGCGTCGGCTCGACGGTGTACGACGTCTCGGCGGACGGACTGGTCGAGGTCTCCCCGAGCAGGTAAATGCGGACCGGGGTACGGCGTCAGGGCATCGCGATGGCCTCGAGGAGGGACTCCTCGGCGCCGGCCAGGTGGCGGCGGAGCTCCTCGACGCATTCGTCCAACTCGCCACGCTCGAGCAGCCGGATCAGCTTGCGGTGGGACGCGACCTGTTGGCGCGCGTCCTGCCGCAGCGCGTCCACCCGGGCCAGCGCCAGCCGGGCCTCGCCGGTGACTGCGTCGGCGGTCGCGATCAACCGCTCGCTGCCGGTCAGCGCGACCAGGCTGTGGTGGATCGCCAGGTGCGTCTCGGTCATCGCCTCCGGGTCGGCGCCGTCCTTGGCGGTCGCGGCGAACACCCGCATCGCCTCCCGGACCCGCTCCCGGGCCGCCTCGTCGGCGTCGAACCAGGCCCGGATCCCGGCCGACTCGAGCACGAACCGGGCCCGGCAGATGTCCGCCACCGCCTCCGGGTGCAGGAGCGCGACGCTCACGCCCTTGTTCGGCTCGCGGACCGCGAGGCCCTCGGTGACCAGCATGGTCATCGCCTCCCGGATGGTGCTCCGGGCCACCCCGAGCGCCTCCGCGAGCGGCTGCTCGCGCAGCGGCGTACCGGGCTGCAGGTCGCCGGCGAACAGGGCGGCGCGCAGCGCGTCGACCACCCGGTCCACCGTGGTCGAGCGGTCCACCCGCAGCCGTTCGTACATGGTGTGATTCTCGTCCAGACCCGGCTCGTTGTCGCGCACGACCCCACCCGTCGCGTGGCCTGTGGATAACTTTCGACATGATGACCTGGTTTTCGGGCAGCATTTACCTCGGTGGCCGCCCCTTTCCGCGGACCGGCGCGGAGAGCCACTTGAGTGAGCGAGGAGCAGATCGTGGCCGACTCGGGAAGCAACACGGCGACGACGTTCGCCGGCGGGGCCGCGCTGTTCTTCCTCTTCCCGCTGTTGCTCGCCCTCGTCATGGTGCTCGCCGTGATGGGCAACATGGACTCGCAGGCGGCGGAGTGCCAGGCGCAGACCCAGCAGCAGAGCCTGTTCGCCTACCCGACCGACAAGCACAAGATCGACGGCGAGTGGACCTCCCCCGCGCCGAACTTCCCCGGTCACGCCGGCTACGACTTCAAGGTCGACGAGGGCAGCAAGGTCTACGCCTCGAACGACGGCAAGGTCATCAAGGCCTCCGGCAACGAGGTCCGGATCCGCCAGGAGGACGTCGAGACGCGGTACGTGTACCTCAAGACCGTCACCGCCACGCTGAATGCGACCGTCAAGCGCGGCGACGTGATCGGCACCTCCGGTTCCGGTAGCGAAACGGAGCCCGGGGCCCTGGTCGGTCCGCACCTGCACTGGGAGATGTGGGTCGACCGGGAGAGCAACGGCAAGTGGTCCACGGAGAAGCCGGAAGGCAACCCGTTCGAGGTCGAGGCCTCGGACAGCGGTGACGGCTGCAGCTGTGGCGGCGACCTCTCGGGGTCGAACAACCAGCAGAAGGCGTTCAACTTCTTCGTCCAGAACGGCTACACCAAGGAGCAGGCGGCCGGCATCGTCGGCAACATGATCAGCGAGTCGAGCGTCGAGCCCGGCCGCAAGGAGGGCACGAACCCGGGGACGGTGACCAAACCCTCGGACGTGCTCGGGTTCTCGGGCGGTTGGGGCATCGTCCAATGGACACCCGCGTCCAAGATGATCAACCCGGCCCGCGATTCCGGGGCCGGCGACGACCAGATCGCCACGCTCGCCTTCCAGCTGGACTTCCTGCACAAGCAGCTCCTCGGCAAGGTGCTCTCGGAGAAGGCGGCGGGTGACGCGGTCAAGGCCGCCACGACCGTCGACGAGGCAGCGATCGCCTTCGGTGGCCAGTTCGAGCGGTTCCTCGGCTACGAGAACCCGAACAACCCGCGGTACGCCGAGCGCAAGGCGAACGCGGAACACGTCCTCAAGACCTTCGGCGGCTCGGCCCCGGCCGGCGGTGGATCCGACGCCGGAGCCGGCGGCTGCGGTGCCGGCAGCGGCAACATCGCCGAGGTCGCGAAGAACCTGGCCTGGCCCGACAGCGGTCACGACGGCACGGACGTGAGCCTCGCGAAGCCCGAGTACGTCAAGGCGATGGAGCAGTACAACGACGGCGGCAGCGGCCAGACGCCGTACACCGACTGCGGCCGGTTCGTCGCCACCGTGATGCACATGAGCGGCGCCGACAAGGAATACCCGAACGTGGGCACCGACGTACAGCGCACCCACCTCGAGTCCTCGGGCAAGTACGACTCGTGGCACGGCACCCCACCAGGTGGAATGAAGCCGGGTGACATCCTGAACGGCCCCGGCCACACCTACCTGTACGTCGGCCCGTGGGGCAAGGACGGCGGCGGCTACGACTCGGCGTCCGGTTCGCTCGGCGGCCACGTCCCGGAGGCCGGTCACCTGTACGGTGTCGGCGGCCAGTTCACCGTCTACCGGCTCAAGAGCGCGCCGACCCCGGCGAGCTGACCAAGGACAGGAGCACCTGATGCTGGAGGAGAACCGGCGGCCCTTCATGATCGGCGTGGTCGCGCTGGTGGTCGTCGTCGTACTGGTCGGCGGCATCCTGCTGCTCCGCGGTGGCTCGGAGACCAAGGTCACGGTGGAGCCGATCCCGAACGACCTGACGCTCGTCGTGGACGGCCACCAGATCGCCTCGAACACCGAGGTCAAGGTGAAGTCCGGAACCCACACGATCGAGGGCCAGCGGCGCGGCTTCCAGAGCTACTCCACCACCTTCGAGGCCAGCGGCGGTGACCTGAGCCTCAAGATGTACCTCTACGCCAACAACGCCGAGGGCCGGGAGTGGAGCAAGAACCACCCCGAGCAGCAGCAGCAACTCGAGGCGGAAGCCGGCCGCAAGTACGACCAGACCCAGGCCCGGCTGCGGCAGAAGTACCCGGTCCTCAAGCAGCTCCCGTACGTCGGCGACGGCTTCGAGGCGACGTACACCAAGTCCAAGACCGACCCCGACAACCCCGAGGCGATCTCGGTCGTCATCGAGGTCTACGGCCCCACCGGCAGGCAAAAAGCCCTGCAGTGGATCCAGGGCTACGGCTGGGACATCGACACCCTCGACATCATCTGGACCACCGGCAAGTAGCCCGGCGGTGATGGCCTGTGGATAAACCCACAGGCCATCAGCCCGATCCGGATACCCTCGAAGCGGAAGGACAGGGGGCGAGACCCGGCGCCCGGTCAGGCGGACGGCACGACCCCGCCGCCCGGTCAGGTGGGAGTGTTGGCCAGCCGCCCGGTCAGGCGGGAGCTAGCTGCCCGGTCAGGTGGGGAGGATGAGGTCGCCGCCTGGGGTGCTGATCGGGGCCAGCGGGAAGTCCAGCGGGTTGGTGAGGCAGCGGACCGAGCCGCCGCCCTTGTGGAACTCCGAGAGATCCAGCACGACGACCCGCAGCCGGAGCTCGGTGAAGATCTCGTGCAGCCGCGGTGAGCAGGCCGGCATGATGATCGTCTCGCCGACCACGATCGAGTTCGCGGAGAACGCGAACGCCTCCTCGTCGGTGAGCACGATCGGCTCCGGCACGATCCCGGACAGCTCCGCCTGGCTGGCCGCATCGAACGCCGGCGGATAGACCATCGCGTGCGTGCTGTCGACGGGGCAGAACGGCAGGTCGAGGTGGTACATCCCCTCGTGCGCGATCCGCAGCCCCCGAACGCGAATGTCCCACTCGGTCGCCAAGTGCTTGAGCGCGTCCGCCTCGGTCCGCGGCCCGTACCCGACGACCAGACTGTCACCGAACACGAACGCGTCCCCGGACTCGAAGTGCGGCCCGACGCCCTCGCCGCCGATCCGGTCGAGCTGGAACCCGTTCCCGGTGAACCAGTCGGCCGCGCTCAACGACTCCTTCCGGCGCGGCTCGAACCGCATGTGCGAGAGCATCGCCCGGCCGTCCGCCGCGGCCAGGCCGAGGTTCATCGCGTACACCATGTCGGGCGAGTCCGCGCGCTGCTCCAGGACCTCGACCTCGCCGCCGGCGTCCACGATCGCCTGCCGCAGCGAGTCCCATTGCTTCAGGGCCAGCGCGGGGTCCGGCTGGTCCTGCGTCGACATGTACGGGTTGATCACGTAGTCGATCCGGAAGTGGTCCGGGCGGACCATCAGATAGCGACGACCCCACTCCAGCGGCTGTCCCATGAACACCCTCCTGAACCGTTGAGACCTGGTGTCAGATCTCCTGATTGTCCGACAATCAGTCAGTTTGAGGCTCGGGGTTCGCGGAGTCAAACCCTTCGCCGAACCCGCCGTGAAGGTGCGGTTGGGACCCCGTCCGCGGGTGTGATGGAGCATGCTCGGGGGAGGGTGGTTCTGGGGTGATGTAAGGACTAACCTGCGGGCATGACCCCTGACCATGAGGTTCGCTTTCGCGCCTGTCTGGACGATGTCGCGGCTTACAAGCCGGGTCGTCCGCCGGAGCGCTCGGACGGCCGGCCGACGTACAAGTTGTCCAGCAACGAGAACCCGTACCCGCCGCTCCCCGGGGTGCTCGCCGCCGCGACCGAGGCCGCGGCCCAGATGAACCGGTACCCGGACATGGGCGCCGTCGACCTGCTCGAGGCGCTGTCGGACCGGTTCGGCGTACCGGTCAGCGATCTCGCGGTCGGCACCGGATCGGTCGCCCTGCTCTATCACCTGCTGCAGGCGACGGTCGCGGACGGTGACGAGGTGGTCTACGCCTGGCGCTCGTTCGAGGCGTACCCGATCGCGGTTCAGCTCACCGGCGCGACGTCGGTCAAGGTTCCGCTCACCGCCGAGGCCCGGCACGACTTCAAGGCGATGGAAGCCGCGATCACCGATCGCACCAAGGTCGTCCTGGTCTGCACGCCGAACAACCCGACAGGCCCCGTGGTACGCCGTGTCGAGCTGCTCGCGTTCCTCGACGCCGTACCGTCCAACGTCCTGGTCGTGATCGACGAGGCGTACCGCGAGTTCGTTCGCGACGCTGACGTCGTCGACGGCGTGGACGTGTACCGGGACCGCCCGAACGTGCTCGTACTGCGGACCTTCTCCAAGGCGTACGGACTGGCCGGGTTCCGGGTCGGGTACGCGATCGGTCACCCGCCGGTGGTCGCGGCGATCCGGAAATGCGCGCTGCCCTTCGGTGTCAGCTACGTGGCCCAGGCGGCCGCGATCGCGTCCCTCGCCGTCGAGGACGAGCTGCTGGAACGCGTCGATGCCCTGGTCACCGAGCGGAACCGCGTCGTGGACGAGCTCCGGTCCGCCGGCTGGGACGTACCCGAGTCGGAAACCAACTTCGTCTGGCTCGAGCTCGGCGAGGACACGGTGAAGTTCGCCGAAGAAGTCCAGGCCGAGGGCGTCTCGGTCCGACCGTTCCCCGGCGAAGGCGTCCGCGTCACCATCGGCGAGCGCGAAGCCAACGACCTCTTCCTGGAAGTCGCCCAGGCCTGGCGCCAGTGAGCCCGACCGGACCCGCGTCACTCGGTTCGGGGTGTCAGTGGGTCGGGTTGGGGTTGTGAGAAGCTCTCGCGGGTGAGTGCTCTCGTCTGGATTTCCGGGGCTTCGGCTGGGATCGGTGCTGCGCTGGCCGCGGCGGTGCCGTTCCCGGACGCCCGCGTCATCGACATCTCCCGACGTGGAGGTACGGCGGAACACCTGCGCGCCGACCTCGCGGATCCGGCCGACTGGCTGCTCGTCGAACAGCACTTCACGAAGGAACTCGCCGAGTACGACGGCGATCGCGCGATCTTCATCCACAACGCCGGCACCGTCACCCCCATCGGTCCCGCCGCCGGCGCCGACTCGGGCGCTTACACCCGGGCCGCGCTCCTCAACTCCGCCGCACCACAGGTCCTCGGCGCCGCGTTCCTCCGCGCGTCGGCGCACCTGAAGTGCGAGCGGCATCTCGTGATGCTGTCCTCGGGAGCCGCAAAGACGGCGTACGCCGGATGGTCGTCGTACAACGCCGGCAAAGCAGCCGTCGAGCACTGGGTCCGGACCGTGGGCCAGGAGCAACCGGCCGACGGGTGCCGGGTGATCGCGGTGGCACCCGGGGTGGTCGACACCGCGATGCAGTCCGAGATCCGCGCGACCGCCGAGTCCGACTTCCCCTCGGTCGCCCGCTTCCACGACCTCAAACGCACCGGCGCCCTCATCACCCCCGAGTCCGCCGCCACCGGAATCTGGTCCCTTCTCACCCACAACCTCCCCAACGGCTCCCGCGTAGACCTCCGCGACCTCGTCAGGTAACTGGCCGTCGAGTCGTGGGAGCTGGTTCGAGTTTTGTGACCGCGCTCCACGACTCGGGGAATCGGGTAGCAACCATTCGACACGACTCGGCGAGATGTGGTCCGCCCGTGGGCAACCGGGTGACGGGCGTGGCTGGGGGCATAAAGAAGCGGGGGCCGGGGCGGGGGGGGGTGGTCCCCCCCGCGCCCCGGGGGGGGGAAGGGGAGGGGGGACGCAAAAAGGACCCCCCCCCAGGGGGGCGGG
>NZ_JBSHBJ010000005.1:0-1102 GCF_053611945.1 Kribbella sp. NPDC054772 | reverse complement strand
CCGCGCCCTCTGGGCGCGGCGGGCCGCGCCGCCGGGGGCCGCGGGGGGGGGGGGGGGGTCGGGGACCCCGGGGGGTCGCGGCGGGCGTTGCCGCCCCCCCCCCCCCCCCCGCCGGTGTTGCGTACTGCGATGGTGCTCCGAATCAGTCACCCCACCGAGGTGGCTCTTTCGGGTCCTGCATCACTGACCAGGGAGGGTCAGTTGTTCTGCTCGTTGCTCTGCTCGCAGGTCTTGAGCGAGTCAACGGAGTTGCCGTCGTTGTCCAGGCCCAGGATGCCGGTCGGGTTGGTCAGCGGAACGGTGCCGCCGATGCCCGTGGCGTCGATCTGGTTGTGGCAGACCTGCCACGGACCGACCTTGTTGTCGGACACGGAGACGACACCGTTGCCGTCGGCCTTGTACCACTGGCGGTTCTGCTCGTTGTCCTGCTCGCAGGTCTTGACGGCGGTCACGCTGTTGCCGTCGTTGCCCCAGCCCACGATGCCGGTGATGTCGTTGGCCGGAACGGTGCCGCCGATGCCGGTGCCGGCACCGAAGTTGTGGCAGGCCTGAACGGCGCCCAGGTCGTTGCGGTCGATGGCGACCAGCGAGCCGTCCTTGCGGACGCCCCACCAGCGAGCGTGACCCGCGTCGTAGCCCTTCTGGGCGACCGAGGACACCGTGTCGGCGAGACCCGCGTCCTGGGCCTTCTGCTGCGCGTCGTCCAGAACGTTGGCGCTCACCATGGTGGCCAGACCGAGGGTGGCGACGGTCGCCACTGCCGCAGCCGCGACGATCTTGCGAGTTACCTGCATTATGCCAGGTTTCCTTTCGGGTTTGACGGATTCGTCTTAGTTGCTAACGACACCTGGCGTGGCCGGTTACAAACTTTTTCGTCAACAATTCTGATCCCCCGGGCGCGCATAGCCGCCCGGTGATGAGTTCCCTGACGGAACAACGAAAACCGTGCTGACCAGGCAACTTGCCGGTGACAGCACGGTCGGGAGAGCGAGCGGAAGTTGAGATGGAAGCACCCGTAACCGACGTCCGAGTACGTCGTTGAGTCAGCGCGGGTGACGGAAGATCCGGTGAATCGGAAGATTGTTCTCGGTGGGCTCGGTGG